>JAIEOP010000112.1 GCA_019750465.1 Acetobacteraceae bacterium | reverse complement strand
CCGCGCTGCGCCCAATTGTCGAGGTCCGCCGGCTGGCCGCGGTTGTACACCATGCCGTTCACCGAGGAGGAGCCGCCGAGGGTGCGCCCCTGCGTCGTGGGCACCGCGCGCCCGGCCGTGTTCGCCGTCGGCGTCGTCCTGAACTGCCAGGTCACGCGGGGATCGACCAGCGTCTTGATGAAGCCCGCCGGCACGTGGATCCAGGGATTGCTGTCGGGTGGCCCGGCCTCCAGCACGCAGACGGTGGCGCTGCCATCCTCGCTGAGCCGGTTTGCCAGCACGCAGCCGGCGGCGCCGGCGCCGACGATCACGTAGTCGAAGCTGTCGGCGCTGCTGTCCGCCATCTCGGGGTCCCTCAGGGCGTGAAGCGCACGGCCATGCGGCCGAGCGCGCCGTAGTCGGCGGTGATGCTCTCGCCCGTCGGGCGGAGATCGAGCGGCACGGCGCAGGTGCCGGTGGTCACGAAGTGGCCGGCGCGCAGCGCCGCGCCGTGGCGGGAAAGCTCGTTCGCCAGCCAGGCCAGCGCGCTGCGCGGATCGCCCAGCACGTTGGCGCCCAGCCCTTCGCGCGCATAGCGGCCCTCGACCGTGCAGGCCACGCGGTGCCGGGCAAGGTCGAGATCGCGCCACGGCGCCGGCGCCTCCGGCCCCGGCACCATCAGGTGCGCGCAGGCATTGTCGGCAATCAGCCCCGGCCCGCCGGCGGCGGTGACGTCGGCGAAGCGGCTGTCGGGCACCTCGATGCCGAGATGCAGCGCGGCGACGGCCTCCATCACCTCGGCCTGCGTGTAGGCCGCGTCGCGCGGCGGCAGGTCCTGGCCCATGCGGAAGACGAATTCCGGCTCGGCGACCAGCATGGCGTTGCCGGCCAGCGGTACCGGCGCCCCCTCCGGCACCAGCATCGAGGCCAGGATCCGCCCGGCCAGCGGCCCGTCCACGTTGATGTGGCGCTGCCCGGCCACGCTGGTGGCGGCGATCTTCCAGCCCCAGAGCGGGCCAAGCGTCTCCAGCCCGGCCTGGATGGCGTAGCCCTCGGCCCGCGTCGCCGGGCGCAGCGCCGGCGGCAGCGCCCCGAGACGCGTGCCGGCCCGGCGGTGACCCCAGATCAGCGCGCAGGCCTCGCGGGCGGCGTCCGGCGTCATGGCGCGCCCCGCAGCGGGCGGAAGAAGGCGCGCACCTCCTCGGTCAGCGCCGCCGGCTGCTCCATGGCGGCGAAATGCCCGCCCCGCTGCATCACCGACCAGCGCCGGATGTCGGTGTAGGTGCGCTCGGCCAGGCTGCGCGGCGGGCGGAGGATCTCGCGGGGAAACTGGCAGTAGCCGGTCGGCACGTCCACCGTGCCCGGCACCGGCCAGGGCCCGTGCATGCGCGCATAGTAGGGGTGGAAGGAGGCGCCGATGCAGCCGGTGAACCAATAGAGCCCGATGTTGGACAGCAGCGCATCCATGGAATGCACGCTGAACGGATCGCCGTCGCAGTCCGACCACTGGCGGAACTTCTCCAGGATCCAGGCGGCGAGGCCGGCCGGGCTGTCCGTCAGCCCGAAGGCCAGGGTCTGCGGCCGGGTGCCCTGGATCCACTGGTAGCCGGTCTCCTCGCGCAGCCAGTGCTCCAGTTCGGCGCGGTAGCGCGCCTCCTCCTCGCCCATGGCATCGACCAGCGCGGCCGGGTCGCGGCGGATCATCAGCAGGTTCACGTGGATGCCGATCACCCGCTCCGCATGCACGGCCCCCATGCGCGAGGCGACGGAGGCGCCCCAGTCGCCGCCCTGCGCGGCGAAGCGGCGGTAGCCCAGCACGCCTGTCATCAGGTCGGCCAGCGCGTCGGTGATCCTGTCGATGCCGAAGCGCTCCTGGCCCGGCTTGAAGGACAGCCCGTAGCCGGGCAGCGAGGGTGCGACGACGGTGAAGGCGTCCGCCGGGTCGCCGCCGAAGCGCCCGGGGTCGGTCAGCATCGGGATGATCTCCATGAACTCGAAGACCGATCCCGGCCAGCCATGGGAGAGCAGCAGCGGGCAGGGCGCCGGCCCCACCCCGGGCACGTGCAGGTAATGCACGTCGATGCCGTGCAGCCGCGCGGTGAATTGCGGGAAGGCGTTCAGCCGCGCCTCGGCGGCGCGCCAGTCGAAGCGGTCGCGCCAATGGTCCAGCAGCGCCGACAGCGCGGGCACGCTGGTGCCCAGCGCCCAGGGGTCGTCACCCGGCGGCTGGTCCGGCAGGCGGGTCCGCGCCAGGCGCGCCTTCAGGTCGGCGATCGCCGCATCGGGAACGTGCAGCCGGAAGGGCTGGGTCATGGCATACTCCCCCGCGGTGCGAGCGGGCGCGGCACCGCCTGTCCGGCGCCGGCGTGGTGGGCGGCCGGGACCAGGGCGCCAAGGCAACCCGGCAGGCGCCCCGCGTCAAGCGGCGACGACCAGGAGACCAAGGATGCTGATGCTGATCCTCGCGGCGCTGCTCTGGGTCGGGGTGCATGTCGGCATCGCCGGCACCGCGCTGCGCGGCACGATCGTCGCCCGCCTGGGCGAGGCCGGCTTCCGGATCGCCTTCTCGCTCGCGTCCGTGGTGACGATCGCCCTGCTGGTCCTGGCCTGGCGCGCGGCCCCGACGACGCCGCTGTGGTCCGCGCCCGACTGGCTGCGCTGGATCCTGGCGCTGGCGATGCTGCCCGGCTTCGTCCTGTTCGTCGCCTCGCTGCGCGGCAATCCCACCGCCATGGGCGGCGAGGGGCTGATCGGCGCCGAGCCGCGCGGCATCCAGCGCATCACGCGCCACCCGATGCTCTGGAGCTTCGCGATCTGGGCCGCGGTGCACATGCTGGGCAACGGCGACACTGCCGGCCTGGTGTTCTTCGGCGCCTTCCTGGTGACGGCGGTGGCGGGCATGCCCTCGATCGACGCGAAGCTGGCGGCGCGGCAGCCGGATACCTGGGCGCGGCTGGCGGCGGCCACCTCAATCGTGCCCTTCGGCGCCATCGCGGCGGGCCGCAACCGGCTGGTCCTCGCCGAGATCGGCTGGGTGCCGCCGGTGCTCGGCCTGGCCGCCTGGGCCGCGCTGCTGCACCTGCACGGCAGCCTCTTCGGTGTCCCGGCGGTGATCCCGGGATAGCCGCCCGCCCCTTGATCGGCGCGGCCGCAACGACCATTCCTGCCCCGCCGATCGGGAGCCGGGGCCGGAAGTCGCATGCAGGAAGTCCTTACAGCTGCCGACGCGGACGAAAGCGCCCGCGCCCGCGTGGCGCGCCTCGTCTCCGCGGCGCCCTTCCAGCGCGCGGTCATCGCGCTGATCCTGCTGAACGCGGTGACCCTCGGCCTCGAGACCTGGGGCGCCGTGATGGCGGGCTGGGGCGGGCTGCTCAGGGCCGCCGACCTGGCGATGCTCTGGCTGTTCACCGCCGAGCTGGGCTTGCGCATGTACGCCTTCCGCGGCCGCTTCTTCCGCGATCCCTGGGGCGTCTTCGACCTGGTGGTGGTGGGCATCGCCTGGATGCCGGCCGCCGGCCCGCTCGCCGTGCTGCGGGCGCTGCGCGTGCTGCGCGTGCTGCGGCTGATCAGCGTGGTGCCCAGCCTGCGCACCGTGGTGGAGGCGATGCTGGCGGCGCTGCCGGGAATGGGCAGCATCGTGCTGCTGATGGGGCTGATCTTCTACGTCTTCGCGGTGATGGCGACGAAGCTGTTCGGCGCGGGCATGGAGGAGCATTTCGGCACGCTCGGCGCCAGCCTGTTCACCCTGTTCCAGCTCATGACGCTGGACGACTGGGCGAACATCGTGAAGCCGGCGATGGAGCAGCACCCCTGGGCGCTGCTGTTCTTCCTGCCCTTCATCCTGATCGCCACCTTCGTGGTGCTCAACCTGTTCATCGGCGTCATCGTCGAGAGCATCCAGTCGCTGCGCGAGAGCCGCGAGAGCGCCGACGCCGCCGCGGCCCAGGCGGCGACCGACGCGGCGCGGTCGGAGGCGCATCTCGACGCGCAGGTGCTGCTGGCGGAGATCCGCGCGCTGCGCGCCGAGGTGGCGGCGCTGCGCGGCGACCGGACCGGGACTGCCGCGGGCTGACGCGCGGCGGCCCGGCGCGGTGCCTCATCCGGATGCGTGATGAAGACCCTTGCGGCCGCGGCGTCCGGAAGCGCAACCTTGCCGGTGCCGGCGACCGACATTGGGGAGGATCCGATGACCCGACTCTTCCACGCCTGCCCCTTCTGCACGATCGCACCGCCGCACATCCTGCGGCGCCTCGCGGAGGCGGGCGGGCCCGCGGAGCGCGAAGCGGCGTCCCGCACGCTCGACATGACGCGACAGCTGCGCACGGCCCGCATGCGCGCCATGGCGCTCGGCGCGCCGGCCGTGCCCGTCGAGGCGGCCCTGCTGGGCCGGCGGATGTCGGGCGCGCGCAGCACCTACGACGCCGACCACCGCACGCGCCTGCCCGGTCGCCTCGTGCGTGGCGAGGCCGACGGCGCCTCGGGCGACCCGGCGGTGGACGAGGCGCACGACTACGCCGGCATCACCCGCGACTTCCTGCGCCAGGTGTTCCGCCGGCGCTCCCTGGACGGCCGTGGCATGGCGCTGGCCTCGACGGTCCATTTCGACCGCGACTACGACAACGCCTTCTGGGATGGCGGCCAGATGGTCTATGGCGACGGCGACGGGCAGGTGTTCCAGCGCTTCACCCTCTGCCTCGACGTCATCGCCCACGAGTTCGCCCATGGCATCACCCAATTCACCTCGAATCTCGTGTACTTCGAGCAGCCTGGCGCGCTGAACGAGCACTTCTCCGACGTCATCGGCTGCCTGGTGAAGCAGTGGCACCTCGGCCAGGATGCGAAGGACGCCGACTGGCTGATCGGCGCCGGCCTTCTCGTCCCCGGCATCAACGGCAACGCCCTGCGCTCGATGAGCGCCCCCGGCACCGCCTATGACGACCCGCTGATCGGCAAGGACCCGCAGCCCGCGCACATGCGCGACCTCTACCACGGGACCGAGGACCAGGGCGGGGTGCACATCAACTCCGGCATCCCGAATCGCGTGTTCTGGCGCGTCGCCACCGAGTTCGGCGGCCAGGCCTGGGGCACCGCGGGGCAGGTCTGGTGGTCCGCCTTCACCACCATGCTGAACGCGCGCGCAAGCTTCGCCGACGCCGCGCGCGCCACCATCGCCGCCGCCGGCACGATCGCCGGTACGCGGGCCGCCTCGGTGGTGCGGGCCGCCTGGCAGGAGGCTGGCGTACGTGTTCCCGCAGGGGCACGCGTCGCGGCGGGCAGCCCTGCCGGCGCGCCGGCCCGCCCCGCTGCAACGACCGGCCGGCGCGCCAAGGCGGCGAAGCCCGCCGGCGGCAGGGCCGCCAAGCCGGCGAAGCGCGCCGCCGCCAAGGTCGCCAAGCCTGCGAAGCGCGCCATGGGCAAGGTCGCCAAGGCGGCGAAGCGCACCATGGGCAAGGCCGCCGGGCCGGCAAAACGCAGCATGGGCAAGCCCGCGCAACGCGCCGCCGGTACCGTGAAGACAGCCCACCTGCCGACCGCGGCGAAGCGCGGCGCCGCACGGGGAGGCAAGCCGGCCGCCCCGCGCCCCACGCGCTGACACGGCGCCGATGGCCGAGGTCGCCGGCGTCGAGGTGGTGCGCTCCGGCGGCTTCGCCGGGATCCGGCGGACGACGCGGACCGATGGCGGCACGCTGAGCGGCGAGCAGCGCGCCGCCATCGAGGCGCTGCTGGATGGACCGGTGCCGCCGCCGGCGCCGGGCGCCGACCGTTTCAGCTACGGCGTCACGATCACCTTCAAGGATGGCTCGACCCGGCGGATCGAGCTTCCGGAAACGGCCGTGCCGCCGGTGCTGCGCGACGTGATCCGCTGACGCCGCCCGCCTTCCTTGCGATCCGCCGCGCCGTCGCGCAACGTCGCCACGGCGGCGGACGGGAGGACGGAGCATGGCGATGGCGGAGGGTGGACCTGAGCCCCCGGGCCGGCTGCGCGCCCGGTCCCCGGCGGCGCCCATCCGCCCCGTGGCCCTGCCGCTGCCGCCGGGCCTGTATCCGCTGGGCATGGGCGGGGGCCGGGATGGGCTGATCCGCGTGCCGGACAATCCGGCCCTGGCCGGCCGCCCGCTGCCGCTGATCGTCATGCTGCACGGCGCCGGCAGCAGCGCCGAGCGCAGCCTGCGCCGCCTGCTGCCGATCGCCGAGGACGCGCTGGTGGTGCTGCCGGAAAGCGCCGGCGCCACCTGGGACATCATCGAAGAGGGCGGCTACGGCCCCGACATCGCCCGCATCGACGCCGCCCTCGCCGGGGTCTTTGCCGCCTGGCCGGTGGACCCGCGGCGGCTGGCCATCGCCGGCTTCTCGGACGGCGCCTCCTACGCCTTCTCGCTGGCACTGATGAACGGCGACCTGTTCAGCCATGCGCTGATCTTCTCCCCGGGCTTCGCCGCGCCGACCTGCATCGTGGGCAAGGCCGCGTTCTTCGTCAGCCACGGCGTGCTGGACGAGGTGCTGAACATCGACCACGGCACGCGGCGGCTGGTGAAGCGGCTGCTCGAGGGTGGCTGGGCCGTGCGCACCGTGGAGTTCGACGGCGGCCACACCCTGCCCGAGCCGGTGCTGCGCGCCGCGCTCGATTTCCTGAACGAACCGCCGGAGGAGGAGCCCGCATGACCATCCCGATCGCCGAGGACCTGGCCGGCAAGGTCGCCATCGTCACCGGCGCCGGCTCCCGCCCCGGGGAGGGCGTGGGCAATGGCCGCGCCGCCGCGATCCTGCTGGCCCGTGCCGGCACGCATGTGGTGCTGGCCGACGCAGTGCCCGACTGGGCGGAGGAGACGCGACGGATGATCGCCGAGGAGGGCGGCGCGGAGAGCATCATCGTCGCCGCCGACGTGACCAAGCCGGAGGACTGCGCCCGCATCGTCACCGCGGGTGTCGAGCGCTGGGGACGGCTGGATGCGCTGGTGAACAACGTCGGCATTGGCGGCGCCCGGGGCGATGCCGAGCACGCCGACCTCGAGGAATGGAACCACGGCCTGCTGGTGAACGTGACATCCATGATGCTGATGGCAAAATATGCCGTGCCGGCCATGCGGGCGTCCGGCGGCGGCGCCATCGTGAACATCGCCTCGGTGGCCGGGTTGAAGGGTGGGCACCCGCACCTGCTCTACCCCACCAGCAAGGGCGCGGTGGTGAACATGACCCGCGCCATGGCGGTGCACCACGCAGGAGACCGCATCCGGGTGAACTGCGTCTGCCCCGGCATGGTCTATACGCCCATGGTGCAGCAGGGCGGCATGACGCCGGAGCGGCGGGAAGCGCGCAGGAACCGTTCCATCCTGCGGGTGGAGGGCAGCGGCTGGGACGTCGGCGCGGCGGTGGCGTTCCTGTGCGGCGGCAACTCGCGCTGGATGACGGGGGCGATCGTGCCGGTGGATGCCGGCGCGACGGCGGTGGTGACGCTGGCCGAGGCCTATGGCGGCTGACGGAGGACGATCGGCGATGGACGACACCCCGCCCCGGATGGTGGAGGCCTTCGAGCACCCGCAGGGCCGCGCCGCGCGCGCCCAGGCGGGCGGCGCCACCGGCTGGCGCGGCGCGCTGCTGCACGTCCACGTCGCCGCCACCGCCTCCGCCACCATGCGGGCACTGGCGGAGGCGCTCTGCGTGCCGGGCCGCGGCATCGAGGGCGACCGATACTTCCTCGGCACCGGCACCTACTCGCCAAGGCTCGAGGTGCGGGAGGTCTCGCTCATCGAGCAGGAGGTGCTGGACGCGCTGGCCCGCAACGACCCGCCGCTGCAGGGCGGCCCGGTCGTGCTGCGGCCCGAGGAGCACCGGCGCAACCTCACCGTGCGCGGCGTGCCGCTGAACCACCTGGTCGGCCGTCGCTTCGCGGTGGGCGAGACCGTGATCCTGCGCGGCGGGCGGCTGAACTTCCCGTGCAAGTACCTGGAGAAGCTGCTCGCGAAGCCGGTCTTCCTGCCGCTCTACAACCGCTCCGGCCTGAACTGCTCCATCGAGCGCGGCGGCGTGATCCGGCCCGGCGACGCGGTGGTGCCGCTGGATTGACGGCGCCCGCCAGGGGGCCTGGACCGGCGCAGCGCCTGGGCTACCCTGGCATGCCACAGAGGAACCGTGCCGCATGAGTGCCGCAGCGCCGGACGACGCCGATCGCCTCGAATCGATCCGCATGATCCGCGACAGCGCCGCGGCCGTGGCGCCGCCGGGCGGCGACCTCAGGCGGGTGCGCGACCTGCGCTTCACCGGCCCGGGCTACGACCCGGCCGTGCTGCGCGGGATCGGCGAGCTGGGCTGGATCGGGCTGCGCGTGCCGGAGGAGGCCGGCGGCGCCGGCCTCGGCATGGGCGAGATGTGCGCGCTGGCCGAACAACTCGGTGCCGGGCTGGTGCCGGAACCGCTGATCCACGCGGCGCTGTCGGCCGCGCTGCTCGCCGCCGCGGGAGAACGGGCGCTGCTGGCGCGCGTCCTGTCGGGTGACGCGCTGGTGCTCACGGCCTGGCAGGAGCGCGCCGACACGCTGGACGCGCCCGCCTCGCCCGATGGCGCGCGGCGCTTCCTGCCCATGGCCGGCGGCGCCGAGGCCTTCCTGGTGCCGGTGCGCGAGGGCGGCGGCATCGCCCTCTACGCCCAGCCCGCCGCCGGCGCGGACCTCGTCCTCGAGCGCACGCAGGATGGCGGCAGCTTCGGCACGCTGCGCCCCGCGCTGTCCGGCGCCACGCGCATTGCCGACGACGTCGGCGCGGTGCTGCCCGGGCTGCTGGACGATGCCGCGCTGGCGACCGCCGCCACTCTGCTCGGCGGCATGGAGCGCGCCTTCGCCATGACGCTGGACTACCTGAAGACGCGCCAGCAATTCGGCAAGATCATCGGCACCTTCCAGGCGCTGCAGCACCGCGCCGCGGACCTGGCGATGCAGATCGCGCTGACGCGGGCCAGCGTGGAGAGCGCGGCGGCGGCGCTGGATGCGGGGGCGGCCGGCGATGCGCGGCGCGCCGCCGTGTCGCGGGCCAAGGTACGCGCCACCGAGGCGTCCATGCTGGTCACGCGCGGGTGCATCCAGCTGCATGGCGGCATCGGCTACACCGACCAGTACGATGTCGGCCTCTACCTGCGGAAGGCGATGGTGGTGAGCGGCCAGTTCGGCGGCGCGGCGCTGCACCGCAGGCGGTTCATGGCGGCTGCGCCGGAGGTGGATGAATGAGCTGCCTCGATGCGCTGCGCCTGGCCGAGGCGCGCGAGACCTTGACGGCACCGCTGCATTCCGGGGAGGGCTGACGCCCATGGACGCCATCCGCATCCCGCCGCCCGCCGAGCTGGACGGCCTGGACGACGAGCACTTCCGCCAGGTGGTGCGCGCCTTCCTGCACGCCCACTACCCGGAGCACCTGCGCAACCCGCCGAAGCGCCTGCACTGGTCCGAGAACAAGGAGTGGTACCACATCCTCGCGCGCGAGGGCTGGCTGTGCCCCGGCTGGCCCAGGGAGCATGGCGGCCTCGGCCTCTCCCCGGTCAAGCAGATCATCCTCTCCGAGGAATACGAGCGGCACGGCGTCGCCCGCACCAACGACCACGGCATCGTCATGCTCGGCCCGCTGGTCATCCAGTTCGGCACGGAGGCGCAGAAGCGGCACTTCCTGCCGAAAATCCTGACGGGCGAGCATGTCTGGTGCCAGGGCTACTCCGAGCCCAATGCCGGCTCCGACCTCGCCGCGCTGCGCACGGAAGCCGTGCCGGACGGCGACCACTACGTGGTGAACGGCCAGAAGATCTGGACCACGCTGGCGATGGACGCCAACTGGATTTTTCTTCTTGTCCGGACCGACAGGGAGGCGAAGAAGCAGGAAGGGATCAGTTTCCTGCTGGTGGACATGGCCACGCCCGGCATCACCGTCCGCCCGATCATCAACCTCGAGATGCATGACGAGTTCTGCGAGGTGTTCTTCGACAATGTGCGCGTGCCGCGGGAGAACCTGGTCGGGCAGCTCAACAGGGGCTGGGACATGGCCAAGGCGCTGCTGGGGTTCGAGCGCATCTTCATCGGCGCGCCGCGCCAGTCCGCCTATGCGCTCTCCCGCCTGAAGCTGCTGGCGGAGCGCATGGGCGTCTCCGACGATCCGGCCTTCCGGGACAGCTACGCCCGGCTCCGCCTGGAGCTGGAGGATCTGAAGGCGCTGTTCGGCACGCATGTGGCGAAGCTGCGGCGTGGCGAATCCCTCGGCCCCGACGTCTCGATGCTGAAGGTCATCCAGACCGAGCTGTTCCAGAAGATCACCGACACCATGCTGGACATCGGCGGCGAGAATGGCGGGCTGCTGGAGCCGATGGAGGGCAACCGCGACCTGAACATCGGCGGCCTCTACATCCAGGCGCGTCCCGCGACGATCTACGGCGGATCCAACGAGATCCAGCGCAACATCCTCTCGAAGAACGTGCTGGGACTGCCGGGGTAGGGCGTCAGCCCCGGGGGGCCGCCAGCACCGCCTCCGCGTCCGCCAGTCCCGGCACCACGCGCCAGGCGCGGTTCGGGAACTGCACGGCGAACAGTTCCGCCCAGAAGCGGAAGCCCTCGTCCGTGGTGACCAGCACGGTCATCGCGCCGCGGTCGGCCTCGCCCACCTGCGCGGCATAGCGTGGGGCGAGGGCCGCGATGTCGTCGTGGCTGATCCGCCCCTCATAGGCCAGCAGGTCGTAGATGAAGTCGTAGCCGCCGAGCACCGGTTCGGCCGTCAGCGCGTCCATCAGCCAAGCCACGTAGTCAGGGCCGGAGACGTCGCCCGTCAAAGCCAGGACGACGCGTCTCCGCGCGTGATCCGTCCAGGACTCGATCATGGGCCGGCACCAGGCATTCCTTGCCCCAATTCACGCCTCTCGTATCGGAAATCTGCGCCTTTCACGAGAAATTGCAAGTCTTGACCTTGAGACGCCCCGCCCGGACCATGGCGCCCTGATCTCCCGTGAGTCCGGAGCCCGCCATGACCCCTGCCGCCCCGCTCTGGAGCCTCAACGCCACGGCCCTTGCCAGCCACATCCGGGCCCGCGGGATCAGTGCCATGGAGGCGACGCGCGCCGCCCTGGTGCGCCTGGCCGCGGTGAACCCGCGCATCAACGCCGTAATCGCCGAGTTCCCCGAAGCGGCGCTGGCCGCCGCCGCCGCGGTGGACGCCGCGCTGGCCCAGGGGATCGATCCCGGCCCGCTCGCCGGCGTGCCGGTGACCGTGAAGGTCAACATCGACCAGAAGGGCCACGCGACCACCAACGGGCTGCGCATCCAGCAGGACCTGGTCGCGGAGCAGGACAGCCCGGTCGTCGCGAACCTGAGGCGCGCCGGCGCCGTCATCATCGGGCGGACCAACACGCCGGCCTTCTCGCTGCGCTGGTTCACGCGCAATTCGCTGCACGGCCACACCCGCAACCCGCGCGATCCGTCGATCACCCCGGGCGGCTCCTCGGGCGGCGCCGCGGCGGCGGTGACGGCCGGCATCGGCGCGATCGCGCATGGCACGGATATCGGCGGCTCCATCCGCTACCCGGCCTATGCGTGCGGTGTCCACGGCCTGCGCCCGACCATCGGCCGCATCGCCGCCTGGAATCCCTCCGGCCCCGAGAGGGCGATCGGCGCGCAGCTCATGGCGGTCTCCGGCCCGATTGCGCGGACCATCGGCGACCTCCGCCTCGGCCTTGCCGCCATGGCGCAGCCGGACGCGCGCGACCCGTGGTGGACGCCGGCGCCGCTCGTCGGCCCGCCCCTGCCGCGCCGCGCCGCGCTCTGCGTCGCACCCGAGGGCATGCCGGTGCAGCCCGCGGTGGCCGAGGCGCTGCGCGACGCCGCCCGCCGGCTGGAGCGCGCCGGATGGGTGGTCGAGGAGGTGGAGAATACCCCGCCGCTTGCCGAACCCGCGCGGCTGCAGGCGCTGCTCTGGCTGGCCGAGACGCGGCGCGGCCTGAACGCCGCCATCGCGCGCGAGAACGACCCGGACGCCAATGCGGTCTATTCCTACATGGAGCGGCTCTGCCCCGAGCCCGACCTCTTCACCTTCCAGGACGCGCTCACCCGCCGCGCCACCCTGCTGCGCGAGTGGACGCTGTTCCTCGAGCGCTTCCCCGTCGTGCTCATGCCGGCCTCGGGCGAGCTGCCCTTCCGCGACAATTCGGATGCCGAGAGCTTCGAGGCGTTCGGGCGCATCATGGCGGCGCAGCTGCCGCAGGTGGGGCTGCCGCTGCTGGGTCTGCCGGGGCTGACGGTCTCCACCGGCCTGGTCGGCACGGTGCCGGTCGGCGTGCAGCTCGTCGGGCCGCGCTACCGGGAGGACGTGCTGCTGGTCGCCGGCGAGGCCATCGAGGCCGGCGGCACGCCCCCCGCACCGATCGACCCGGCGTGAGACCCCGCACCCTGTGCGCCGCGGCGGCCCTGGCCATGCTGGGCGCCGGCTGCACGCCGGGTGGCTGGCAGGGCGTCCATCGGTGCCTGTGCCAAGGGCGCGCTGCTGCCAACCGGCGCGACCCGCGTCCGCCAAGCCCGCGGCGCGTCGCGATATTCAAATGATCTGACTGACAAGGCGTGGCGCTGATCGGTCCGCTGATTGCGCCGGCCACCTTGCGCCGCGCCGCCTGCGGCAAACCGAACGAAAGGAGTCCGGCGGTGTGCAACCCGGCACCAGCCGCCGCCTGCCTTCGCGGCCCTGGCCTTCCGCCACATCTCCTCTGCAAAGGCTCAAGACATGTCCAACGGCGCCGCCAATTTCTACACCAGTGATCGGGTGGACTCGCAGAAGGTCACCTTCAAGAACCAGTACCAGATGAACGTCGCGGGCAATCTGTTCACGCCCCGCGGCCTCGACCGCAGCGCGCGAACACCGGCGATCATCGTGGGGCATCCCATGGGTGCGGTGAAGGAACAGAGCGCCAATCTCTACGCCACGAAGATGGCGGAGCAGGGCTTCGTCGCGATGTCCATCGACCTGCCATTCTGGGGCGAGAGCGAAGGCCAGGCGCGCAACCTTGTCTCGCCCGATGTCTACGCCGAAGCGTTCAGCGCCGGCGTGGATTTCCTCGGCACTCAGCCCTTCGTCAACCGCGACCGCATCGGCGCGATCGGCGTCTGCGGCAGCGGCAGCTTCGTGATCAGCGCAGCCAAGATCGACCCGCGCATGCGCGCCATCGCCACCGTCAGCATGTACGACATGGGTGCTGCGAACCGCAATGCGCTCAACCACAGCCAGACGGTCGAGCAGCGCAAGCAGATCATCGCGCAAGCGGCCGAGCAGCGCTATGCGGAGTTCGCTGGTGGAGCGATCCAGCTCACCGGCGGCACGGTCCACGAGCTGACGGCCGACACGCACCCCATCCAGCGGGAGTTCTACGATTTCTACCGTACGCCGCGCGGCGAATTCACGCCGGCCGGTGCCACGCGCATGACCACGACGCATCCGACGCTGACCAGCAACGTCAAGTTCATGAACTTTTACCCGTTCAACGACATCGAGACGATATCGCCGCGGCCGATGCTGTTCATCACCGGCGATCAGGCGCATTCCCGCGAATTCAGCGAGGACGCCTACCGGCGCGCGGCGGAGCCGAAGGAGCTGCACTATGTCGCCGGCGCCGGGCATGTGGACCTGTATGACCGGGTGAACCTGATCCCGTTCGACAAGCTGACGGCGTTCTTCAACCGGCATCTCGCCTGAGCCCAATCGGACAACCCAGGGCGCGCCTTCGGGCGCCAACCCGGGCGCGCCTTCTAGCGCGACGCCAACAAGGAGAATCAGGATGGACCTTCTCATCAATGGCGTCACGCGCCAGGTCGACAGCGAGGCCGATACGCCTCTGCTCTGGGTGCTTCGAGACGATCTGGGGCTGACCGGCACGAAGTATGGCTGTGGCGTGGCCCAATGCGGCGCCTGCACCGTCCTGGTTGACGGCCAGGCGACGAGGTCCTGCGTCACGCCCATCGATGCCGTCGCCGGGCAAAGCATCACCACGATCGAGGCCATCGAGGCGGATGCGGTGGGCCGGAAGGTCATCGCCGCCTGGGTCGCAAACCAGGTGCCGCAATGCGGCTACTGCCAGTCCGGCCAGGTGATGGCCGCGACCGCGCTGCTGACGCAGACCCCGCAGCCCAGCGAGGAGGATATCGCTGGCGCGATGACCAACCTCTGCCGCTGCGGCACCTACAACGCGATTTCTGCCGCCGTGCGACAAGCCGCCCAGGGCTGAGGAGGAGAAGACCATGGACGGCATCCTGAACGCCCCTATCCGGCCCGAGCGGCACCCGCAGGATCGGCCCACCAACCTTTCCCGCCG
This sequence comes from Acetobacteraceae bacterium, assembly GCA_019750465.1. Lineage (GTDB taxonomy): Bacteria > Pseudomonadota > Alphaproteobacteria > Acetobacterales > Acetobacteraceae > JAIEOP01. Next base: position 7,788 of record JAIEOP010000112.1, on the reverse strand, counting down.
CTCGGTGCTTGGCGCCTCGCTCGGCGCGCTGGTGCTAGGCGTGGCGCTGCCACGCAGCGCACCCCGCGCCCAGGGTGCCGCGGCGCCGTCTGTCAGGCCCGGCACGCGCGTGCCGGCCTTCTTGGAGATCCGCCCCGACGGCAGCGTGCTGTTGCGCAGCCCCTTCGTCGAAGGCGGCCAGGGTGTCACCACCGCCTTTGCACAGATCGTGGGCGAGGAACTGGACGTCGATCCTACCGCTTTCACGGTCGAATGTGCCCCGCCCGGCGCGGACTACCTGATGGTGAACGGCATGCGCTTCACCGGTGGCAGCTTTTCGGTCCGGTCAAGCTACGCTGCGATGCGAGGCCTCGGCGCCACCGCGCGCCGGATGCTGCTGCAAGCGGCCGCCGCGCGTCTTGACGTGCCGCTGGACAGCCTCGCGACCGAACCCGGTCGCGTCATCCATGCCGCATCGGGTCGCAGCCTGGCCTACGGTGCGCTGGCCGCGGACGCCGCCGCCATGCCCGCGCCCGAAGGCGTTCCACTTCGGGCGGAGAGCGCGTTCCGTTGGATCGGCAAGCCAGTCGCGCGGCTCGACGTGCGCGCCAAATCCACCGGCAAGGCCCTCTATGCCATCGATCTGACGGCCGAGGGGATGTTGCAGGCTGCCGTGCAGCACGCCCCGCGCCTTGGCATGGAGCCAGGCGCGGTGGCCAATGAGGCGGAGGTGCGTGCCATGCCCGGCGTGCACTCCATTCATCGGCTACCCGGTGCCATGGCGGTTGTGGCCGATCGCTGGTGGCGGGCGCGCCGCGCGGTCGAGACGCTGCAGGTGGATTGGACGGAGGCGGCGCCCGACGCGCGCAATGCCATGCCGGGGGACTTCTCCTCGGCCGGCCTGCGCGCCACGCTGACTGCCGCACCCGGTCCCGGTATTGCCGCCGAATCACAGGGCGATTCCGCGACGGCCCTGCGCAACGCGGTGCGAGTGATCGAGGCGACCTATGACGCGCCTCATCTCGCGCATGGACAGCTCGAACCTCCCTCGGCAATCGCGCGCTGGAATGCGGATGGCACGCTCGATCTGTGGCTGCCGAACCAGGCGCCGGAGATGTTCCAGCGTGCCGCTGCTACGGTTGCGGGGATCGAACCGGAGAAGGTGCGTATCCATTCGCCAATGCTCGGCGGCTTCTTCGGTCGGCATTTCCTTTACGAAAGCGCAAACCCCTTTCCGCAGGCCATCCTGCTTGCCAAGGCGGTGGGGCGGCCGGTCAAGCTGATCTGGAGCCGGGAGGAGGAATTCCTGCGCGACGCGCTGCGCCCGATGGGCCTCGCGCGCTTCCGTGCCGGACTTGATCCACAGGGCCTGCCCATCGCCTTGCATGCGGAGGCCGTGGGGGAGGGTCCGGTCGGGCGCTGGTTTGGACGGCAGCCAGACAGGGCCGATCCTTCGGCGGTGGAGGGCATCGCCGGCAAGCCCTACGCCATCCCGCATCGCCACGTTGCGCATGTGCCGCAGCCAAACCCCGTGATGATCGGCTTCTGGCGTTCGGTCGGGCATTCGATGAACGACTTCTTCTACGAGACGTTCTTCGACGAGATGGCGGATGCCGGGGGCCAGGATCCCTTCGCCCTGCGGCTGCGCCTGCTTGCTGAAAGCCCGCGTCACCGCACGCTGCTGGAGGCGGTGGGACATCTTTCGGGTGGCTGGCGGCGCGGTCCCTTCGAGGCCGCCGACGGGACCCGGCGTGCCCGCGGTGTCGCCATGGCCTCGCCCTTCGGCAGCGAGGTGGCGACCATCGCCGAGGTCTCGATCCGCGACGGCGAAGTGATGGTGCACGATGTCTGGGTGGCGATCGACCCGGGCAGCATCGTCAACCCGGCCATCATCGAGGCGCAGGTGCAATCTGCTGTCGCACTTGGCCTGTCCTCGGCACTGCTCGAGGAGGTCGTGTACGAAGGCGGCACGCCGCAGGCCCGCAACTTCGACGGCTATCGCATCCTGCCACCGGATCGAATGCCGCGCGTGCATGTCCGCATCATCGAGAGTGGTGCACCGATGGGCGGCATCGGCGAACCCGGCCTGCCCGGCGTACCGCCGGCCGTGGTCAATGCCGTCGCAACCCTCACCGGGCAGCGCATTCGCAGCCTGCCCCTGTCGAAGACTCGCTTCGGGTCTGTCTGAAGCCGACGCAATTCCAATGACTGGAGTATCGCATGCACGAACAGCACAATGCCCGAAAGATTCAGGTAAACACATCCGGTCGGCGTGACACGGTCGTTGCAGGCGCAGGCCTGATCATCGCATCGCTCGTCCCGACGACTTCGCCGGCTGCTCAGACAGCGTCCGGCGAAATCACCGTCACCCCGGCCGGCGCACGACCAGTCACGCAGGGTTCCGCAGAATTTTTCACCGGTTCCACGCGAATTCAGCCGCTGTTTTCCGCGAACGCACCGGCCCGCACATCTGGTGGCAGCGTGACCTTCGAACCCGGCGCGCGCGCGGCATGGCACACGCACCCGCTCGGCCAGGTCCTCATCGTGACTGCGGGGTCCGGATGGGTCCAGCTATGGGGCAGCCCGAAGCAACCCATCCGGCAGGGTGACGTCGTCTGGATCCCGCCCGGCCTCAAGCACTGGCACGGCGCCACCGCGACCACGAGCATGACCCATACGGCGCTGCAGGAGCAGCTCGACGGCAGGGCTGTCGATTGGATGGAGCATGTCACCGACGAGCAGTACCGCAGCTGACGGCAACCGCCTGCCTTGCCACGTCATAGATCCGGGAGACCTACCATGACATTCGCCTTCCAGCGCGCCTGTGCCGGGATCGTCGCCGCGACATGCCTGTCGCTCTCGCTTGCAGGCGCAGCTGCGCATGCACAGCGGGCAGGCACCGAGGCGGAGGCCGGGCAGGACGCGCTTCGCCAGGTCGCGCCGGGCCTTGAGAGATACCGGCAGGACGTTCTCCAGGGCAATCTGTGGCAGCGCCCGGACCTCTCGCCGCGCGACCGCAGCGTCGTGACGGTGGCAGCCCTGATCGCCCGCAACCAGACGGCCGAGATGCCGCATCACCTCAACCTGGCGCTGGACAACGGGGTCCGGCCGGGCGAGCTGTCCGAGATCATCACGCATCTCGCTCTCTATTCCGGCTGGGGCAACGCCCTGCCGGCGATTGCGGCCATGCGGGACATCTTCGCCCGACGCGGCATCGGCGCCGATCAACTGCCCCCGGCCTCGCCCACGCTTCTCCCGCTGGACGAAGCCATGGAGGCGCAACGCGCGGCACGCGTCGCGCAGGATGTGGGCCCGGTGGTCCCCGGCCTCGAACAGTTCACCACCGACGTGCTGTTTCGTGACCTGTGGTTGCGGCCGGGCCTCGCGCCGCGCGACCGGAGCCTGGTCACCGTCACCGCCCTGATCGCCTCGGGGCAGGTCGCGCAGGTTCCCTTCCACCTGAACAGGGCGATGGACAACGGCCTGACCCGCCCCCAGGCCGCCGAGGTGGTCACGCACCTCGCCTTCTACGCCGGCTGGCCCAATGCCTTCTCGGCTGTGCCGGTCTTGAAGGGTGTCTTCGAGAGCCGTCGCAACTAGGCTGGCCAGACGCAGCGAAAGGGCAGACGACATGAAGGTCGATGGCCAGTGCCACTGTGGCGAGATCACCTACGAGGCGGAGGTCGAGCGTGACGATATCGCCATCTGTCACTGCCTCGACTGCCAAAGGCTGAGCGGATCTGCCTTCCGCGCCAATGTCGGCGCCCGCGCGGAGGCCTTCCGCATCCGCACGGGAACCCCGCGCCAGTACGTCAAGATGGGGACCAGCGGCGCCAGGCGTTTGCACGCCTTCTGTGGGACCTGCGGCTCGCCCATCTACTCTTGCGCGGTCGAGAACCCGCCCATCTACACGCTGCGGCTCGGCGCACTCAATCAGCGCGTGGATTTGGGGCGACCGAAACGTCAGATCTGGACGAAGCGCCGGTTGCCCTGGCTTCCCAGGCTCGACGGCGTCCCCGAATGCGAGGGTCAGACTTGAACCGGCCTCGGGGCGGCGTTTCGGCACCAATGAGGAGATAACGATGCCCCCTCTCGAACTCATGGGGACCGCCATCGCGCCGGGCGGCGCAAAGGCGAGTTTCCTTGAATAGGCGCCGATTGCTGGCGCTTGCCGGCGCCTTCCCCGTGCTCGCCTCGCTGCCCTGGCTTGCCGGCTGCATGGGCGGCTCCCGCGGCACGCAGGTCGGGCCGGTGAGCGACCATTTCGACGGAGCGCGCTTCTTCAATCCGGGCGGTGCGGCACCGCGCAGCCTCCTTGACGTCGCGCGATGGCAGGCTGGCAGAGGGAATGACGACTGGCCCGATGCCTTTCCGAGTCCCTTTTCGCCGGATCGGCCGCAGCAGCGCGTCACCGGCCATGCACTCCGAGTGAGCTTCGTTGGCCACGCCACCTTTCTGCTGCAGGGCGCCGGCCTGAACATCCTGACGGATCCTGTTTGGTCGGAGCGCGTCAGCCCTTTTTCCTTCGTGGGCCCGCGACGCGTCAATCCGCCGGGGATCGCCTTCGACGACCTGCCGCCGATCGATGTCGTCCTGGTCTCGCACGGCCACTATGATCACCTTGACGTCGAGACGCTCACGCGGCTTTGGCGGCGCGACAGGCCGCGCATCATCGCGCCGCTCGGCCATACGGCGACAATCTGCGGGCAGGATGCGGACGTCGACGTCACGACCGCCGATTGGGGCGATGCGGTGCCACTTGGCAATGGGGTCGAGGCGGTGCTGGAGCAAGTGCATCACTGGACGGCGCGCGGGATCATGGACCGCAACCGCGCGCTCTGGTGCGGCTTCGTTCTGCGCGGCCTGGGCGACGGCGTCTTCTTCGCGGGCGATACGGGGTTTGACGAGGGGCGCCCGTTCCGCCGCGTCGCGGAGCGCCATGGGCCGCTTGGCCTCGCACTGCTGCCGATCGGGGCTTATGAGCCCCGATGGTTCATGGCGGACCAGCACATGAACCCGGCCGATGCGGTGCGTGGCTTTGGCTTGCTGGGGGCGCGGCAGGCACTAGGTTTTCATTGGGGAACCTTCCGGCTCACCGACGAGGGTGTCGAGCAACCACTCGCTGACCTCGGTGCGGCGCTGGCCGACGAAGGTGTGGATTCGGCGCGATTCATCGCCGCAAGGCCGGGACAAGTCTGGCCGCAGGGGGCGGCGGTTTAAGTCGGCAGTTCCATCTGCTGCTCCACAGGAGTCCAGCGTGCGCTGGCTGAGCAGATAGCCCGATCACGGCACCCGACGCTTCGCCACCCCCACCGACAGCGTCACCGCCGCCAGATCGAAAGTAGCCGCCGAGATGTTCCGCGCCATGACCCGCACGGTGTTGTTCGACCACACCGCCGCGTCGAGTTCGATGAACCGCGTCGAGGAAACCAGAGACGCCTCTGCCAGGTCGCCAGCACGTGCGCCGTTCACCGTGACATCGATCAGCGATGTCGCCCCCGGCGCCAGGCTCGGCAGATCCCAGGACACCTCCGCGGCAAATTCCCGCCGCCCTGAGCCGAACAGCGCGCCGGTCAGCAGCGGCGTGCCATTCAGCACGGCAGGCGCAGCCTCCGGCAGCCCGTAGAGCCGCAGTGCCTGCAGGTCGATCGGCCCGTCGAAGCCGATGACACCCACCTGCGCATACGCCACGGACGCGCCGACGCGGATCGTCTGTCGGCGATTGAAATTGGCATCATCCATCGGCGCCCCGGCGTTCCACCCCTTCGCCGGGCCGTTCCACTGCATCGTGGTGATGGAGGCCAGCACGTCGCCCGCAATGTCCTCGCGGACGTTCCCCGCGCCATCGAACACGCGCACGAAGAGCCGCCCGCCCGCGGCTCCGCTCGTCAGCCAATGCGCCAGCGCGAACTCCTTCGCCTGGAAGGTATCGAGCATCCACCCCAGCCCGCGGTTCGCCGCCAGCGTCACCGCCCGGTCGGTCGGCGTCAGGTCGGTCAGCCCGTTGAAGCAGAAATCCGCCATGAAGGTCGCGGTGGTGGTCGAGGTGGCGATGGTGATCAGCCCCTCCACCCCGACCTCGGTCGCCGACTGGCGAAACGCCGCCGCGCGCGTGTTCGGCACGCCGGCGAGGAAGCGCTGGAACCGCGACGCCGGCGCGCGGTGGCGGTTGATCACCGCATTGCCGCAGCGGTTCGCGGTCGCCGTGTAGTCGATGCCGACCAGGTAGGTGTTGGTCCAGGCGATGTCGTACTCGCAATCCTGCGCCCCGGCGGTGTGCCGCGCCGCCAGCGGTGAGCAGGCCTCCATGCGCATATTGCGGGCGATGATGGCGCTGCCGGAGGTCTGGTTCAGGAAGGGGATGGCGATGTTGCTGCCGGCCTGGCGCAGTTCGAAGTTCGGCGCGTCGAAGACGTGGCGGTTGTGGTTGGTGTAGGCACCGACCTCATTCCCGAATCGCACCCCAAACCGGTCCATCGCGGCGTTCACGCCGGTCGCCTGGGCGAAGTGGCCACCGTAGTAGCGGATGGAGGTGTTCCAGGCTGTGGCGGTAGCGCACCAGATGTCGAGGCCGATGCGGTTGTTGACGATGCGCCCCAGCGTGAAGGTGCTGTCCTCCACGCCGCGGCCATCGCCGAGCGTGCGCATGCCGATGGTGAACCCCTCGACGCGGCGCAGCTCGATCTGGCTCGCATCGACGTTGCGCACGGTGATGCCGATGTCGGCCTCGGAGGACCAGTCGGACAGCGTCTGCCGGATCACGTTCAGCCCGCTGTAGAGCTTCTCGGCGTTGCGGATGGTGCCGCCGTCGCCGAGCACGAGCACGGAGGTGGGCGCCGTGCCGGTGTAGCGGATGGTGCCCTGCATGATCAGCCCGCGCGCCCCGCCCGGCAGGGTGACGGTGCCGGAGACGTTCCAGGTGCCGGGCGGGATCATCGCGAACTTCTGGTCCGCCCCGGCGCGATCGAAGGCTGCCTGAATGGCGGTGCGATCATCCGCCACGCCATCGCCCAGTCCGCCGAAATCGTTCGGCAGCACCGCCTCGCGGTCGCGGAGGTACTTCGCGAAGTCGGTCTTGTTCAGATTGGCGTTGAGGACCAGCAGGTCGTCGATGCGGGCCGGCATGGCGTTCTCCGATCAGAGGGCGGTGGCGGTGACCGGGCCGGCGAAGGCCGAGACGTTGCCCTCGGCCGAGACGCTGCGCAGCCAGTACCAGCGGGTCTGGCCGGCGGTGAGGCCGGCGCGGTCCCAGGGCAGTGCAGTCGGCTCGCTGGCCAGTTTGGTCGCGGCGCCCAAGCTGGCGCTGCTGGCCTCGAACACCTGCAGCCGCACGGCGTCCGTGGGAAAGCCACCGGACAGGCGCACGCCGCCGGTGATGCCGGTCGCGGCCAGGCCCGACGTGGCTGCGGGCACCAGCGCCTCGCGCCAACCCGACACCGCCCCACTACGCGCCTGCGCCCGCACGCGGAAGGCGGTCGGCTCCGCGGTGGGGATGGCCACGGCGGTGGCGCCGAAGCCGCCGGCATAGCCCTGCCAGACCGCCACGGAGGCCGGCCGGAACTCGATCTCGTAGCCGGCCAGATAGGCGGAGCCCACCGCCGACCAGGACACAGCGATCGCCGTGAAGCTTACCGCCAGCGGCGTCTCGACCACGATGGTCGCCGGCGCGGCGATGACACCTGGGTTCGGCAGCACCACCGAAGGGTTCTGCCCCGTCGCCCGTTCATCCGTCGCCGGGTTCCACGCCCAGACGGCGGGATCCTCCTCGGCCAGTTGCAGGTTCACCCCGCCATCCGGCGCCAGCGCCCA
>JAIEOP010000241.1 GCA_019750465.1 Acetobacteraceae bacterium | reverse complement strand
CGCGGCCGCCGCGGGTCGCCCGCGGGGCTCGCGTGGCAGGCGGCGAGGCCGCCGCCAGTCCGACGGAGGCGGGCGGTGGCACGGCGAGTGCCAGGCGGGGCGGCTCGGTCCGGGCGCAGCCGCCGAACAGCGCGGCGGCGCCAAGGAGGGTGAAGAACACGGGGGCGCGGGTCATGCGGTCGGTCTCGGGAGGGGGGCGCCGCCAGGCGGCAGCGGTCGGGACAGGAGCCGCCTCAGCCCGCCCTCGTCGAACCTGGCGCCGGCATCGAGCGGCATGGTGGCGGCGGCGCGCAGCAGCGAGGGGTGAAGGTCGATGCCGTCCGGTGTGACATCGAACAGCCCGGCAAGCCAGGGGGCGCGGGTCAGGATTTCGATCAGCGCGAGCAGCCGGAGGCAGAGCGCGAGGCCCGGCAGGGTGTCCAGCCCCACCTCCGAATCCACGGCTTCGGCCCAGCAGCCGGCATCGGCGTCGGCGATGGCGATCTCGGTCGGCGCCGCCTCCGCGCCGCGGTGGAACAGCAGGCGCCGCGGCGGGCCCCAGCGCTCCAGCGCGGCGGCGCGGCGGGCCATGTCCCAGGCGGCGAGCAGGTGGTCCGGGGCCACCGGCGGCAGGCGCTCGGGCGGGACGGCGATGGCATAGGTCAGCGCCCCGTCGGGGGCCTGGCGGACCCGCACGGGGTCCCTGCCGTGGCGCGCCGAGGCAGAAGGATCGGGCATGCCGGCAGTGTGACGCCACGGCGGGCCCGCCGCCAGCCTGCGCGCGCCCCCTCCGCAGGCCGGTGGCACGCCCCGGTTCCGGCCGGCTGCAAAGCGGGTAAGCTGGGCGGCATGACCGACCTTGCCGACCTGCCCGCCACCGAAGCCGCCCGCCGCCTGCGTGCTGGCAGCCTCACCGCCGCCGCCTTGACGGAGGCGCTGCTGGCGCGGATCGCCGCGCGCGAACCCGTGCTGCGCGCCTTCGCCTGGCACGATCCCGCCCAGGTGCGGCGGGCCGCCGCCGCGGCGGACGCGGCGACCAGGGCCGGGCGTGCGACCGGCCCCCTGCATGGCTTGGCCCTTGGCGTGAAGGACGTGCTGGATACCGCCGACATGCCGTCGCAGTACGGCTCGGCGGCCTGGGCCGGGTACCGGCCGCGCGCGGACGCCGCCTGCGTGGCGCTGGCGCGGCGGGCAGGGGCGGTCGTCATCGGCAAGACCGTGACCACCGAATTCGCCACGCGCCATCCTGGCCCGACGGGCAACCCACACCATCCGGGGCATACGCCGGGCGGCTCCTCCTCCGGCTCGGCGGCCGGGGCGGCGGCGGGGTTCTTCCAGGCCGGCCTAGGCACCCAGACGGCGGGCAGCATCATCCGCCCGGCAGCCTATTGCGGGGTGGTGGGCTTCAAGCCCTCCTTCGGCGCGCTGCACCGGGCGGGCATGAAGGTGATGAGCGAGAGCCTCGACACCATCGGCGTCATCGCCCGCTCGGTCGGCGATTGCGCGCTGTTCATGGCGGGTGCGACGGGGGGCGACTACGGCGATCCGGCCGTGAAGCCGGGCCGCGCGCCACGCCTCGCGCTCTGCCTCGGCCCCACCGCGGACCAGGCGGATGCCGCAACGCGGGCGCTGCTGGAGCGCGCCGCCGCGGCGGCCGGGCGGGCGGGCGCGACGGTGACGCCGCTCACCCTGCCGGACGCGGTGGTGGCGGGGTTGCGCGCGCATCCGGCGGTGATGCTCGGCGAATCGGCCCAGGCCCTGGCCTGGGAGCTGGACCATGCGGCGGCTCAGCTTTCGCCCATCCTGCGGGAGAACCTGTCCAGGGGCTTGGCATTGTCGCCGGCCGAGGTGGCGGCCGGGCGCGCCGCCTTCGCCGCGGCGCGGGCCGCGATGGCCGATGTCATCGCACCCTTCGACGCGATCCTGACGCCGAGCGCGCCGGGCGAGGCGCCGGAGGGGCTGGGCTGGACCGGCGACCCCGCCTTCAACTCGCTCTGGACGCTGCTGCACCTGCCCTGCGTGACGGTGCCGGCGGGGGTGGGGCCGAAGGGGCTGCCGCTCGGGGTGCAGGTGGTCGCCGGGTTCGGCGGGGACCGCGCGGCGCTGGCCTGGGCGGAATGGCTGCGCCAGACCCTCGCGGGGTGATGCGGCACGGCATCATCCTCTATGCCGGGCGGGAGGGCAGTTCGGCCATCCTGGCGCATCTCCGCCGACACCCGGGCGTGGTGGTGCCGCTGTTCGAGCAGCTCGACACCGACGTGCTGGAGCGCGAGGTGCCCCGCGCCGACTGGGTGCACCTGGCGCTGCGCCGCGTGCGGCGCGGCGGGCGGTACGCGCCCGAGTTCTTCGCGCCGGCGTCGGCGGGGCTTCCCCGCACCCGATGCGGCGGGGCGGCGGGCGCTGCTCAAGTGGCGCGGCTGGCAGCTCGACGCCGCGGTCGGAGGCGCTGGCGGCAGAGGGGGCGGGGCTTTTCCTGCTGAACCGGCGCGACGTGCTGAACCAGTTCCTGTCCTTCTACTTCACCCGCCATGTGATCGGCGGCGGCACGCTGCGGCATCCGCAGTTCTCGATGCTGGCGATGGGGCGCGAGCGGCGCGCGGCCTTCCGCGGGCGGCAGCGTGGCAAGCGAGGACTCGCTGGGCCTGTCGGCAGCCGGTCCGCGCGTCCGTCCCGATGGCGTTTCAGCCGCCCGGATCAGGCCGCCCGCGCCGCATGCGGCCGCGCGAGAGTTCCGTCACCACGCCGTGCAGGGTGCGCAGCTCCTGCTCGGTCACCTCGCCGCGCTGGAACCAATGGCGCAGGTTGCGCACCATCGCCGCCCGCTTCTTCGCGTGATCCAGGAAGCCGCTGGCGTCCAGCTCGCCGACCAGGCGGTCGAGGAATCCCTCCAGCTCGCCCTTCGTCGCCACGCGGGTTTCGTTGGTGATCAGCGCGTGCGGCGGCGTCGCCTCGGCATGGGTCCACCACTCATGGGCCAGCACCATCACCGCCTGGGCGAGGTTCAGCGACATGTGCGCGGGGTTGAGCGGGTAGCGCACCAGCGTGTCGGCACAGGCGACGTCCTCGCTGTCGAGCCCCGCGCGCTCCGGCCCGAACAGCACGGCGGCGCGCAGCGACCGCGCGTTCACGCCGCGCAGCGTGGCGGCGGCGGCGCGGGCGGTCTCGACGGGCTTGATGACGTGGCGCGGCCGCGGGCAGGTGGCGAGCACGCGGTGGCAGTCGGCGACGGCGTCCGGCACGGTGGCATGCACCGTCGCCGCGTCGAGGATGCGGTCCGCGCCCGAGGCGGTGCGCCAGGCGCGGTCCTGCGGCCAGCCGTCGCGCGGCGCGACGAGGCGCAGGTGGAACAGCCCGCCATTGGCCATGGCGCGCGCCGCGGCACCGATGTTGTCGGCGAGCTGCGGGCGCACCAGGACGATGATCGGGCTCTCACCCGGAACCGGCGCGAGGTCGGCCGCCTCGCGCGAGCCGCGGTCCCAATCGTCCGGCAGCACACGGCGCACGCCGAGCGCGAAGGCCAGCTCCGGCCGGAGTACCCAGCCGCCCGCTTCGCCCGGCGCGGCGATGGCTGCCAATCCCTCTCCCCCGCTTGCGGGGGGCCGGACGTGCACGTCCGACCGGCGTGGAGGTCGCGATTGCAGCGCATCCGCCACGCCCCACCTCTCGCCCTGGCCCTCACTTCGCAAGCGAGGGGAGGCGATCCCCGCCAGCGCCGCCCCCAGCCGCGCGGCGAGCGCGTGGTACTCGGCCAGGTCACGCCCCGTCGCCGCGGCCAGTGCCGCCAGCGTCGCGCAGCAGCCGGGCGCGGCGAGATGCGCGCGCAGCCAGACCCGATCCGCATCGGTCAGCGCCACGCGCTGCAACGCGTCCACCCAGGCCTGGGCGGTGGGCGCGCTCATCACGCGCGACGCCAAACCGTGCCCTTCGGCCCATCCTCCAGCACCACGCCCTTCGCCTTCAGGTCGTCGCGGATGCGGTCCGCCGCGGCGAAATCGCGCGCCTTGCGGGCGGCGAGGCGGGCGCCGATGGCCGCCTCGATCCAGGCGCTGTCCTCGCCGCCGCGCAGCCAGGCGGCGGGATCGGAGGGATGCAGCCCCAGCACGGCCGAGGCCTCCCGGAACGCCGCCGCCGCCAAGCCAGGCAGCACCGGCCAGGCATGGCCGGCGCGGTGCAGAACCGCCGTCGCGCTGCCGCCCACCGTCGCCGCGTTCTCCAGCGTGCGCAGGTCGCGCAGCCGGGCGAGCGCCAGCGGCGTGTTCAGGTCGTCCAGCAGCGGCGCCAGCGCCCACGCCACCATCTGCGCCCCGATCTCCGGCCGCTCCGGAGCCGCCGGCGCCCGCGACAGCATGGCGTAGTCGTCGTCCAGCTCCGCCTTCGCCTCCTCCAGCCCGGCGAAGGAGAAGTCCAGGTCGGCGCGGTAATGCGTGCGCAGCAGCGTCAGCCGGAACGCCTCGCCGGCCCAGGGGCCGCGGGCGAGGATGTCACGCACGGTGAGGAAATTGCCGAGCGACTTCGACATCTTCTCGCCGTCCACCCGCAGCATGCCGTTGTGCATCCAATAGCTTGCCATCACCGTCGTGCCGAAGGCGCAGCGGCTCTGCGCCACCTCGTTCTCGTGGTGCGGGAAGATCAGGTCGGCGCCGCCGCCATGGATGTCGAAGGTCTCGCCCAGCGCCTGCCAGGACATGGCGGAGCACTCGATATGCCAGCCCGGCCGGCCGCGGCCCCAGGGGCTGTCCCACCCCGGGTAGTCGGGCGGCGAGGGCTTCCACAGCACGAAATCCCCGGCGTCGCGCTTGTAGGGCGCGACTTCCACCCGCGCGCCGGCCACCAGCTCCTCCGGGCTGCGGCCCGAAAGCTTCCCGTAGTCCGGGAAGCTGCCGACCGCGAACAGCACGTGCCCTTCCGCCGCATAGGCGTGGCCGCGCGCGATCAGGCGCTCGATCAGCGCGATCATCGGCGCGATGGCCTCGGTGGCACGTGGTTCCAGGTCCGGCGGCAGGGCACCCAGCGCCGCCATGTCGCGGTGGAAATCCGCTGTCGTGCGCGCGGTGACGCTGCCGATCGGCTCGCCGCTCTCCTGCGCGCGGGCAACGATCTTGTCCTCGACGTCGGTGATGTTGCGCACGTAGGTCACGCGCGGGTAGAGCCGCCGCAGCAGCCGCGCCAGCACGTCGAACACCACCACCGGCCGGGCATTGCCCAGATGCGCCAGGTCATAGACCGTGGGACCGCAGACATAGACCCGCACATGCGCGGGGTCCTGCGGCACGAAGCGCTCGCGCGCGCGGGTCAGGCCGTTGTGGAGCGTCAGATATGGGGTGGTCATGGCGGCCGGTCCATCGGGCTGTCGGGGCTGCAACGCAAGGGCGCGCGCCGGGGCGCGCGACGGTTTCAGCGGGGGCGACAGCGGGACCGGAGGTTCATCCAGGCACTATAGACGGGCGCGATGCGTCCCGCCACAGCGGCAAGCGCGGGCCGGGGGCGTCCGCCACCCCCGGCCCGGCGCCCTCAGGTCGGCGGTTCCAGCCGGAACACCCGGCCGTGGATCTCGTCGGTCAGCACGTAGATCAGCCCGTCCGGCCCCTGCCGCACCTCGCGCACGCGCTGCCCGATGCGCAGGCTCTCATGCGCCGTGACCTTGCCGTCGCTGTCGAGGACGGTGCGCCGCACGTCCTGCGTCGCCAGGCCGCCGGCGAAGATCGAGCCGCGCCATTCCGGGAAGCGATCGCCGGTGTAGATCATCAGCCCCGAGGCGCCGATGACGGAGGGGTACCAGACCAGCACCGGATCAGCCATGCCGGCGCCCGAGCGCTGGCCGGTGCCGATCGGCTGCGCTCCCACATAGTCGCGGCCCCAGGTCACCTCCGGCCAGCCGTAGTTCTGGCCGGGGCGGATCAGGTTCAGCTCGTCGCCGCCCAGCGGGCCGTGCTCGGTGGCGAAGATCTGGCCGTTCGGGTGCCGCGCCAAGCCCTGGATGTGCCGATGGCCGTAGGAGTAGATCTCGGGCTTGGCGCCGGCGCGGCCGACGAAGGGGTTGTCCGGCGCCGCGCTGCCATCGTCGCGCAGGCGCAGGATCTTGCCGATGTGGCTGCCCAGGTCCTGCGCGTTCAGCCGGCCGAGCCTGCCCTCCACCATCACCGGCGGGTTGCCGGCATCGCCGACGCCGAGCAGCAGCGTGCCGTCCGGCAGCCACAGGATCTTGCCGCCGTAGTGCTGGAAATCGGTCTTGGTCTGGCTCACCTCGAACAGCACCTGCAGGTTGGCCAGCGCGTTGCCGTCCAGTGTGGCGCGCGCCAGCCGCAGCCGGTTGGCCTGCGCCGTGCCATGCGCGTAGCTGAGGTAGAGCAGCCGGTTCTGCGCGAAATTCGGATGCGGCGAGACCTCGAACAGCCCGGCCTGGAACACCAGCCCACGCTCCGGCGCAACCAGCACCGGCGGCGTGCCGGAGATCGGCGTGGCATCGAGACGTCCGTTGCGGATGGCGCGCAGCCGCCCCGGCCGCTCGGTGACCAGCGCCGTGCCGTCCGGCAGCCAGGCGATGGACCAGGGGTGCTCCAGCCCCTCGGCCACGGCGACCTGCCTGTAATTCAGGTTCAGCGCCGGATCGCCCGCGGCCTGGAAGGGCTGGGCAAGGGCGTGGCGGCCGGCCGTGCCGGCGAGAAGCGTGGCGGCGATGCCGGCGCCGAATGTTCTGCGTCGCATGGTCACTCCCCGATCTGCTGGGGCCCGTGCCGGCGTGGTTGCCGCAAGGCCGGAGCCGACGCTACAGAGACGGACGAGCCCGCCGCAACTGCAATAATTCGGCCTGGTTCCAGGGAATGAGCCGTCGCAACCCTGACCCCGCTTCCGCTATTCGGCGCATCGGCTCCGCTGCGTGTCCGGCTTGCTGCGGGACGGGAACAGTATCATCCGGCGACGATCCGGCCCTGCCGTGCTTCAGCGCGCCCCAGCCGACACCCGCAGCCGCAGGAGGGCCCGCTCGCGCCCGATCAGCGGCAGCAATGCCTTAAGCTCCGGCCCCTGCTCCTCGCCGGTCAGCGCCAGGCGGAGCGGCAGGAACAGCGTGCGGCCCTTGCGCCCCGTCGCCTCGCGCAGCGCCGCCGTCCAGGCGCCCCAGGTCCCCTCGTCCCAGGGTTCGGCGGGCAGCGCCTCGGCGGCGGCGCGGAGAAGATCCTCCTCGCCCGGCTGCGGCGGCGGCACGACGGTGCCGGCCACCACCTGCCACCAGCCGCGCGCCTCGGTCAGCAGCTCGAGGTTGCCGCGCACCACCCCCCAGAACCGCGCATCCGCACCCTCCGGCAGCCGGTCCCGCACCGCTTCGAAGGGCGCAGCGTGCAGGTAGCGCGCGTTCAGCGCCAGCAGCTGCCGCGGATCGAACCGCGCCGGGGAGCGCGAGATCGCATCGAGCCTGAACCCCGCGACCAGGTCGGGCGGCATCCCGGGCACCGGATCCTGCGAGGTGCCGAGCGCCACCAGGGTGCCGGCCAGCGCCGCCGGCTCGATGCCGTCGCGGCGGAGCTGGCGCAGGGACAGGCTGCCCAGCCGCTTCGACAGCGGCCCGCCGTCGGCGTCCGTCAGCAGCGGCAGGTGCGCGAAGCCGAGCGCGCGCGGATCGCCGCCCAACGCTTCCCACAGGTCGAGCTGCACGCCGGTGTTGGTGACATGGTCCTCGCCGCGCAGGATGTGCGTCACGCCGCTGTCGAGGTCGTCCACGACGGAGGTGAAGGTATAGAGCGGCATGCCGTCGGCACGGACCAGCACCGGGTCGGACAGCGCCGTCAGCTTCACCTGCCGGTCGCCGAGCACGAAGTCGTGCCAGGCGATCCTGCGCGGCGACAGGCGGAAGCGCCAGTACGGCTCCTTGCCATTGGCGCGGGCGCGGGCGATCTGGTCGGCGGTGAGGGACAGCGCCGCGCGGTCGTAGATCGGCGGCTTGCCGGCGCGGAGCTGGCGCTCGCGCTTGGAGCGCAGCTCGTCCTCGTTCTCCAGGCAGGGGTACAGGCGGCCGCCTGCCTTCAGCCGCTCGGCGGCGGCGGCATAGAGGGGCAGGCGGTCCGACTGGCGGAAGCTCTCGTCCCAATCGAGGCCGAGCCAGCGCAGGTCCTCGGCCAGCGCCTCCGCGTATTCGGACTTGCTGCGCGCCGTGTCGGTGTCGTCGAGGCGCAGCAGCATGCTGCCGCCGTGCTGGCGCGCCAGCAGCCAGTTGGCCAGCGCCACGCGGGCATTGCCGACGTGCAGCAGGCCGGTGGGGGAGGGGGCGAAGCGGAGTTTCAAGCTCGCCTGCCACTGCCGCGGCGCCGCACGGCGGGCCAGCCACGGAGCATGCCGGGCTTCAAGGCTCCTCGTCCTCCTCGTCCGCATCCGCCTCGTCCCGCCGCGGGTCGAGGATGCGCCAGTTGCGCTCCTCCGCGTCCATGACGGGACGGCGGGCGAAGTCGTTCAGCTCGGCGGCGCTGCGCCAGGCGTCGTCCTTGCCGCCGAGCACCTCGGCATCCTCGCCGAAGGCGAACCAGGCGGCGATCACCTCCTCCGGCGTCATGCCGCCGGTGCGGCAGCGCTCCAGGCTGTCACGCACGTAGCGGCGGGCGAAGGCATTGGCGTGCTCCAGCGTGCGGAAGCCGCGGATGGTCTCCACCGGGTCGGCGCCGTTGCCGCCGGAGAGGTCCATGATGCGCACGGCGAAGCCGCCGGCCTGGCCGAAGAGGCCGGTGTCGAAGGCGCTGCCCCTGGGCTCATCGCTCATGGATCGAACCCGTTTCCGGGGAAGCGACAGAACGCCCGCCCCAATCTTCCTGCCCCGGCGCCGATGTCACTTGATCAGCCCCGTATAGCCGTTGGTGATCGGATAGCGCCGATCCCGCCCGAAGGCGCGCGGCGTGATCTTCACCCCGGGCGGCGCCTGGCGGCGCTTGTATTCCGTGCGGTCCAGCATCTTCCACACCCGCAGCACCGTCGCGCGGTCGTGGCCGGCGGCGACCATCGCGTCCACGTCGCGCTCGCCCTCCACCAGCCCTTCCAGGATCGCGTCCAGCACCTCGTAGGGCGGCAGGGTGTCCTGGTCCGTCTGGCCCGGCTTGAGCTCGGCGCTGGGCGGCTTGGTGATGATGCGCTCCGGCATGGCCGGCCCCCGCGGGCCCCTGGCGCCGACCGGCACGTTCGCGTTGCGCCAGCGGGAGAGCGCGAACACCGTGGTCTTGTACACGTCCTTCAGCACGGAATAGCCGCCGCACATGTCGCCGTAGAGCGTGGCGTAGCCCGTGCTCATCTCGCTCTTGTTGCCGGTGGTCAGCAGCATGTCGCCGAACTTGTTGGACAGCGCCATCAGGGTCACGCCGCGGATGCGCGACTGGATGTTCTCCTCCGTGGTGTCGGGCGGGCGGTTGCCGAAGGCCGGCGCCAGCATCGCCCCGAAGGCCTCCATTGCCGGGCCGATGGCGATGCTCTCGTATCGGATGCCGAGCATCTCGGCGCAGGCGGCGGCATCCTCCAGGCTCTCGGCGCTGGTGTAGGGGGAGGGCATCATCACCGCCCGCACCCGCCCCGGCCCCAGCGCGTCCGCCGCGACCGCGGCGCTGATCGCGCTGTCGATGCCGCCCGACAGCCCCAGCACCACGCCGGGAAAGCGGTTCTTGTCCACGTAGTCGCGCAGGCCGAGCATCATCGCACGGTAGATCTGCTCGGGCATCGGGGCTTCGGGCGGCAGGGGCAGCGGCGCGCAGACCAGCCGCTCGCCCTCGCGCCGCCATTCCGTCAGCGTGACCGATTCCTCGAACAGCGGCAGGTGGACGGCCAGGCTGCGGTCCGGATTCAGCACGAAGCTGGCGCCGTCGAAGACCAGCTCGTCCTGCCCGCCGACCTGGCCGAGGAAGACGAAGGGCAGCCCGGTCTCCACCACCCGCGGCACGGCAAGGTCGACGCGCCGGCGCGGCTTGCCGGTCTCGAAGGGCGAGCCGTTGATCGAGAGCAGCATCTCCGCGCCGCTCTCGGCCAGCGTCTCGCTCACCGTCGGGAACCACCAGTCCTCGCAGATCATCAGCCCGAGCCGGAAGCCGCGGAAGGCGACCGGGCCGGGGCAGGGGCCGGCATCGAAGACGCGCTTGTCGTCGAAGACGCCGTAATTCGGCAGCTCGTGCTTGGCGCGGCGGGCCAGGATGCGCCCGCCCTCCAGCACGAACAGCGCGTTGTAGAGCTTCTCGCCGTCGCGCCAGGGGCCGCCCACCACCAGGCCCGGCCCGCCATTCGCCGTCTCGGCGGCGAGGTCGGCGATGGCGGCGGCGCAGTCGGTGACGAAGACCGGCTTGCGCACCAGGTCCTCGGGCGGATAGGCGCCGATCGAGAATTCCGGCGTGACCACCAGGTCGGCGCCGAGCCGCGCCCCCTCCGCCCGGGCGCGGCGGATCAGGTCGGCGTTGTGGCGGATGTTGCCGACATGGGGGTTGATCTGGGCGAGCGCGATGCGCAGCCGGGTCGTGTCTGCCATGGTGCCGGGAAGCTAGAGCAATATCCGATCGGATGGAATCACCCGATCGGATTTCTTGCTCCAGAAAATACAAGAGCCAGAGCAGCTTATCTCCCGGAGCTTGCCTCAGGGATGCCGGCCGACACAGGCGGCGTGCGACGCGGAGGCCCGGGGTCAGCAGCTCGGGTCCGCCCCCGTTTCCTGCCCGGCCACTTCGCGCGACCCGGGGCGCGGCGCGGGGTGCGGCGCCGCGCGGCGTTCCAGCGGCACCTCGATGACGGGCTCCAGCCCATCCGGCGCGAATTCCATGCGCAGCCTGCCGGCCAGGCCGGCCGTGACCTCCCGCTGGATGACGCGGGAGCCGAAGCCGCGCCGGGTCGGCGGCGCCGCGGCCGGGCCGCCGATCTCGCGCCAGACCAGGCGCAGCACCGGCGCCCCCGCCTCCGCCAGCGTCCAGGAGATCGCCACATGCCCGGTCTCGACGGACAGGGCACCGTACTTGGCGGCGTTGGTGGCCAGCTCGTGCACCACCAGCGCGAGCGACTGCGCCATCCGCGGCGACACCAGCACCTCCGGGCCGGACAGCGTCAGCCGCTCGTGGCCCTCCATCGCGTAGGGCGCCGCCTCGCCGCGCAGGATTTCAGCCAGGCGCACCGAGGACCAGTTCCCCTCCGACAGCAGCTCATGCGCGCGCGACAGGGACTTCAGCCGCGCGATGAAGGCATCCCGCGCCGGACCCGCCGGCAGGCTGCCGATGGCGATGCCCACCACCACGGCCAGGCTGTTCTTCACCCGGTGGTTCAGCTCGGCCACCATCATGCGCTGGTGCGCCTCGGCCCGCACCACGCTGGTGATTTCGGCGAAGGTCGCCAGCACGCCGTCGATCCGCCCCTCCGTGTCGCGGTAGGCGGCGAGGCGCGCCAGGTGATGGGCGCGGCCGTCCTGCCGCTGCACCGGCCGCTCGCGGGGCGCGCCGGTGCGCAGCACCTCCTCGATGTCGGCGTGCAGCTCCGGATAGTCGAGCATGCAGGTGATGTCGGTCAGCGGCCGGCCCACATCGCCGGGCAGCAGGTGGAATATGTCCGCGCAGGTGGGGGTGAAGCTGCGGATCAGCCGTTGCCGGTCGAGGAAGACGGTGGCGATGCGCGTGTTCTCGAAGAGGTTGCCCAGATCGGCATTGGCGCGGTCCAGCGCATCGATCTTGGCGCCCATCTCGGTGTTGACGGTGTGCAGCTCCTCGTTGATGGATTGCTGCTCCTCGTTCGCGGTCTGCAGCTCCTCGCTGGCGGACTGCAGCTCCTCGTTCATCGAGACCATTTCCTCGTTGGCCGATTTCAGCTCCTCGAGCGCGGTCTCGTATTCCTCGATGGTGGATTGCAGGCGGTCGCGGACCTCGCGCAGCTCCTCCTCGAGCCGCGCCGTGGCGGCGCCGGGCTCGCGCGCCGCGCCCCCGGTGCCGCCTTCCGGCGTCTCGGCGCCGCGCGGCGGGCCGGCTTCCTCGAACAGCACCAGGAACAGCGGGTCGGCGGCGTCCTCGCCGAGCGGCTCCACGGTGATGGTGACGGGCTGCATCCGGTCCTCCGGCGCCATCACCACCCCGGAACGCCGGGCCGGCTGCCGGGTCTCCCTGGCTTCCAGCAGCACGGCGCGCAGGTCGAGCCGGAGGCCACGCCGGGCCATGGCGAGCAGGTTGCGGCCCGGCGCCCCGGCGGCCGCTTCCAGGAAGCGCCCCGTCCCGGCAGAGAAGTGCACCACGTCCGCCTCGCGGTTCACCACCACATGGGCCGGCGCGAAGCGTTCCAGCAGCCGCCGCTCCACCTGGTGCCGCAGCGTCGGGACAGTGCCGATGGGCCGTTCCGGCCCGCCACCGCCGGCTGCTGCCGCCATGGCGCCGGGCGGAGCGCGGGGCGCAGCGCCGGTCGGCGTGGCGGCGTTCGGGATCTCCGGCAGCCAGACGGGCGCGCTGGCCAGGGTTGCGTGGTCGCGGCGGCGGAAGATGCGGTTGCCCTGCTCGAGCGGCGCGAAGAGCTCGCCGAAGGAGCCGATGCCCTCGGCGGTGCCGAGGAACAGGTAGCCGCCGGGCCGCAGCGCGTAGTGGAACACCGGGACGACCCGCCGCTGCACCTCGTTGTCGAGGTAGATCAGCAGGTTGCGGCAGGAGACGAGGTCCATGCGGGAGAAGGGCGGGTCGCGCACCACGCTGTGCGAGGAGAAGACGCAGAGGTCGCGCACCTCCCGCCGCAGCACCATGGTCTCGCCATCGGCGGTGAAGAACCGGGCCTGGCGCTCGGGCGGGACCACGCCGTCGAGCATCGTCGCCGGATAGCGGCCGGCCCGCGCGACCGTCAGCGCCCCGTCGTCGATATCGGTGGCGAAGATCTGCACGCGCGGCGGCGCCTCCATCGCCAGCATCCGCTCGCGCAACAGAATGGCGAGGGAATAGGCCTCCTCGCCGGTGGCGCAGCCCGGGACCCAGACCCGCACCGCGCCGTCGGCGCCGCGCCCCTCGAACAGCGCCGGCACCACCAGCCGCTCCAGCGCCTCGAAGGCGTCGGCGTCGCGGAAGAAGCTGGTGACGCCGATCAGCAGGTCGCGGAACAGCCGCGATGCCTCCTGCGGGTCGCGCCGCAGGCGGTCCAGATAGCCCGCCGCCGTGTCGATCTGCAGCACCTGCATGCGGCGCTGCACCCGGCGCAGGAAGGTGGATTCCTTGTAGCCGGAGAAGTCGTGGCCGACCTGGTTGCGCAGCACCTGGCAGATGGCGCGCCGGCTGTCCCGCAGCGCCGCCGCCGGCGACTCCGGCTGCGGCGCCGCCAGCCCCTCCAGCATCGCCAGCCCCGCGGCGTAGCGCACGAGCCGGGCCGGGATCTCCTCCACGGGCAGGATCAGGTCGACGTTGCCGGCGGCGATGGCGCTGTCCGGCATGGAGTGGTGCTGCGGCCCGATGCCGTCGCTGCCCTGCGCGACGGTCAGGCCGCCGCGTTCCTTGACTGCCTTCAGCCCCAGCGTGCCGTCGCCGCCGCCGCCCGAGAGCACGACGCCGACCGCGTGCTCCGCCCGGTCCTCGGCCAGCGAGGCCAGGAAGACGTCGATCGGGTTGGCCGGGCGCCGGCCCTCCGCCTGAAGGTGCAGGCGGCCCTCCACCAGGGTCAGCGTCGCTGCGGTGGCGAGCGTATAGACATGGTTCGCCTCCGGCACCTCGCCGTCTGCCGCGCGGCGGACCGGGATGGGCGCGGCCTTGGCGAGGATCTCCGGCAGCAGGCTGTCCCGGCCCGGGCCGAGATGCGTGACGACGACGTAGGCGAGGCCGCTGTCGGGCGGTACGGCATGGAAGAAGCTGCTGAGTGCCTCGACGCCGCCCGCCGAGGCGCCGATTCCGACGACCGCGGTCGCTGGTTTTTTCATCGGCCCGGTCCTTCCGCTTCACGACATCGCCTGCGAACGGCGCACGCGGGCCCGGCACGGCCAAGTTAGGGTGGGAACGCAGAGCCGCAATTCTTGTTCCGCCTGTCCTCAATATCCCGGAGCTTGGCGCAAACCCGCGGGACATCGCGCGGGGGGGGAAAGGAGATCACGATCGCGCGGGCGGGGGAACCCGCGGCCCGGCCGCGGGCATCGGCGCCGCGCGGGGCTTGACGCCGGCCGGGTTCGGTTCCGAGCATGACGCGGAGCCAGGGGAGGACGCCATGCCCATGTTGCCGCGCCAGGATGGGGAGTTCGTCGTCGTCTCCTGCGGCATGCTTGGCTACGGCTTCCTGGAGACCTCGCTTGAGCGGGCGGTCGCCGTCGGCCTCGACCTGATCGCGGTGGATGCCGGCAGCACGGATCCCGGGCCCTACTACCTCGGCTCCGGCAAGCCCTTCTGCAGCGACGCGATGGTGCGTCGCGACCTCGAACTGCTGCTCGACGCGCAGATCGAGAGCGGGGCGAAGCTGGTCATCGGCTCGGCCGGCGGCGCGGGATCGGACGTGCACCTGGAGCATACGCTCGGCCTCCTGCGCGACTGCATCGCCCGCCGCGGCAGGCCCAGGACGCTCGCGGTGATCAGCTCCGAGATGCGCAAGGACGAGCTGCGCGCGGCGCTGCGCGACGGCAGGATCACCGCCTTCGAGACGCCGGGCCTGCCCAGCGAGGACGATATCGAGCAGGCCTCGCACGTGGTGGCGCAGATCGGCGTGGAGCCGATCGCCGCGGCGCTGACCGGGACCGATGCCGATATCGTCGTCTCCGGCCGCGCCTGGGACCCGGCGAACATCGCCGCCCTGCCGGTGACGCGCGGCTACGACCGGGGGCTGTCCGTGCATGCCGGCAAGATCCTGGAATGCGGCGCCCTGGCCGCCGAGCCGGTGGGCGGCGCCGACCTGCTGCTCGGCCGCATCCGCGCCGGCGACTTCATCGTCGAGCCCTGCACCGAGGACCGCGCCTGCACGGTGGAGAGCGTCGCCGCGCACACCATGTACGAGAAGACCGATCCCGTGCTGCTGCCCGGGCCGGGCGGCACCTCCGACCTGCGGGGAACGCGGTTCGAGGCGCTGGACGGGCGCCGCGTGCGCGTCTCCGGCACGCGGCACATCCATGATCCGGTGTACCGCGTGAAGCTGGAGGGGGCGCGCCTGGCGGGCTACCGCAACCTCGTCATCGGCGGCATCCGCGACCCGGCGATGATCGCGCGGATCGACAGCATCCAGGCCGGCGTGGTGGAACGCATCGGCCGCGTGCTGGCGCCACGCATCCGGCCCGGCCAGTACAGCATCAAGTTCCACCGCTACGGCATCGACGGCGTGATGGGGCGGCTGGAGCCGGTGAAGGCCACGCCGCACGAGGTGGGGCTGCTGGTGGACGTGGTGGGCGAGACGGAGGCGATCGCCGCCGCCGCGGCCGGCGCGGCGCGCAGCCTGCTGCTGCACTGGTCCTTCCCCGGCCGGGTGGCGACCGCGGGCAACATCGCGCTGCCCTTCTCGCCGGCGGAAATCCCGGCCGGCGCGGTCTATGAGTTCAACATCTACCACCTGATGGAGCTGCCCGACCCCGCCGCGCGCTTCACCTGGCGGCTGGAGGCGGCGGCGTGATGGCGGCCACCCTGCGCGAGGTCAGCCGGGTGATCCGCAGCAAGAACGCCGGCCCCTTCATCTTCACCTTCGACATCATGTTCCGCGACGCCGCCACCTTCGCCGCGGTGCGGGAGGCCGGGCACCTGGACCGCGCGACGGTGGCGCGCGCCTACGGCCTCTCGCCGAACGAGGTGCTGAGCTTCGAGTGGCACGGCTTCGCCAACGCGGTGAAGTTCTCGATACGGCGGGAGGTGGCGTCGGGCGGCGTGGGCGACAGCGATGTCTATGGCGCGCAGCAGCACGCGCCGCTGCTGGAGTTGCAGGCGCTGTAGCACACCTCCCTCCCCCGCGGGCGGGGGAGGGCCGGGGTGGGGGCGGCGATGAATGGGCCCGCTCCCGGGCCTCCCCCCACCAACGAGGGGAGAGCGGTGCTACGCGCCGCGCCTGCGCGCCCCGTTCCGCCGCAGCAGGAACTCGCGCCCCACCTTCACCCGCGGCTCGCCGCCATAGGCGACGATGTCGGCGGTGGCGTAGGTCTCGGACCAGATGTCGGGGAGGAAGCTGCCGGTGCCCACCACGTCGATCGGCGCCCGCGCCTCCGCCATGACGCGGCACTTGCCGACGTTGAAGCCGGAGGAGGCGACGATGCGCACCTTCGGGAAGCCGGCCTCGTCCAGTGCCTCCCGCATGCGCCAGATCGCCGCCGCCGAGACGCCGGTGCCGACCAGGTGGCGCAGCTCCGTCTCGCTGCGGTAGCGGCGGATGGCGCCCGGCACGTGGCGCTCCAGCACCGCGTAGCTCTCGGCGGGGTCGAGGCTTTCCAGGAAGCGCCCGCCATGGGTGTCGAGCCGCACCGCCATCCGCCCTGCCGTAGCGAGTTCGGGGAAGCGGCGGCACACCGCCAGGCCGTCCGTCACCTCCCGGCCGAAATAGTCGGTGAGGACCGTCAGGTCCTCCTCCGGGAAGGCGTCGTGGAACATCTCGGCGGCGCGGACGGTGGAATTGGCGTAGCCGATGAGCGCGTGCGGCATGGTGCCGCGCCCGCGCCGCGGCGCCGCCTCCCCCGGCTCGGCGAACCAGTGCGCGGTCGCGTCGGTGGCGTTGCCGATGAAGCCGCGCGCGCCCTCGGCCCGCGCCGCGCGGCCGCCGACCGCGGCGGCATAGGCCATCATGTCCTGCATCTCGAAGCCGGCGCAGTGCCGCGCGTCCATCGCCAGGAAGGCGGCCTTCGGCAGCTCGAGGCACATCTGGTAGGCGTTGTGCGCGGCGACGCAGGCCGGCCCCAGCTTCTGCAGGTAGAGCGTCTCGAGATCCGCCAGCTCGGCGAGGGAGCCGGAGAGATAGAGGATCGGGTCGCCCGCGCCGACCCAGGTGCCCTCCGCGTGCATCAGCTCGATGTCGAACTGCGTGCCGCGGGCGCGGGCGACGCTTTCCAGCCAGTCCAGCATCAGCCGCGGCGCGCTGACCACGGGGCGGCGCAGGAAGACGGCGTAGGTGACGCGGCAATCGCCGAAGCGCTGCACGATGGCGCGGGTGCGGTTGAAGTAGGCGTCGGTGCGCCCGGCGATGGTGGCATCCATCGCCGCGCGGCGGGCCGAGGCGCCATCCCCCACGGCGGACATCCGCGCCGCTACTGCGCGGCCTGGGCGGGCACGGCCTGGTCAGGCCGCAGCCGGCGAGCCTTCAGCTCGCCGGCGATCAGGAAGGCCAGTTCCAGCGACTGCTCGGCGTTCAGCCGCGGGTCGCAGAAGGTGGCGTAGTTCGCCGCCAGGTCGGCTTCGGAAAGGCGATGCGCGCCGCCGAGGCATTCCGTCACGTCGCTGCCGGTCATCTCCACGTGCACGCCCCCGGGGATGGTGCCCTCCGCGTCATGGGCGGCGAAGAAGCCGCGCACCTCCGCCATGATGGCATCGAAATTGCGCGTCTTGTAGGCGCCGACCGTGGTGGTGTTGCCGTGCATCGGGTCGCACAGCCAGGTGACGTTGCGCCCGGCCCGCGCCACGGCGGCCAGCAGCGGCCGCAGCTTCGCCTCCACCCGGTCCGCGCCCATGCGGGAGATCAGGGTGAGGCGGCCCTTCTCGTTCGCCGGGTTCAGGATCTCGGTGATGCGCACCAGCTCGGCGGGGTCGGAGGTCGGGCCCACCTTCATGCCGATCGGGTTCCTGACGCCGCGCAGGAATTCCACGTGCGCGCCATCCGGCTGCCGCGTGCGGTCGCCGATCCACAGGAAATGCGCGGAGCAGGCGTAGTGGTCGCCGGTGGTGGAATCGACGCGGGTCAGCGCCTGCTCATAGGGCAGCAGCAGGCTCTCGTGGCTGGTGTAGAAGTCCGTCTCGCGCACCTGCGGCAGGTCGGACATCCCGCAGGCCGACATGAAGTTCAGCGTCTCGTCGATGCGGTGCGCCAGGTCCTCGTAGCGATCGGCCAGCGGGCTGCGGGCGACGAAGCCCAGGTTCCAGCGGTGCACCTGGTGCAGGTCGGCGTAGCCGCCGGTGGCGAAGGCGCGCAGCAGGTTCAGCGTCGCCGCCGACTGCATGTAGGCGAATTCCATGCGCGCCGGATCGGGGATGCGCGCCGCCGCCGTGAACTCCGGCCCGTTGACGATGTCGCCGCGGTAGGAGGGCAGCGTGACCTCGCCCTGCTTCTCGACATCGGAGGAGCGCGGCTTGGCGAACTGCCCCGCCATGCGGCCGAGCTTCACCACCGGCGTGCCGCCGCCGAAGGTCAGCACCACCGCCATCTGCAGCAGCACGCGGAAGGTGTCGCGGATGGTGTTCGCCGTGAAGTCGGCGAAGCTCTCGGCGCAGTCGCCGCCCTGCAGCACGAAGGCCTGGCCATCGCCGGCCCGCGCGAGCGCCGCCTTCAGCCGCCGCGCCTCCCCGGCGAAGACGAGGGGGGGAAACCGGGCGAGCTTCTCCTCCATCGCCGCGAGCCGCGCGGGATCAGGGTAGTCCGGGACCTGGCGGATCGGCATGTCCCGCCAGCTGCCGGGGTGCCAAGCCGTGCGCGCAACCATCTGGGGCGATCTCCCTTTGCATCCGGGACGATAGCGGAGCCGTCACGCGCGGCAAACCCCGACACCGGTCCCCCGTGCAGCCGCCTGGACGCTCCCGGCATTCCCGTCCGGCCGCGAGGCCGGTTCATGGCGGACCTCGCGCGGGAGGGGCTTCCAGGCGCGCGGCGCCGCCCGTCAGCCGCGAGCGGCACCTGGGCACCTCGATCGGCATCGCGTCAGCGGCCCCCTGAGAGCCCTGCCGCGT
The DNA here is from genome assembly GCA_019750465.1 of Acetobacteraceae bacterium. Classification (GTDB taxonomy): domain Bacteria; phylum Pseudomonadota; class Alphaproteobacteria; order Acetobacterales; family Acetobacteraceae; genus JAIEOP01. The sequence goes on along the minus strand of JAIEOP010000241.1, from coordinate 3,288 downwards.
TGCCCCTGTCGCCTGCAGCGCTGCACCATCCCTCCATGCGCATGCCACAGCGCGACTAGAGCGCATTGCGTTCGCATGCGCTCACGCAACACGCTCCAGCCTTTGCCGGGTCGCGGGATTCGGCGTTTGCGGCGATTCTGCCTCAACGCATCCCGCTCTAATCCGCGGTGATGTTGGCCTCGCGCGCCACCACGGCCATGGCCGCGCGCTCGCGCTTCAGCCAGGCGTCGAACTCCGCCGGCGCGGTGCCGAGGCCGATGGCGCCCAGCCCCGCCAGCCGCCCCTGCACGGCGGCATCGGCCAGCGCTGCGCGGCAGCATTCGAACAGCCGCGTCACGGCCGGTCCCGGCAGCCCCGCCGGACCGTAGAGCCCGTTCCACTCCACCTGGTCGTAGCCGGCGAAGCCCTGCTCGGCGACGGTCGGCACCGCCGGCAGCGACGGGATGCGCGCCGCGGAGGATGCCGCCAGCGCCCGCAGCCGCCCGTCCTGCACCAGCGCCGCGGCGGAGGCGACGGTGGCGAAGCCGCAATCCACGTCGCCGGCCAGCACCGCCTGCAGCGCGGGCCCGCCGCCGCGATAGGGCACATGCGTCATGTCCGCCCCGGCACGGCGCAGCAGCACCACCGTCGCGATGTGGTTGGAGACGGCGTTGCCGGAGGAGGAAAAGGTCAGCGTCCCCGGCTCCGCCTTCGCCCGCGCCAGCAGCGCCTCCAGGCTGCGGTGCGGGCTCTCCGGCTTCACCACAAGGATCAGCGGGTAGATCGTCACCCGGCTGATCGGGGTGAAGGCGGTGCCGTAGTCGAAGGGGATGTTCTTCAGCACGAAGGGCGCCACGGCCTGGTTCGCGGCATCCAGCAGCAGGGTCGTGCCGTCCGGCGCGGCGCGCGCCACCTCGGCCGCGCCGATGGTACCGCCGGCGCCGGGCCGGTTCTCCACCACCACGGGCTGGCCGAGCAGGGCCTGGAACGGGGCGGCGAAGAGCCGCGCGGTGGTGTCGGCGCCGCCGGCGGGCGGGAAGGGCACCACCATGCGCACGCCCCGCGGCGGCGCCCAGGGCGACTGGGCGCGTGCCGCCAGCGGGCCGGTCAGGCTCGCGGTCAGCAGCGCGCGTCGGGTGGTGCGCATGATCGTCAGCCTCTCGCGCGGCGGGTCAGCATGTCCAGCAGCATGGCATTGAAGCTCTCCGCGCCCTCATACGCCACCCAGTGGCCGGCGCCGGGAACCACGCCAGTCCAGGCCTCGGGCCGCACGCCGCGCAGCGCGGCGAAGCGCGCCTCCACATCGGGCCAGGCGATGGCATCCCGCTCGCCGTACAGCAGCGCCACCGGGCAGCGCGCCTGCGCCACCGCGTCGCGCAGCGAGGCGGTGTGGGCGAAGCCGCGGCTGCGGAAGCGGGCGTGCCGGGTGTTGTAGTCCTGGATGACAAGCGCCAGCGCATCGACGCTGCGCGGGTCGGCGACCATCAGGATCTCCAGGTTCTGGCGGTGCGCCGCCAGACGCTCCGCGCCCTCCTTGCCGCGCACCTTCACCAGCTCCGTCCGCGGCCGCGGCAGGCCGAGCGCACCGGCGCCCACCAGGGTCACGCTCGCCAACTCCGGCCCGGCCTGGGCCGAGACATGCCCGGCCAGCAGCGCACCGAAGGAGAAGCCGGCCAGGTCGTACCGCGTGCCCTCGCCCAGCACCCGCGCCAGGCCCTGCCGCACCTCGGCCGCGATCGGCGTGGGATCGAGCGCAGGGTGCGGCATGGCGCTCTCGCCGAGGCCGGGCAGGTCCGGGCAGACCAGCAGGCGCCGTGCGGCCAGGGGCTCGATGTTGCGCACCCAGTGCCGCCAGGATCCGCTGCCGCCGTGGAACAGCACCAGCGGCGGTTCGTCCCCGCGCCGCTCGCCCCAGAGCCGCCAGACCATGCTGCCCTCACCGCAGGGCGTCTCCACCCGTCGCGCCGCGGCATCGAGGCGCGCCAGCAGCGCCTCCGCCGCGCGCGTCTCGGGGCCCGCGGTGTCGAGGAGGGTCGCGTCGTTCATGCCGGGCTGGTCCGCAGTCGTCTGCGGCCGATGGTGTGCGCCGTGGGCCGGGCTGTCCACCCGGGGCGATCAGGCGTCGGGATAGCGGATCGCGACGACCTCGATCTCCTCGGTGCCCTGCGGCGCGCGCAGCCGCACCAGGTCGCCGACGCGCTTCCCGAGCAGCGCGCGCGCCACCGGCGCGACCCAGGAGATCCGCCCCTTCGCGGTATCGGCCTCGTCCACGCCGATGATGGTGACGGTGACCTCGCTGTCGTCGGCGCGGAGGTAGGTGACGGTGGCGCCGAAGAAGATTTGGTCGCGCCTTGCCTGGGTCGCGGGATCGACCACCTGCACGCGCTCCAGCCGCCCGCGCAGGAAGCGGACGCGCCGGTCGATCTCGCGCAGCCGGCGCTTGCCATACTGGTAGTCGGCATTCTCGGAGCGGTCGCCGAGGCCGGCGGCCCAGGAGACGACCTCGACAACCCTGGGCCGCTCCTCGGACCAGAGCCGGCGCAGCTCGTCCTGCAGCGCGGCATGGCCGGCCGGTGTCATGTAGAAGGGCGTGCCAGGGGGCAGACCGGGTGGGCCGGCCTCCTCGTCCTCGTCCTCGGCCATGGGCACGGCGCGCCGTCAGCCCAGCACGCGCCGCAGCGCCAGGCCGATCGGCACCATGTCGGGGATGACGGCGGTGGTGAAGCGCGTCAGTGCCGCCAGCACGGCCTGATGGTGGCCGCCAGGCACGCCCGCGCCGAGCGCCAGCAGCGGGCGCAGTGCGGCTGCCTCCTCGGAGGCCGCGGCGATGGCGGCCTCGCGCGCCGCGTCGAGGTCGTCCAGCACCGGCCCGACCCATCCGGGCAGGGCGGCGAGCAGCGCCGGCCAGTGCGCCAGGTGCAGGTAGAGGCTGGGGATCACGCCGCCCGCCGCGGCGCCGGCATGCCGCGCGGCAAGGGCCTGCACCAGCGCGCGCGTCGCGTCGGGCAGCGCGCCGAGGGCGGGCAGCGGCGGCACGGCGGGCAGCACCTGTAACTCCGCCGGTGGTGCTGCGGGCGCGGCGGCGGCCGGTTTCGCAGCATCGCCGGCGAGGGCCTGGCGCAGCGCCGTCAGCAGGGCGAGGTTTGTCAGGTTGCCGCGGTTGTAGGTTGCGACGACCGCAAGCACCGGCGCCCGCGCGGCGGCGTCCAGTCCGGCCTCCGCCCAGCGGGCGTCATCCACGGGCCCGAGGCCATCCGGCAGCGCGATGCGGCCGGCGAGGCGGGCGCGCGCAGCGGCGACCGCGCCGCC
>JAIEOP010000220.1 GCA_019750465.1 Acetobacteraceae bacterium | reverse complement strand
CGCCGCGGCCGGGCCTGCTGGCCGGCGTCACCGCCTGGGCCGGCTGCCCGCCGCATTGCGCCGCGGCCGCCGGGCGCGCCGGCATGCGGCTGCGATCGAATTTCGTGCTGCACTTCCCGCCGCTGCGCAGCGAGCTGGAGCGGATGCTCGGCCGGCGCGGCCTGACGGATCTTATGCGCCTGGCCGATCTCGGCCCGCCGGTGGAACGGCGCGACGGCTGGGTGCGCGTCGCGCTGTGCCGGGAGGGGCATTGCGCGACCGAGTTCCTGGTGCTCTTCGTCCAGCCCGACGCGGGCGAGATGGTGCTGTGCTGGCACGAGGAACGTTGGGTGCCGCACCAGCTCCGCTGGGGCGACAACCGTGGCGGTGTCTGGCGCACCGGCGCCGCCGGCCGCCAGCCCCTGCCGCCCGAGGGTTGCAACAACCGCGGCGCGCTGCACGGGCATGACTGGGACCTGCTGCGGCGGCTGGCGGATGGGTAGCATCCCCTCGCCAAGCCCCGGTCCGGTCGCTAGACCGCGCCGATGCCGACCCCCAGCCCCCTCGCGCCGCGGCGCGCCGAGATCGCCCGCGCCACCGCCGAGACCGAGATCCAGGTCTCGCTGGCCCTGGACGGCACCGGGCGCGTGCAGGTGGCCACCGGCATCGGCTTCCTCGACCACATGCTGACGGCGCTGGGCCGGCACGCGCTGTTCGACCTGACCGTCGCTGCCAAGGGCGACCTGCACATCGACTGCCACCACACCACGGAGGATGTCGGCATCGTGCTCGGCCAGGCGCTGAAGGCGGCGCTGGGGGACAAGCGCGGCATCCGCCGCTACGGCCAGGCGCTGATCCCGATGGACGAGGCGCTGGCCGAGGCGGCGGTGGACATCTCCGGCCGGCCCTTCCTGGCATGGTCCGTGCCCTTCGCCCGGGACAAGATCGGCGAAATGGACACGGAACTGTTCGAGGAATTCTTTCGCGCCTTCGCCTTCAATGCCGGCATCACCCTGCATCTCTCCTTGAAGGCCGGCACCAACGCCCACCATGTTGCTGAGGCCTGCTTCAAGGCGCTGGCCCGGTCGCTGCGAATGGCGGTGGAGACCGACCCGCGCTCCCCGGACTCCGTGCCCTCGACCAAGGGCATGTTGGAGGGCTGATGCGCGTCTGGACCCTGCATGTCAGGCCGGAAATCGGGGACAGGGGCGTGGCGGCAGGCAACCCTGCCGGCCCGGTCGCGCCGCCCTGGCGCGTGCCCGATGCCGGCGCGGCCGCGGCCCTGGGACGCGCGGCGGACCTCGTGCTGGTGCGCGAGGGCTTCTCCTGGGGTGCCTTCCTGTTCGGCCCGGTCTGGCTGGCGGTGAACGGGCTCTGGCTGGTGGCGCTGGCCACGCTGCCGCTGGCGGTCGCGCTCGGCGCTGTGCTGCCCGCCGGCCTTGCCATCCCGGCCGTGCTGGCGCTCGGCTTCCTGCTGGGCGCCCATGGCCGTGACCTGCGCCGCCATGCCCTGGCCCGGCGCGGCTATGCCGAGGCCGGCGTGGTCGCCGAGCGCGACATGGAGCGCGCCTTGGCCCGGCTGCTGGCGGAACGGCCGGACCTCGCCGCACCGCTTGCCCGGGGTGCGCTGGCATGAGCACGCGGCTCGCCCCTTCCGTGGCGCGCTCGCAAGCCGGCACCATGTGCATCGCGGTGGTGGATCCCGGCTCCGGCAACCTGGCCTCCGTGCTGCGCGCGCTGGACCGGGCTGCGGAGCGCACGGGCTGCGCCATCGCTGCCGCGGTCACCCGCGACCCGGCGGAAGTCGCCGCCGCCGACCGCATCATCCTGCCCGGCCAGGGCGCCTTCGCCGCCTGCATGCGCGGCCTCGCCGGCCTGCCCGGCATGGTGGCGACGCTGGAGGACCGCGTGCGCCGCCGAGGCGTGCCGCTGCTCGGCATCTGCGTCGGCATGCAGATCCTGGCGGAGCGCGGGCTGGAACATGGGGCGACCCCGGGCCTCGGCTGGATCGCCGGCGAGATCGCGCCGATGGCGCCCCTCGGGCCGGATGGCGCGCCGCTGCCGCTGCCGCAGATGGGCTGGAACACGCTGGACTTCCCCCCGGACTTCCCCCCGCCCGGTGCCGCCCCGCACCCGCTGCTGGCCGGCCTCGCCCCCGGCAGCCATGCCTATTTCGTGCACTCCTACGCGCTGGCCGGCGGCGATGCGCGCGAGGTCGCGGCCACCACGGAGTATGGCGGCCCGGTGGTCGCGCTGGTGGCGCGCGGCAACATCGCCGGCACGCAGTTCCACGTGGAAAAGAGCGGCGAAACCGGATTGGCGATCCTGGCGAATTTCCTGCGTTGGACCCCATGAGCGGGAGGAGGCGGCCGTGCCCCATGCACCCCCGGAAGGGTCGGCGATGAGCGGCGGCCTGGCCGCCCGCAGCCCGGGCTCGCGCCTTTCGGTCGAGCGGGCCGAGTCCCTGGCGGACCACGACCTGGCCGACCTCTGCGAGGCGACCGACGCCGCCATCATCGAGGGCGGCGGCTTCGGCTGGGTGGAACCGCAGGGCCGCACCGCGCTGGAGCGGCATTTCCGCGGCGTCATGCTGGTGCCCGAGCGCGAGTTGTTCGTCGCCCGGCTGGATGGGATCGTGGTGGGCAGCGCGCAGCTCGTCCGCCCGCCGCGCAACAACGAGGCGCAGGCGATGAGCGCGACGCTGACCCACGCCTACATCGCGCCCTATGCCCGCGGCCACGGCCTGGCCGCGCTGATGGTGCGGCGGGCGGAGGAGCGCGCCGCGGCGCTCGGCCACCGCGTGCTGAACCTCGATGTGCGGGAGACGCAGGACATCGCGATCCGGCTGTTCGAATCCCTCGGCTACGTGCGCTGGGGCACGCACCCGGCCTATGCCCGGGTCAAGGGGCGGACGGTGGCGGGGCATTTCTACTACAAGCTGCTGGAGCCCGGCCGCGGCCGCAGCACCGGCGACCTGATGGAGCGCGGCGGGGCGGGCGGCTAGCCCGACCCGGCCTCCATCGGAAGATGATCGGGCACGGCATGCCGCTGACCCTCTACCCCGCCATCGACCTCAAGGGCGGCCAGGTGGTGCGCCTGCAGCGCGGCGAGATGGCGCAGGCCACGGTCTACGCCGATGATCCGGGCGAGCAGGCGCGGCGCTTCGGCGCGACAGGGTTCCGCTGGGTGCATGTGGTGGACCTCGACGGCGCCTTCGCCGGCCGGCCGGCCAATGCCGCGGCGGTGGAGGCGATCCTCGCCGCCGTCCCGGGCCTGCCGGTGCAGCTCGGGGGCGGCATCCGCTCGATGGCGGTGCTGGAGGCCTGGCTGGCCGCCGGCGTGACACGGGTCATCCTGGGCTCGGCCGCGGTGAAGGACCCGGACTTCGCCCGTGCCGCCTGCCGCGCGCATCCGGGTCGGGTTGCGCTGGGCATCGACGCGCGCGGCGGGATGGTGGCGACCGAGGGCTGGGCGGAGACGAGCGGCGTCAACGCGCTCGACCTGGCGCGCCGCTTCGAGGATGCCGGCGCGGCGGCGATCATCTACACCGACATCGACCGCGACGGTATGCTGGGCGGGGTGAACCTGGAGGCGACGCTGGCGCTGGCGCGCGCGGTCGCCGTGCCGGTCATCGCGTCCGGCGGCGTCGCGTCGATCGACGACCTGGCCGCGCTGGCAAGCGTGGCGCGGGACGGCATCGAGGGGGTGATCATCGGCCGCGCGCTGTATGACGGGCGCATCGACCCGGCCCGGGCGCTGGCCCTGACGGCGGGTTGAGGCCGGCCGCGGCCCCGTTCCACGATGGGGCAGCCGCCCGCCTTCGCGCCGTCGGTGCCGCGCGCCGTCTTGCATCAGCGCTGCGCCGTGCGTCCGTCGTCGCCATGGCGGGGCAGGGCGAAGCCCAACCGTCAACGAAGGGCCGCAGGATGATCCCTGCACGGTTCTGCTTGACCGGCGCGCCGACACGCCGCATCCCGCCACGCGGCGATGCGGCGCCGCATAGACAACCTCCCTTCTTGTGGTGATCCGGTGCTTGCGCTGCGCGTCATTCCCTGCCTCGACGTGAAGGATGGCCGCGTCGTCAAGGGCGTGAATTTCGTCGCGCTGCGCGATGCCGGCGACCCGGTGGAGCAGGCCCGCACCTATGACCGGGAGGGCGCGGACGAGATCACCTTCCTCGACATCGCCGCCTCGCACGAGAACCGCGACACCATCCTCGACGTCGTGGCGCGGACGGCGGCGGAGGTGTTCATCCCGCTGACGGTGGGTGGCGGCGTGCGCAGCGTGGAGGACATCCGCCGCCTGCTGCTGGCGGGCGCCGACAAGGCCAGCATCAACAGCGCCGCCGTGGCGGAGCCCGAGCTGGTCTCCCGCGCCGCGGAGGCCTTCGGCAGCCAGTGCATCGTCGTCGCGGTCGATGCGCGCCAGTCAGGGCCCGGGCGCTGGGAGGTCTTCACCCATGGCGGCCGCCGGCCCACCGGCATCGATGCGGTGCAATGGGCCGCCCGGATGGCCGCGGCCGGCGCCGGGGAGATCCTGCTGACCAGCATGGACCGGGACGGCACCAGGGCGGGCTTCGACCTCGACCTGCTGCGCGCGGTGCGGGCGGCGGTGCCGGTGCCGATCATTGCCTCGGGCGGGGTCGGCAGCGTGGATCACTTCGTCGAGGGCGCGATGGCCGGTGCAACCGGGCTGCTTGCCGCCAGCGTTTTCCATTACGGGCAGTTCCGCATCGGCGATGCGAAAGCCGCGCTGGCAGCGGCAGGATTGCCGGTGCGGCCGGTATCCATCCCGGACCGCGCAGCCTGAGCCATCAGCCCATCGATCCAGCACGAGCGTTCCATGGCCAAGAGTGACAAGCCGAAGCGGTTCTCCGGAACCAAGGCCGTCAAGCCCCGTGACAAGGCGGCAAAGCGGGGCGGGTCCCTGCCGCTGCCGAATGGCGTGCCGGCCACCGGCGCCGCGGCGCGCGTCCCGAAGGCGGTGCGGCGGGCGGAGGCGCGCCACCTGGAGCCGCTTTCCGTCGCCGTGCAGGGCGCCGGCGAGGAGATCCTGGAGCAGCTCTGGCAGACGGTGGAGCAGCGGCGCCTGTCGGGGGACGTCGGCGGTTCGCATTCGGCGCGGCTGCTCTCCCGCGGCACGGCGAAGGTGGCGCAGAAGCTGGGCGAGGAGGCGGTGGAGTGCGTCATCGAGGCGGCGCTCGGCCACCGCGAGGGTGTCGTGCTCGAATCCGCCGACCTGCTCTACCACCTGATCGTGGTCTGGGTGGATGCGGGGATCCGGCCCGGGGAGGTGTGGGCTGAGCTGGCCCGCCGCCGGGGCATCAGCGGCATCGCCGAGAAGGCGTCCCGGCCGAAGGCGATCGTGCGCGCGGCGCAGACCACCAAGCTGCCCTGAGCCGGCCCGGCTGCCGCGGCGGGGGCGGGGGGCCGGCACCTTCCCCGCGCCGCGGCGCGTGGCATGCTGCGCCACGGCCCACCCCCGATGCCCAGTACAGGACCCCTGCGATGCCCGTGACCGGCCTGCCCCCCTACGACCCGGGCAACATCTTCGCCCGCATCCTGCGCGGCGAGATCCCGGCGCGGCGCGTGCACGAGGATGCGCACGCGCTGGCCTTCCACGATGTCAACCCGCAGGCGCCGGTGCATGTGCTGGTGATCCCGAAGGGGCCCTGGGTCAGCGCCGCCGACTTCCATGCCGGCGCCGATGCGGACGCGATCGCCGGCTTCTGGCGGGCCGTGTCCAAGGTGGCGCGCGACCTCGGGCTGGAAGCGGGTGGCTACCGGCTGCTCACCAACATGGGCCCGGACGGCGGCCAGGAAGTGCCGCATTTCCACGTGCATGTCTTCGGCGGCCGGCCGCTCGGCCGCATGATCGCGCAGCGGGGCGGCTGAGCGGCGGCCTAAGCAGGCTTTCGTGGCTTGGCCCACACTTCGTGCGGTCCAAGCGCCTGAAATGCAAGCCTGCTTAGGCTCCTGTTCGGGCGCAAACCTCCAGAGGTTTGCTTAGCGGGCGGCGTGGCGTGCGCCGCGGCGGCGCGCCGCCCCCGCGCCGGCCCGGTCTATCGCGTCACCATGACGACAACCTGGATCACCGCTGCCAGCACGATCAGCGCCAGTACCAGCTTCTCCAGAGTGCCTGGCGGCGGCAGGCGCATCCCGGCTCAGCCGGGGTCACCGCCGCGGCGCGCGGTCTTCATGTGGCGCTGCATCATGGCCCGCAGCAGATCCTTGAGGTCGCCGCCCTCGGTTTCGGGATGACGCGCCAACACCGTGAGTTCGTGCTGGCGGGCAGCGGCGACCAGTTCCAGCGCCTTGGCCTCGCCGCGCGGGGTGAGGTCGATGCGCACCACCCGGCGGTCCCGCCCGTCCTGCGAGCGCCGGACCAGCCCGTCGCGCACCATGCGGTCGAGCAGCTTGGTCATGGTGGGCTGCTGCAGCAGGCAGACCTCGGCCAGGCCGGTGACCGTCTCCCCAGTGGGACTGCCGACCAGGCTGGCCAGCACGCGCCAGACCGGCACGCTCACCCCACGTCTGCGCAATTCCTGATGGAACTCTGCGGAAATGAGATGCGACGCGCGGGCAAGCAGGTATAGCAGGTAGTCGTCGACGAAGCGCGTGGCGTTCGAGCCGTGCGGCGGCGAGGAGGGTGCGGTTTGCAGCATCGGAGGGGTCGGGGCCGGAAGGGTCTATCTCCATCATAGACAAATTGCAGAGAAAGCGAGACAAAAATACGTTGAAGGTTTATCATTTCAATTCATGTAATGCGGGCCGCGCGCCGCGTGGTAGAAGTGGGCATGCCCGATGCGCCGCCGTTCCAGGCCCAGTGGCTTGACGCTTTCGCAACAGTGCTCGGGCTGTGCGGCGCACAGCAGGGACTGCCGGTCTGCCTGCTCGCCGAAGGGCGTTCCCGGTCGCTGAATGTCGGCCTCGCCGAACTGGCGGCACTGCGGCTGGGTTGCCGCCCGTTCCGCTGCATCGTCCCGACCCCGCCGCAGACCGCGCCCGTCCCGGTTCGCTCCACCGGCGCCTCGCGGGCGCTGCAGGGACATCCGGCGGTGCTGGCGGCGCTGAAGGCGACGCCGCTGGTGCTCGACCTGACGCTGGAGGGGCTGCTGCACGCGCCGGAACTGAAGGAGATCCTGGCCGCCGGCACGCGCATCCTGATGATCAGCAACGAACACCCGGACGCGCTGGAGCGCCTGGTCCCCCGCCCGGAGGACGAGCTGCGGGTGAGGGCCGCGGTGCGCCGCGCGCGCGCGGCGAAGGAGATGCGGGTGACCTCGGCCGCCGGGACGGACCTCACCGTGGCGATGGAGGGCGCGGCCACCGCCGGCGTCTGGGGCTGGACCGACCGGCCGCGGACAGTGGCGCACTGGCCCGGCGGGGTGGTCGTCAGCTTCCCGCGCGCCGGCAGCGTGCGTGGCACGCTGGTGCTGGACGCGGGCGACGTGAACCTCACCTTCAAGCGCTACCTGGAGCGCCCGGTGCGCCTGACCCTGGAGGACGACCACGTCACCGCCATCGCCGGCGAGGGCACGGATGCCGAGCTGATGCGGCGCTACCTGGCGGCGTTTTCCACTTACGAGGGGGGCGACCGCTCGGCCTATGCCGTTTCCCATGTCGGCTGGGGGCTGAACGAGAGGGCGCGCTACGAGGCGCTGGCCTTCTACGACCGCGAGGACACCAACGGCACGGAGCTGCGCTGCTTCGCCGGCAATTTCCTGTTCTCCACCGGCGCCAACGAATTTGCCGGCCGCTACACCGAGGGGCATTTCGACCTTCCCGTCCGCAACTGCACCATCGCGCTGGATGGCGAGCCCGTGGTGATCGAGGGAAAGGTGGTCTCGTGACGACGACGGTGGTCCTGCTGCATGGCATCGGCGGCGCCGCCTGGGGGCCGACCCTGCCGGCGCTCGCCCCCGCACCGGTCCTGGATTGGCCGTTGCCTGGCTATGGCGGCTCGGCGCTGCTGGCGGAGACCAGCTTCGCTGGCTGGGCGGCTGCCTTGCGCACGGCGCTGGACGCGCGCGGCATCGTGCGTGCCGACGTGGTGGGGCATTCCATCGGCGGCATGCTGGCGCAGGAATTCGCGCTGGCCTTCCCCGACCGGGTGCGCGGCCTGGTGCTCTACGGCACCACGCCGGCCTTCGGCGGGCGCGACCCCGCCTTCGCCGAGGCCTTCCTGCGGGAGCGCCTGGCGCCGCTCGACAGGGGCGTGGGCATGGCGGCGCTGGCCGCGGAGATGATGCCGGCGATGCTCGGCCCGGACGCGCCACCCGAGGCCGCGCCGGCGGCGATCGCCGCCATGGCGGCGACGCCGGCGGAGGCCTATCGCGCCACGGTCCGCTGCCTCGCCACCTTCAACCGCCGCGACGACACGGCGCGCATCGCCGCGCCGACGCTGCTGATCGCCGGGGAGAAGGACCCGCTGGCGCCGCCGAGGACGATGGAGCGGATGCGCGACGCCATCACCGGCGCGCGGCTGGTGGTGCTGCCGGGCGCGGGGCACCTCGCACACCTGGAGTACCCGGCGGCCTTCAACGCCGCGCTGCGGGAATTCCTGCGCGGCCTGCCCGGGGCGTGACGTGGCGGACGCGCCGATCTTCGACCCGGCGGCGTTCCGCCTGACACCACTGGAGGCGCGGCTGACCGCGCAGGTGCGCGAGTTCGGCCAAGCCGTGCTGGCGCCGCGCGCGCCGCGCTGGGACCGGGAGGCGAGCTTCCCGACCGAGAACTACCGCGACATGCACGCCAACGGGCTGCTCGGCGTGTGCATCCCGGCGGCGGAGGGCGGCATCGGCGCCGACTACCGCGCCTATTCCCTCGCCGCGGCCGAGATGGGCCGCTACTGCGGCGCCACGGCGCTGACCTGGAACATGCATGTCTGCTCCACGCTGTGGTCGGGCCCGCTGTCCGACGACCTGGAGATCGATGCGGCGACGCGCGCCGAGCACCATCGCCGCCGCGGCCTGCACTACGCGCGCATCCTGGGTGACGGCGCGGTCTATGCGCAGCCCTTCAGCGAGGGCGGCGCGGCGGCGGCCGGCACCGCCGCCTTCGGCACCACGGCCCGGCGCGTGCCCGGCGGCTATGTCGTGACCGGGAAGAAGATCTTCGCCAGCCTCGCCGGCCATGCCGATTTCTACGGCGTGCTGTGCACCGAGACGCGCGAGGGCGAGGACGCGCTGTCGCGCCGCAACACGCTCTACCTGGCGATCCCGCGCGACGCGCCGGGCGTGGCGGTGGAGGGCGCGTGGGACCCGCTCGGCATGCGCGGCACGGTCAGCCGCAACCTGGTGTTCCGCGACACCTTCGTGGAGGAGGACGCGGCGCTGATGCCGCCCGGCCTCTACTTCCAGGCGGCGACGCGCTGGCCGCACATGTTCCTGACCCTGAGCCCGACCTACATGGGCCTCGGCCAGGCGGCCTACGACTTCACCGTGGCCTATCTGCGCGGCGAGTGGCCAGGCATGCCGCCCGTCAAGCGTCGGATGTATCCTACCAAGCAGATCGCGGTCGCCGAGATGCGCGTGATGCTGGAGCAGACGAAGGCACTGTGGTTCCAGTCCATCTCGGAGGCGCGGCCCGACCCCACGAAGGATCAGGTGCTGCGCGCCTGGGCGGCGCAGCACACGGTGATGGAGAACGCCGCGGCGCTGGCGGCCAAGGCGGTGCGCACCTGCGGCGGCCAGGCCATGCTGAAGTCGCTGCCGCTGGAGCGCATCTACCGCGATGCGCGCTGCGGCTCGCTGATGCTGCCCTGGACGGCGGAGCTCTGCATCGACCGCATCGGGCGCGAGGCGCTGTACGAGCGGGGCGAGACGGATGCGTGATCCCACGCCGCCCGCCTTCGGCGCCGCCGAGATCGCGCGGCACCGGGCGGAGCGGCCGGAGGGCATCGCCATTCTCGCCGACCCGGCCGGCGCGGCGCCGCAGCTGGTCACCTGGGCGGCCTTCGAGGATGCGATCCTCGACCTCGCCTGGCGAATCGCGGCGCGGCCGGGCTTCGCGCCCGGGATGCGCATCGGCTGGATCGGCCCGAACGCGCCCGCCATGCTCGCGCTGCTCTTCGCCTGCGCGCGGCTCGGCGCTGCGCTGGTGCCGCTGAACTGGCGGCTCTCGATCGAGGAGCTGCGCTGGATCGAGGAGGATGCGGGCCTCGCCCTGCTGGTTGCCGGCGACGCGGCACATCCCTTCGCCGTGGACTTCCGCGCGCGGCGGCCAGGGGATGGGCTCGCGCCGGGGGGCGCGGACGCGGCGAGGCTTGCCGGCGCGCCGGGGCCGGCGGCGCCGCTGCTGATCGGCTACACCTCCGGCACCACGGGGCGGCCGAAGGGCGCGGTGCTGACGCAGGCGGCCTTCGCGGCGAATGCGGCGAATGCGCGGGCGCTGTTCGACCTCACCGCGGCGGACCGGGTGCTGACGGTGCTGCCGATGTTCCATGTCGGCGGGCTGAACATCCAGACCGTGCCGGCGCTGCTGGAGGGCGCGCAGGTGCTGCTGCCGCCGGGCTTCGACGCGGAGGGCGTGTTCGATGCCTGCGCGGCGCACCGGCCGACACTGACGCTGCTCGTGCCGGCGGTGATGCGGGCGCTGGTCGCGCATCCGCGCTGGGCGGCGGCAGACCTGTCCTCGCTGCGCGCCGTCGGCGCCGGGTCGTCGGAAATCCCGAGCGCGCTGATCGAGGCCTTTTGCGCCCGCGGCATTCCCGTGCAGCAGGTCTATGGCGCGACCGAGACCTGCCCGATTGCCATCGCGCAAACGCGGGCGGAGGCACTCGCCGCGCCCGCCTCCATCGGCCGCGCCGCGCCGCTCTGCGAGGCGCGCATCCAGGATGCGGAGGGGCGGGTGCTGCCCGCGGGCGCGGAGGGCGAGATCGCCGTGCGCGGCCCGAACGTGATGGCCGGCTATTGGAACGCGCCGGAGGCGACGGCGGAGGCGTTGACGGACGGCTGGTTCCGCACCGGCGATGTCGGCCGCATGGACGGGCAGGGCCGCTTCTGGTTCACCGACCGGCTGAAGCACGTGATCATCTCCGGCGGCGAGAACATCTATCCCGCCGAGGTGGAGCGCGTGCTGCTGGCGGCGCCGGGCGTGGCGGAAGGCGCGGTCTGCGGCCGCTCTGATCCTCGCTGGGGCGAGGTGCCGGTAGCGGTGGTGGTGCCAGGCTCGGGCTTCGACCGCGACGCCGTTCTGCGCCATTTCGCCGGCCGCCTCGCCCGCTTCAAGCAGCCGCGCGACGTGGTGGCGGTGCCAGCGCTGCCACGGACGGCGCTCGGCAAGGTGCAGCTCGCCGAGCTGCGCGCGCTGGCTTCGGCGCCGCCGCGCGGGAAAGCGCAAGACTGACAGAAAAAGGAGTGGGGGGTTCGGGGGGCGAGTTCCCTCGCCCCCTGATCTTCAAAGGACGACCAGGTCGTCCCTGTGCACGATCTCGTCCCGCCCGCGCCACCCGAGGATCTCCTCGATCCTCTCGGACCGGTGCCCGGCGATGCGCCGCGCATCCTCCGCGTCGTAGGCGGAGAGCCCGCGCGCCAGCTCGCGCCCGTCGGCGTCGCGCACGCTGACCGGATCGCCGCGCGTGAACTGCCCTTCCACGCCGCGCACGCCCGCCGGCAGCAGCGACGACCCGCGCGCCAGCGCCCGCGCCGCCCCGGCATCCACCACCAGCGCGCCGAGTGGCGCCAGCGAGCCCGCGATCCAGCGCTTGCGCGCGCTGCGACCCTCGCGCTCCGGCAGGAACCAGGTGCAGGGCGCGCCGTCCATCATCGCCCGCAGCGGGTGGTCGCGCTTGCCGAGCGCGATGGCCATGGCGCAGCCGGCGCCGGTGGCGATGCGCGCCGCGATCAGCTTCGTGCGCATGCCGCCCGAGGAGTAGCCCGGCGGCGGCTCGCCCCCCATGGCCATGATGTCCTCCGTGATGCGCTCCACCACGGGCAGGTGCGCGGCGGCGGGGTCGCGGCGCGGGTCGGCGGTGTAGAGCCCGTCGATGTCGGAGAGCAGCACCAGCGCGTCGGCCTCGATCATCTCGGCGACGCGTGCGGCCAGGCGGTCATTGTCGCCGAAGCGGATTTCCGTGGTGGCGACGGTGTCGTTCTCGTTGATCACGGGCACGCAGCCGAGATCGAGCAGCGTGCGCAGGGTGGCGCGGGCGTTGAGGTAGCGGCGGCGGTCCTCGCTGTCCTCCAGTGTCAGCAGCAGCTGCGCCGCGTTCAGCGCCTCGGCCGACAGCGCCGCGGCCCATGCGCCGGCCAGGCGGATCTGCCCGACCGCGGCGGCGGCCTGCTTCTCCTCCAGCCGCAGGCGCCGGCGCGTCAGGCCGAGGGCGCGGCGGGCCAGCGCGATGGCGCCGGAGGAGACGAGCACCACCTCCGCGCCGCGCCCGCGCAGCGCCGCGACGTCCGCGGCGACGGAGGCGAGCCAGCGCGCGCGCGGCGCCGCCTCAGCCTCGTCGACGACGAGGGCGGAGCCGATCTTCACGACGATGCGGCGCGCCGTGGCGAGGCTGGGCGCAGGGTTCTGCATGGTCGCGGCGCTTAGCACGTGGCCGGGCGGGCGCTAAGCCGCGCGGCGGCGCCGGGTGATGGTGTCCCCCAGCACGCGCAGGATCGGCTGCACCCCCTCCCCCGTCGCGCCGGAGATCAGGTGCACCCCATGCCCCGCCGCCCGCTCCAGCGCCTTCACGCGGCTGGTGCGCGCCTGCGGCGTCATGGCGTCGGTCTTGTTCAGCGCCACGATCTCGGGCTTCTCCGCCAGGCCATGGCCGTAGCCCGCCAGCTCGGCGCGAACGGTGCGGTACGCCGCGGCGGGGTCGGCCTGGCTGCCATCGACCAGGTGCAGCAGCACGGCGCAGCGCTCCACATGGCCGAGGAAGCGGTCGCCGAGGCCGGCGCCCTCATGCGCGCCCTCGATCAGGCCGGGGATGTCGGCGAGGACGAATTCCTCGGTCGCGTTCAGCCGCACCACGCCGAGCTGCGGATGCAGGGTGGTGAAGGGGTAGTCGGCGATCTTCGGCCGCGCGGCGGACACCGCGGCGAGGAAGGTGGACTTGCCGGCATTGGGCAGCCCGACCAGCCCGGCATCGGCGATCAGCTTCAGGCGCAGCCAGATCCAGCGCTCCTCGCCCGGGTAGCCCTTCACGGCGTGGCGCGGGGCGCGGTTGGTGCTGGTCTTGAAATGGGCATTGCCGAAGCCGCCATCGCCGCCGCGGGCGATCACCACCTGCCTGCCCTCCGCGTCGAGGTCGGCGAGCAGCGTCTCCCTATCCTCGGCGATGACCTGGGTGCCGACGGGAACCTTCAGCACCACGTCGTCGGAGCCCGCCCCGGTGCGGTCCTGGCCGGCGCCGTTGCCGCCCTTGCGGGCCTTGAAGTGCTGGGCGTAGCGGTAGTCGATCAGCGTGTTCAGCCCATCGACAGCGCGGACGATCACGTCGCCGCCCTTGCCGCCATTGCCGCCGTCCGGCCCGCCGAACTCGATGTACTTCTCGCGCCGGAAGGCGACGACGCCGTCGCCGCCGTCGCCCGCCCTCACCCAGACCTTGGCCTCATCGAGGAACTTCATTGTGACGGTTCGCGACCAGCCTCTCTTGCAGAGAGAGCCTCGTCGAGGAATCTCTGCTTCTGCAGCTCCTCATCCGCAAGTTTTGCTTGCCAATGGTCGAGGACAAGAAAGATCGTTCTTACAAAGAGCACCAAATCCACGGTAGCAATCCAGTCACTTTTCCCTTTCATACCTACGAGCCGAACCTCTGGCGCTCTGTATACCACCCCAGGTTCGGACCTTCCGACAAAGATAAGTGCCAATCCGCTTATCTCCGCGTCATCGAACCCTCGTCTCCAGACGAATTCGACACGATCGGCATGAATAATCTTGTTTGCGGCGTCACGAAATTTTAGCGGCAGTGGGTCGCCCCCGGCCTCGGATAACTTCCCGCATACGGGGAGCGCAGCCGGCTTCTTTTCTCCCCGTAAGCGATCAAGAATAACCCGAATGTGGATCGCGAGTGCCAAAAGCGCGCTCGAAACCTCGGCTCTAAAAAAATTTATCTGAAGGTGCCTAGCCAACTCCCCGAGATCGATAGGGATATCTGGCGAGGAACTTGGTCCTCCAACGCCTCCTTCGTATGGAATGCCGCGTTGGGCGACGAGCTGCATGACAAGGTAGTATGCAGTTCGCTTCAGGCTAATTGTATCATGTGCGTGCCCGTCACCGAGCGGACTAAACCAATCGGACACGCGATCCTCAACGCCTAAACGACGTTTTTTACTCGGCCGCCTGCGGCAGCGGCACGACCGAGACATGCACCCGCCCTTCCGCCTTGCGGTCGAATTTCACATGGCCGTCCGCCGCGGCGTGCAGCGAATGCGTGCGGCCGGCATAGACGTTGGTACCGGGGATCATCTTCGTGCCGCGCTGGGTGACGATGATGTTGCCGGCACGGACCACCTGCCCGCCGAACAGCTTCACGCCAAGCCGCTTGCCCGCGGAATCGCGGCCGTTGCGGGAGGAGCCACCGGCCTTCTTGTGCGCCATGACTAAGCTCTCCTGGGTTCGTCGTGCCGGCGGCCTCAGGCCGCGGCGGTGATCTCGCCGATGCGCAGCACCGTCTGGTGCTGGCGGTGGCCCTGCTTGCGGCGGCTGTTCTTGCGGCGGCGCTTCTTCAGGATCAGCACCTTGTCGCCGCGCGTCTGCTCCAGCACCGTGGCGCTGACCGAGGCGCCGGGGACGGTGGGGGCGCCGAGCGTGAGCCCGCCCTCGCCGCCGATCGCGAGCACGTCGTGGAAGGTGACGGTGCCGCCCGGCTCCGCCTCGAGCTTCTCCACCGTGAGGACGGCGTTCGGGGTCACCCGGTACTGCTTCCCGCCGGTGCGGATCACTGCGAAGGTCATCTGTAGCGGCCCCGGTTGGTCGCGCCCTGGTGGTGGTGCCTGGGGTGCGGACCCCGGGCGGAGGCTTGGTCGCGGACCATGCGTTTCGGATCTGGTGCGGCCAAGGTCGGCCGCCGGTGGCACTGGGGGTGCCGCCGGGAGGGCGCGCTATAGCGGCCACGGCGCCGCGGAGTCAACGGCGCGCAGCCCGCGCCGCCCGGGTCAACCCGCCGCCGCCCTGCCGCGTTGGACTGCGGCCGGATGCAACGGGGCGCCATGCCGCAGATCTTCTCGCCGCGCGCGGATCGCAGGCTGCGCCTTGCCCTCGGGCTGGGTGGCCTGGCCGCGGTCGCGCTCATCGTCGCCGGCTTCGCCCTGGTGCGCTCGGACCGTGCGTGGGGTGTCGGCGAAGCCGCCCCGCAACCCATCCCGTTCAGCCACGCCATCCACGCCGGCGAGATCGGCCTGGACTGCCGCTACTGCCACAGCAGCGTCGAGCGCAGGGCCGATGCCGGGATGCCCACCGCCGCGACCTGCCTGGGCTGCCACAGCCGGGTCTGGAGCGTCTCCGCCCAGTTCACGCCGCTGGCGAGCGCGCTCGCCCTCGGCGCGCCGGTGACCTGGAGCTCGGTGCACCGGTTGCCGGAGCATGCGCGCTTCCACCATGGCGCGCATTTTGCGGCCGGGATCGGCTGCGGCACCTGCCATGGCGAGGTGGCGGCGATGCCGCGCACCGTGAAGGCGCGGACCATGTCCATGGGCTGGTGCCTCGACTGCCACCGCGGGCCGGAAGCCGCCGCCGCCAACCCCTCCACCGCACGCATCGAGCATTTCGGCGTGGCGATCCCGCCGCTGACGCGATGTTCGACCTGCCACCGCTGAGCGCCTGGGCACCGATGCGGCCGACATGCGTTGCCCGACCGGTGCAGCCGGCTGAGGAGACCCACGGATGCCGCCCCCGGTCCCCTCCGGCACGCCCTATTGCGGTACGCCACCCGTGCCCGGCGCAGTGGCCTGGAACCTTGATCCGGGGCTGATGGCGGCGCTGGCATCGGCGTTGGCGCTCGCCTGGTGGGCCGGGGCGGGGCGCGGCGACCGCCGGGCGCTGCTGGCGGGATGGGCGGTGCTCGGCGCCATGCTGCTCTCGCCCTTGTGCAACCTTTCGGTTGCGCTGTTCTCCGCCCGGGTTGGCCAGCACGTGGTGCTGCTGACGGTCGCGGCGCCGCTGCTTGCGCTCGCGCTGCCGGCACGGCGCGTCGGGCCGGCGGGCCTGGCCGCTGCCGCCGGCGGCTTCGCGCTGGCGCTCTGGCTCTGGCACCTGCCGGCACCCTATGCCCTCACCTTCCGCTCCGACGCTGCCTACTGGGGGATGCAGGCGAGCCTTGTCGCCACCGCGGCGTGGCTCTGGCACGGGCTGCTGCGCGGCGCCGCGGCGCGGCCCGAGGCCGTGCTGCTGGCCGGCCTGGCGACGGCGGCGCAGATGGGGGGGCTGGGCGCCCTGATCACCTTCGCACCACGGCCGCTCTTCGCCCCGCATGCGGGGACGACCTTCGCCTGGGGCCTGACGCCGCTGGAGGACCAGCAGCTCGGCGGCCTGCTGATGTGGGTGCCGGGCGGCATCGCCTTCGCCCTCGTCGCCCTGCCGGCGCTTGCCCGCGCGCTGCGCGCCGACCCCCTGCGGCCGTGATCCGGGCACTGCTGCCCGCGCTGATGCTGCCCGCGGTGATGCTGCTTGGGGCCTGCTCGGGCGTGCAGACGCCGCTCGATCCGCATGGCGGCCAGGCGGCGCGCATCGCGGGCCTCTCCTGGCTGCTGTTCATCGGCGGCACGGTGATCTTCGGCGTGGTCATGGCGCTGCTTGCCTGGGCACTGTTCGCACCGGCCCGGCTGCGCGCCGCGATGCGCTCGCGCGGCTTCGTCGTCGGTGGCGGCATCGTCTTCCCGGTCGTGACACTGGCGGCGTTGCTCGCCCACTCGCTCGGCGTCTCCCGCGCCCTGGTGACCCCGCGTGAGGACCGGCCGCTGCGCATCGAGGTGATCGGCCGGCAATACTGGTGGGAGGTGCGCTACCCGGATTTCGGCGAGCACGCCGTCACCGCCAACGAGATCCGCCTGCCGGTCGGGCGGGAGGTGGAGCTGCTGCTGTCGTCCGGCGACGTGATCCACAGCCTGTGGATCCCGAACCTGCACGGCAAGATGGACATGATCCCGGGGCGGGTGAACCGGCAGCGCTTCACGGCCGATCGCACCGGCGTGCTGCGCGGCCAGTGCACCGAGTTCTGCGGGCTGCAGCACAGCCTGATGGCGTTCTGGACGGTGGTGCAGGAGCCGGCGGAATTCGACGCCTGGCTGGCGCGGCAGCAGGCCCCCGTGCCGCCGCCCGCCGATGCACGGGCCGCGCACGGCATGCGCGTCTTCGGCGAGGCCGGCTGCGGCGCCTGCCACGCCGTGCGCGGCACGGAATGGCGGGGACGGCTGGGGCCGGACCTGTCGCGCGTCGGCTCGCGCCTCTCGCTGGCGGCCGGCGCGCTGGAGAACCACCGCGGCACGCTGGCCGGCTGGATCGCGGGCGCGCAGGACATCAAGCCCGGCAATTCCATGCCCGCCTATGGCCGCGCCCTGGATGGCGACGACCTGCTCGCGCTCGCCACCTGGCTGGAGTCGCTGCGCTGATGGACCACGCGGTGCAGCAGGCGGCCCCGGCGCGCACGCCCAACCCGCTGCCGCGCCCGCCGGAGGAGCTGGCGCGGATGGAAGCGGCGTGGCGGATGCCGCGCGGCATCGCCCTCATCACCGAGTACAACAACAACCTGATCGGTCCCCTTTTCGTCGGCACCGCGCTGCTGTTCTTCCTGCTCGCCGGCATCCTCGCGCTCATCATGCGCGCGCAGCTTGCCTTCCCGGGCATGCAGCTCGTGGATCCGGCGACCTACAACCAGATCTTCACCACCCATGGCACGGTGATGATGTTCCTGTTTGCCGTGCCGGCGGTGGAGGCGGTGGCGATCACCCTGATGCCGGCCATGCTCGGCACGCGGGAGCTGCCCTTCCCGCGGCTCGGCGCCTATGCCTGGATGATCTACACGATCGGCGGGCTGTTCTTCTACGGCTCGATCTTCTTCGGGGCGGCGCCGGATGGCGGCTGGTTCATGTACCCGCCGCTGACCAGCAAGGCCTACTCGCCTGGCATCAACACCGACATGTACCTGCTCGGCATCGGCTTCATCGAGATCTCGGCGATCGCCGGCGCCATCGAGCTGATCGTCGGCATCCTGCGCTGCCGCGCCCCCGGCATGACGCTCGGGCGCATGCCGCTCTACGCCTGGGGCATGCTGGTCTTCGGCGCGATGGTGATCTTTGCCTTCCCCGCCATCATCATCGCCTCCACGCTGCTGGAGCTGGAACGCGCCTTCGGCTGGCCCTTCTTCCTGCCCGAGCGCGGCGGCGACCCGCTGCTGTGGCAGCACCTGTTCTGGTTCTTCGGCCACCCGGAGGTCTATGTCATCTTCCTGCCGGCCGCGGCCATGATGTCGATGATCGTGCCGGCCATGGCGGGCACGCGGCTGGTGGCGCATGGCCTGGTGGTGATGGCGCTGGTCGGCACCGGATTCCTGAGCTTCGGGCTCTGGGTGCACCACATGTACGCCACGGGCATCCCGCCGCTCTCGCTCTCCTTCTTCGCGGCCGCCGGCTTTGCCGTTTCCATCCCCTCGGGCATCCAGGTCTTCGCCTGGATCGCGACCTTCGGCGCCGGACGCGTGCGGTGGGAGGTGCCGACGCTGTTCTCCCTCGGCTTCCTGTTCATCTTCGTGCTCGGCGGGCTCACCGGGGTGATGGTCTCGGTCACGCCCTTCGACTGGCAGGCGCACGACACCTACTTCATCGTGGCGCACCTGCACTACGTGCTGATCGGCGGCATGGTCTTCCCGCTGCTCGCCGCGCTCTACTACTGGGCGCCGGCGGTCGGCAGCGCACTGTCCGACCGGCTCGGCCGCTGGGCCTTCTGGCTGCTCTTCGCCGGCACCAACCTCACCTTCTTCCCGATGCACATCTCCGGCTTCATGGGGATGCCGCGGCGCATCTACACCTACCCCTCCGGCCTGGGGCTGGAGCTCTGGAACCTGCTCTCCTCGATCGGCGCGGCGGTCTTCGCCGCTGGCGCGGCGGTGCTGCTGCTCGACATCGTGCTGCATTTCCGTCCCGGCAACCGGCCTGGGCAGAAGCGCAACTACTGGGGCGCCGGCACCGCGGAATGGCTGAACAACTACAACTACGGCCCGCGCAGCATCCCGCGCATCGAGGACCGCTACCCGCTATGGCGCGATCCCGACCTGGCACGGCAGGTGGACGAGGGCGGGCACTACCTGCCGATGGCGGCGACCGGGCGGCGCGAGGCGCTGGTCACCTCGCCGGCCGAGGCGAAGCCGCAATACGTCGCGGTGCTGCCCTATCCCGGCTGGGGCAACGTGGTTGCCGCGATCGGCACCTGCGGTTTCTTCTTCGCCCTGACGGGCACGCTGCTGATCGAGGCGGCGCTGTGCTTCCTGCTCGGCCTCGGCGGCTTCATCTGGTGGCTCTGGACCGGCTCGGACCACGGCCCGCTCGAGCCGCGCACGGTGGACATCGGCGACGGCATCAGGGTGCCCACCCATGCGACGGGGGCGGTCACGCATTCGTGGTGGGCGATGGTGACGACGATGCTGGTGAGCGGCACCGCCTTCGCCTGCCTGCTCGGCAGCTGGCTCTTCCTGTGGCTGGTGAACGGCGACGCGATGTGGCCGCCGCCCGGCCAGGGCATCCCGGCGGGCGGCTTCGGCCTTCTCGCGCTCGGCCTCTACGCGGCGGGCGGCTTGCTGGGCTGGACAGCGGCACGGCTGCTCGGGCGCTGGCCGGCCTGGACGGTGCGCGTCGCCCTGTTGCTCGCGGCGGCGCTGCTGGCCGTGGGCGCGGCATCGGACGGCTGGGCGCTGTGGTCGGCCGGCATCCGGCCGGAGGAGCATGCCTATGGCGCCGCCTCCTTCGCCATCTTCGCCTGGCAGGCCACGCATGTCGCGATATCGCTGCTGATGCTCGGCTACACGATCGCGCGCTCGCTGGCCGGCAAGCTGGACGGGGAGCGGCGGGTGACGATGGACAACACCCAGCTCTTCGTCCTCTACACCGCGGGCCAGGGATGCGTCGGCCTGGCGCTGCTGCACGGCTTCCCGAGGCTTCTCGCATGAGCGGCGCGCACACCCCGGCCCGCGCGCAGGCCGCGGGACGGCCCGTGCTGGAGGTGCTGCTCAACGCGCTCGGCCTGGGCATCTGGGCGGCGCATTTCGGCCTGATCTACGCCGTCCACGCGCTGGCTTGCGAACGCGCCTGGATCACGGGCCGGCCCCTCGGCATCACCTGGTCGCAGCTTGCCATAGCCGGCCTCACCGTCGTTGCGCTCGGCGCGCTGCTGCTGGTCTTCCGCGCCGCGCTCCGCCGCATGGGGCCCGGTCCCTGGGACGAGGGCGGGGAGCGCGAGCCCCGCTTCACCGCCTGGTTCGCGGCCGCGACGGCTGTCTATTCGGCGCTCGCCGTGGTGTTCCAGGCGGCCCCCGCGCTGGTCCTGCCCGCCTGCGGCTGATGCCCGAAATCGGTGTCCCGGCGGGGCCTGATGCGTGGCTCCGGCTGCGGCCCGCCCTCGCCCGGGCCGAGCACCATGCCGGCCGGCACCGGCTGCACCCGCGCTGCGCCCAGCGTGTAGAGATAGGCCGCCGCATCGCGCGCTTCCGCCTCGGTCAAGCCGAGATTCGGCATGGCGGCGCCCGGCACCACAGCCTGCGGGTTGCGCAGCCAGGCGATCAGGTACTCCGGCGCGTTCGGCAGCCGGCCTGCCACGTAGCCGCGGCGCGCCCATTCGTTCAGCGGCGGCCCGACCCAGGACATGGCGCGCTCCACACCGGGGATGACGTGGCAGGCGCCGCAGCCGCGGCTGCCGATCACCAGCCGGCCGCGCTCCGGATCGGCCCCGGCGATGCGCAGGTGCGCGGGCACCCCGGCCTCCTCGCAACCGGCAAGGCAGGCCAGCACGCCCAGCAGCGGCAGGAACCGGGAGCGGCGCAGCGAAGCCTCCAGCGGCGGGTGCGGCGGAAACGTCCGGGCGGGAGCCATGGTTGCGGAACCGCGGCAGGCCGGGCGCGTCAGGGCACCGCATCCCGCCCCGCCCAGCCGAGGCCCCCGCCCTCGTGACCGACGCGCCCCATCCGCCGCGCTTCGCCGATCTCGACACCTCCCCCGGCCGGCGCGAGGTGCTGCGCGCGGCCGGCGCCTCGCTCGCGCTCGCCGCCGCTGCGGGCTGCGACCTGAAGCCCGAGGAATGGGGCGATCCGCTGCCCATGCGCCCGCATGGCGTCGCCATCGAGGACGCGACCTATGCTTCCGTGCTCGAGCTGGAGGGGGTGGGCCGCGGCGTCCTGGTGCGCACCCGTGCCGGCCATCCCATCAAGATCGAGGGCAACCCGCAGCACCCCGGCAGCCTCGGCGCCACCGACGTGTTCCTGGAGGCGGCCGTGCTGTCGCTGCATGACCCGGAACGGTCCCGCGGGGTGCGTCACGCCGGGCGCGTGCCGCGCGGCCCGGCGGCGGCCGATCCCGAGCCGGCGATCGCGGCGCTCGGCGGCGAGGGGTTGCGCATCCTTACCGGCCCTGTCTCCTCGCCGACCACCGCACGGCTGATCGCCGCGGTGCAGGAGCGCCACCCCGACGCGCGCTGGCACCAATGGTCCGCACTGGCGGAGGATACGGCGCTGGCCGGCGGCCTGGGCGCCTTCGGGGAGCCGGTCTCCCCCCTGCACGACCTGTCGCGCGCGGTCTGCGTGCTGGCGCTCGGCACCGGGCCGCTGGACCACGGGCCGGCACAGCTCCTGCACGCGCGGGGCTGGGCCGCGGCGCGGGAGGCCGGGCGCGCCGCCGGGCGGCTGCCGCTGCTGATCGCCGTGGAGTCCACGCCCGGCCTGACCGGTGCCAAGGCCGACCGCCGCCTCGCCCTGCCGCCCGCCGGTATCGCGGCGCTGGCGCGCGGCGTCGCGGCCGAGCTGGGCGTGCCCGGCGTCTCCGGGACGCAC
>JAIEOP010000143.1 GCA_019750465.1 Acetobacteraceae bacterium | reverse complement strand
AGGCCGGACACACGACCGCAAACGCACCGAACGCCAGAAACCTCCCAAACACCCCCTTGCACCAAAGGGGCCGTCCATACAGGGAAACCGCATGCGGCGGAATTCCCGTGCCGCCCTCGCGCTCGGAGTGCCGTCCCATGCGCCTGAGCCTGTGCAACGAGGTGGTCCGCGACCTCCCCTTTGCCGCGCAATGCGCGCTGGCGGCCGGGCTTGGCTATGCCGGGCTGGAGGTCGCGCCCTTCACCCTGGACGCGGAGGCGCCGCATCTGCTGCCAACATCGCGCCGTGCGGAGCTGCGCCGTGCCGCGGCCGATGCCGGCATCGCCGTCAGCGGCCTGCACTGGCTTCTGGTGGCGCCGGCGGGGCTTTCCATCACCTCGGCGGATGCCGCGGTGCGGGCGCGGACGCTCGACGTGATGCAGCGGCTGATCGGCCTCGCCGCCGATCTCGGCTGCGCCTACCTGGTGCATGGCTCGCCGGCGCAGCGCCAGGTCGCCGTGCCCGACGACGCCGCGCGGGCGGAGGCGGCGATGGCGCGGGCCGGCGACTGGGCCGCCGCGGCGGGGGTGACCTACTGCCTGGAACCGCTGGCGGCACGCGAGACCAACTGGGCGACCACGCTTGCCGAGGCGATCGGCATCGTCGCGCGCATCGGCAACCCGGCGCTGCGGACCATGCTGGATGTCTGCGCCGCCGGGAACGGCGAGGCGGAGCCGGCGGCGGCGCTGCTCGATCGGCACCTGCCCGGTGGGCATGTCGCGCATGTCCACCTGAACGACCGCAACCGCCGCGCGCCCGGCCAGGGCGGGGACCGCTTCGGCCCGATCCTGGCCAGCCTGGAACGGCACCGCTACGCCGGCTGGTGCGGCGTCGAGCCCTTCGAATACCTGCCGGACGGCCCGGGCTGTGCGGCGCGCGCCGCTGGCTACCTGCACGGCGTGATGGAGCAGATCGCATGAATGCCCCGACGTTTTCCATCCTGGCCGTGGAGCGGCGCGAATGGCCCTTCACCCTGCGCCTGCCCTTCCGCTTCGGCGTCATCACCGTGACCGAGGGCCGCCAGGCGGTGGTGCGCGTGCGCATCCGCCTCGCGGACGGGCGCGAGGGCTGGGGTGTCGCCGCGGAAAGCCTCGCCGCCAAGTGGTTCGACAAGGACCCGGGGCTGACCGACGCGCAGAACCTGCACCAGCTCCGCCGCGCGCTGGAGATCGCCGAGGCGGCGGCGCTCGCCGCCGGCGCCAACACCGCCTGGGGCCACTTCGCCGACCGCTACGCCGGCCACGTCGCCGCCTGCGGGCGGGAGGCGCTGAACCCGCTGGTTGCCAGCTACGGCACCGCGCTGATCGACCGCGCCGCGCTGGATGCGCTGCTGAAGCTGCAGGGCGTGAGCTTCTTCGCCGGCATGCGCGCGAATATCGGCGGCATGGCGCCGCATGCAGTGGTGCCCGACCTGCCGGGCGCCGATTTCAACGGAATGCTCGCCGCCCTGACGCCGGTGTGGCGCATCCATGCGCGGCACACCGTGGGCCTGGTCGATCCGATCACCGCCGCCGACCAGGCGGAGCGGGTGGGGGACGGGCTGCCGGAGACGCTGGAGGAGGTCGCCGACACCTACCGCCACCGCTACTGGAAGCTGAAGGTGCAGGGCGATGTGCGGGCGGACGTCGATCGCCTCTGCCGCATCGCCGCGGTGCTGGACGGGCCGCTCCTGCATGGCAGCTACCACGCCTCGCTCGACGGCAACGAGCAGTACGCGGATGCGGAGGGCGCGGCGGAGCTGTGGGCCGCCATGCAGGCGGAGCCGCGGCTGGCGCGGCTGTGTTCTTCCATCCTGTTCATCGAGCAGCCGGTGAAGCGGGCGCGCGCGCTGGAAACCTCGATGGCGGCGCTGGCCGCGGCGCGGCCGGTGATCATCGACGAGAGCGACGGGCCGCTGGATGCCTTCGTCACGGCGCGCGCTCTTGGCTATGCGGGCGTGTCCAGCAAGGCGTGCAAGGGCGTCTGGCGATCGCTGCTCAACCTCGCCCGATGCCGCGCCTGGAACGCCGCGCTGGCGGCGCCGCGCCATTTCCTGTCCGGCGAGGACCTGACGACCCTGGCGGGCGTCTGCGTGCAGCAGGACCTCGCGCTGGTGGCGCTGATGGGGCTCGCCCATGTGGAGCGCAACGGCCACCACTTCATCGACGGCTTCAGCGGCCGCCCCAAGGCGGAGGCGGTGCGCTTCCTGGAGGCGCATCCGGACCTCTACGCCGATACGCCGCGCGGCCCGCGCCTGGCGATCCGGGATGGCGTGCTGGCGCTGGGGTCGCTCGACGTGCCCGGCCTCGGCGCAACGGCGGAGCCGGACTACGCCGCGATGGAGGCGATGCCGCGCGCGGAATGGCCGCCGCGCGCGTAGCGCATCCCGGCGATCCGATCGCCGAAGCTCACCAGGTGCATTCCTGGACACCTGCCCGTCCGGGCGAATCCGTCGCCGTCGCGGCTACGTCGGCTTCGGCCAACTCCTCCGGCGTCGCCGCGATGCGCCGCGCCCCCAGCCATATCGAGACGCGGGGCGAGGCGGTGACGACGCAGAAGGGAATGGCCAGCAGCAGCCCGCCCGCCCAGGGCAACGCCCAGAGCGCGGCGGCCGGATTGGTGGCCAGCAGCAGCCCGAAGACGGCGGCGCCGAACGCCGTGTGCATCCACAGCAGCCGCGCCGCATCCGCCCAGCCGACGCCACGATCCGCGCGATTCTGCGGCGCCCAGACCTCGCGCCGCCCACCGAAGGGCAGTGCCAGCAGGAAACGCGCCTTGTTCAGCGTGCTGACGGGATCGAGAACGGCGGTGAAGGCCGTCTCCGCCGCCACGCCGCGCAGGAAGGCACGACGCCCGCCATAGCGTGCCGCAAGCGCGGGGCGCAGCAGCACCTCCAGGTAGCCGGCCAGCCGCGGCGCGTAGTGCATGAGCCAGGTGGCGAGCATCAGCGCCAGCAGCTCGCCGCGCGGCGTCGCCTCGGCCCCGCCGGTTGCCGCGTTCAGCGCGCCGAACACCAACAACCCCACCCAGAGCGGTCCGCCGAGGAAGAGCAGGATCGCCTGCAGCAGCTGCCAGCGGCCCATCGCCGTCATGCCGGGCAGGTTGAACAGCGCCCAGTACTGCATGTTGCCCGCCGCCCAGCGCAGGTCGCGCGCCAGGAATTCCGGCAGCGCCGGCGGATTGCCCTCCATCGAGCCCTCCTCCAGCGGCAGGCAGCAGACCTTCCAGCCTGCAGCGTGCAGGCGCACGGCTTCCACCTGGTCATGGCTGAGGATCCGGCTGCCATCCGCCAGCGGCCCGAGCCGGCAGTGCGCGCGGAAGGGCGCGATGCGGATGACCGCGTTGTGGCCCCAGTAGGGTCCCTCATCGGCCTGCCACCAGGCCTGGCCCGTGGCCCAGGCGCGCATGCCGGCACGCATGCCGAACTGGAACAGGCGCGGAAAGGCGGCCGTGGCCGGTCGCCCGACGATGAGCTGCTGCACGATGGCCAGCCCCGGATCGGCCTGCATGCAGGCGACCAGGCGCAGCACGGAAGCGGGCGTCATGGCGCTGTCGGCATCCAGGCACAGCATGAGGTCCTGGCCGGCGGCGTGGTTGTCCAGGAAGTCCATGACGTTGCCGGCCTTGAAGCCGGTATTCGCCGTGCGGCGGCGGTAGTGGATGCGCGCCGCCTCGGCCGGGTGCGCCGCGCGGAAGGCGGCCATGGCGGCTTCCTCCGCCGCAATGGCAGCCCCGTCCTGCGTGTCGGACAGGATCCACAGGGAGAACCGCTCGCGCGGCAACCCCGCCAGCAGGGTACCGAGCGGCGGCAGCACCGCCCGCATGTCCTCATTGCGGATACAAACCGCGACGGCGGTGTTGAGCGTGGGCGGCGCCGCGGGATCGGCGCGGCGCAGCGCCGGCAGCACGGCGGCCGGCGGATCGCGCGTGCCGAGCAGCAGCGCCAGGCCGGCCAGGGCATTGGCGGCGGACAGCGCGCTCCAGGGCGCGATGCCGAGCAGGCAGAGCAGGATCAGCCCCTCCCACGCCGTCCAGCCGGCGGGCGCGAGCACGCGCCAAGCCAGCGTCATCAGCAGGACGAGCAGCAGCAGCGCGAATCCGGCAAAGAGTGCGCGGCGCGCGGGGACGGGCAGGTCGGTCACCTCGCCGTGGTGGCGCCCGATGGTGGCGGGGATGCGGCGCCGTGCCGCGCGCCTATTCCACCGTCGCCCCGGCCGCCTCCGCCACTGCCGCCCAGCGCCGCGTCTCCGCCAGCATGAAGGCGCGGTACTCCTCGGTGCCGAGCGGCCAGGGCTCGGCCCCCACCTCGCGGAAGCGGCGCGCGATGTCGGGATCGGCCATGGCCTCCAGGAAGGCCGCGGCCAGGCGGTCCACGATCGGCCGCGGCACGGCGGCCGGCGCGGCGATGCCGTACCAGGAGGAGACGTCGAAATCCGGCACGCCCTGCTCCTGCAGGGTCGGCAGCTCCGGCATGGTGCTGGCGCGTTCGGCCGTGCTGACGCCGAGCGCCCGCAGCGCGCCCTGCTGCACCAGGGCGCGCGAGACGGGCGCGTTGTCGATGTTGAACAGCACCTGACCGTTCAGCACCGCCTGCATCGCCGGCGCCGTGCCGCGATAGGGCACATGGGTCAGCTCGACCCCCATGCGCTGGCCGAACAGCAGGCCCGAGAGCTGCGACGAGGTGCCAGGGCTGGCCGAGCTGAAATTCGCCTCGCGCGGATTGGCCCGGATATAGGCGACCAGCTCGGCGACGGTATGGATGGGCTTGTCCGCCTTCACGATCAGCACGTTGGGCAGCCGCGCGAAGCGGCAGACGCCCGGCAGCTCCACGTGCGGGTTGAACGGGCCGCGGTTGCGGTACACCGCCAGGCTGATCGCATGGCTGGCGATGTGGTTCACCGTGAAGCTGTGGTTGTCGCCCGCGCGGATCGCCGTCTCGGCCGCGATCATGCCTCCGCCGCCGGGCCGCGGATCGACGTAGAGGCCCTGGCCGAGCCGCTCGCGCAGCCGGTTCTCCAGGATGCGGATGAAGATGTCGGAGACGCCGCCGACCTGGGCGCTGATGATGAAGCGCAGCGGCTTCTCCGGCCAGGCGCCGGCGGGCTGCGCCACGCCCCGTCGAGGTATCGCCAGCACCGCCGCGGCCGCGCCCAGCAGGTTGCGTCGTGAATGGGGCATGTGGTCCTCCCAGCCGCGGGAAGGCTAGGCCAGGACCCGCCCCGCCGTCCACGCGCCGGATTGACCGCGGCCGTTGCCGGCGGGACCATCCGGCCCGAAGCACGAGCGATGGGAGAGGTCGGCAATGGCGCGGCGTCAGATGCACATGGTGGGGTTCCTGCAGGCGCAGAACTGCACGATCTTCGCCAGTTCCTGGCGGCACCCGGAGAGCCGGACGGACTTCCTCACCGCCGACTACTTCCAGGAGATCGCGCGCGTGCTGGAGCGCGGGAAGTTCGACCTCGGCTTCTTCGACGACCGGCTGTCGATGCCGGACCGCTATGGGTCCGACCATGTGCACACCATCGAGCACGGCATCCGCTGCGTGAAGATGGACCCCGTCGTGGTGCTGACCATGATGGGCGCCGTCACCAGCCGGCTCGGCCTCGGCTCCACGGCCTCCACGACCTATTTCGAACCCTTTCATGTCGCGCGCGTGTTCCAGACCCTCGACCTGATGAGCAACGGGCGCGCCGCCTGGAACATCGTCACCTCGCTGAACGACGGCGAGGCCGCGAACATGGGCCATGCCGAGATGATGGCGCATGACACGCGCTACGACCGTGCCGACGAGTTCGTGGAGGTGGTGCTGCGCCACTGGGATTCCTGGGAGGATGACGCGCTGATCGTGGACAAGGCGACGGGGCGCTTCGGCGACGGGCGCAAGGTGCACCGCCTGGATTTCCGCGGGAAATTCCTCAGCAGCCGCGGCCCCTTCACCGTGCCGCGCAGCCCACAGGGCCGACCCGTGCTGATCCAGGCCGGCGCCAGCGGCCGCGGCAAGCGCTTCTCCGCGCGCTGGGCGGAGCTGGTCTTCGTCGCCTACCACGACATCGAGGGCGGACGGAAGGAATACGAGAGCTTCAAGGCCGCCGTCGCCGCGGAGGGGCGCAACCCGGACCACGTGAAGGTGGCGACCCTCTGCACCCCGATCTGCGCCGCGACGAAGGCGGAGGCGGAAGACAAGGCCGCGGTCATCGAACGGCTGCCGCTGGAGATCGACGCGCTGTCCCTGCTGAGCGAGGCACTGAACTTCGACTTCGCCTCGAAGGGCATGGACGAGCCCTTCTCCGACGAGGAAATGGCGGGCATCCAGGGGCTGCAGGCGATCCGCGACCGCGTGGTGGAGGCCACCGGCAAGAAGAACCCGACGGTGCGCGACTTCATCCTGGGCAGCGGCCGCGGCCGGCCGCGGATGGACATGGTTGGTGGCCCGAAGGAGATCGCCGACAGGATGGAGGCGTGGTTCGAGGGCCGCGCCTGCGACGGCTTCGTCATCTCCGCCGCGGTGATCCCCGGCGGCTACACGGACTTCGTGCAGCACGTGGTGCCGGAGCTGCAGCGGCGCGGGCTGTACCGCAAGGAGTACGCCGGCCCGACGCTACGCGACCACCTGGGCTTGCCAAGGGCAACGCTCGGCGACTGGCGGCCCAGCCGCGCGGCGGCCGCGGAATAAAGGACGCTTCCACGCGGCGGCCTGGCCCGGATAGCATCGCCTCGCAGACAGGCGACAGGGAGGCGACCCATGGCCATGGCACGAATCATCCTCGGCGTGGCGCTTGCCGCCGGCCTCGTCACGGCGGCGGCGGCGCAGCCGCGCGAGGTCATCGCCACCCGCGAGGCGCCGGAGGCGATCGGCCCCTATTCGCAGGCGATCCGTGTCGGCAACACGCTCTACCTCGCCGGGCAGATCGCCTTCGATCCCACGACCAACCGCTTGATCGAGGATGGGTCCATCGAGGCGCAGACCCGTCGCGTGCTGGACAACCTGCGCGCCGTGCTGAAGGCGGCCGGGATGGACATGGAGCACGTCGTCTCCACCACCGTGTTCATGTCGGACCTCAACGAGTTCGGCCGGATGAACGAGGTCTATGCCACCTACTTCCGCAGCAACCCGCCGGCGCGGGCCACCATCCAGGCGGCGCGGCTGCCGCGCGACGTGAAGGTGGAGATCGCGGCGATCGCGGTGAAGTAGCCGCGCCGGCTCAGAACCCGGTCAGCAGGATGCTCAGCGCGCGGGTGATGTCGTCGGATTGGTCGAGGAGGTTGCCGAGCGATCGGCCGAGCTCGCGCTTCGGAACGGCCGTGAGGTACTGCGGCATCATGGCCAGCGCCTCGTCACCCACGTGCAGGGTCGGATTGAGGTCGCGGATGGCGGGCAGGTCAGGGCTGGGTGGCAGCAGTGGCACCACGACCCGTGTCGGCAGCAGGTAGAGGTGTTCGGACTGCACGTCGAGCAGGTAGCCCGGTCCACCCCGACGCCGGTACAGATCGAAGCGGGGCATCAAAACATGCGGTATTCTTCAAGCGGTAGGCCATGCTCCTCGACGTAACGGTTGTGCGCCTCGATCGCCTCGCGGTTCTCCTCCGCCCAGCGGCGGGCCTTCTCGTCGCTGATGGCCTTGCGCAGCGCTGCCGCGGCGATGGCGTCGGGGTCGAGGCCTAGGGCGCGAGCCTCCGGAAGGAGCGGTGCCTGGGTCTCGCCGAACCCGGTCGCTTCGCGCCTTGCCGGCTGCACGGTCCGGGAGGTGTCCGCCGGCACGAAGTCATTCGCCGTAACCGCGCCTTGAGTCGCCTCCGCCAGCGCCGTCAACTGCGCCGGTCGCGGGAAGATCGTCCCGGAGCGCCACTTGTACACGGTGACGATGTTCACGCCGCAACGGCGTGCCAAGTCGGCAGGGCGCGTCCCGGTCTCGGCCAGCCAGACCTCAAGCTTCATACGGAATGAATTAGCCTGTTGGGCATTCGCCCGCAAGGCTAAACCGCGCCCGTCCGCCGCACCCACGCCCCATAGAACCGCGGCCCAATCAACGCTGCCACGGCAAGCCCCAGGATCGCCGCACTCACCGGCCGCGTGACGAAGGTGCTCCAATCCCCCTGGCTGATGGTCAGCGCCTGGCGCATCGCCTGCTCCGCCATCGGCCCGAGGATCATGCCGATCACCACCGGCGCCGTCGGGAAGTCGAAGCGTCGCATGAACATCCCCACCACCCCGATGCCGTAGAGCAGCACCAGGTCGGTCACGCTGTTGGAGATGCCGTAGGTGCCGATCGTTGCGAAGACCAGGATGCCGGCGTATAATTGGGGTTGGGGAATCTTCAGGATGCGCGCCCACAACCCCACCAGCGGCAGGTTCAGCACGACCAGCATCACGTTCGCCACGTAGAGGCTGGCGATCAAGGTCCAGACCAGCACCGCCTGCTGCTCGAACAGCAGCGGGCCGGGGTTGATGCCGTAGCTCTGGAAGGCGCTCAGCATGATGGCGGCGGTCGCGCTGGTCGGCAGGCCGAGGGTGAGCATGGGCACCAGGATGCCGGCCGCGGCGGCGTTGTTCGCGGCCTCCGGCCCCGCGACGCCCTCGACGGCGCCGGTGGCGCCGAACTCCGCCTGCGCGTCCGGCCCGGCCAGCCTGCGCTCGGCGTAGTAGCTCAGCATGGTCGGCATCTCGGTGCCGCCCGCCGGCAGCACGCCGAAGGGAAAGCCGAGCAGCGAGCCGCGGAACCAGGGCCCGATGCTGCGCCGCCAGTCGGCGCGCGACATCATGATCCGCCCGACCCGGCGCACCTCGGCCTCCGCGCCGGTGTGCTGCCACGCCAGGTAGAGCGTCTCCCCCACCGCGAACAGCGCGACGGCGACCAGCACCACGTTCACGCCATCCAGCAATTCGGGGATGCCGAAGGTCAGGCGCGGCTGGCCGGTCTGCAGGTCGATGCCGACCAGCCCCAGCATCAAGCCGAAGAACAGGCTGGTCAGCCCGCGCAGCGCGCTGCCGCCGAGCACGGCGGAGACGGTGACGAAGCACAGCACCATCAGCGCGAAGTACTCGGCCGGGCCGAGCTTCAACGCCAGTTCCACGACGACCGGCCCGAGGAAGCTGATGCCCAGCGTGCCGATGGTGCCGGCGACGAAGCTGCCGACCGCCGCGGTGGCCAGCGCCGGCCCGGCGCGGCCGCTGCGCGCCATCTTCGCCCCCTCCAGCGCCGTGATGATCGACCCCGACTCGCCCGGCGTGTTCAGCAGAATGGAGGTGGTGGAGCCGCCATACATGGCGCCGTAGAACACGCCGCAGAACAGGATGAAGGCGCCCGTCGCCTCGATCTGGAAGGTGATCGGCAGCAGTAGCGCGATGGTCAGCGCCGGCCCGATCCCCGGCAGCACGCCGACCGCCGTGCCCAGGAAGCAGCCGAGCAGCGCCCAGCCCAGGTTGGTGACGGTCAGCGCATGGGAGAAGCCGAGGGCGAGGCCGGCGAAGGCGTCCATCAGCGTCGTGCCTTCGGAGCGAGCCGAAGGGGATGAGCAGGCCGCATCATCACATCATCGGCTCCCGCCCCATCAGCCGCAGCACCTGCCCCTCCAGAAGCCCGGCGCCGATGTTCACCCCCAGCGCCTCGACGAACAGGAACCACACCGCCAGGGTCAGCACCAGCGCCAGCACCAGGTCGCGCAGCGGCCGGCGCGAGCCGAAGGCGGCCGCCACCAGCACGAATTGCGCGGTCGCCGCCAGCGAGAAGCCGAGGAACCCGATCAGCGCCAGGTTCGCAAGCAGCCCTGCCCCCAGCAGCCCCAGTGCACGGCGGTTCGCCGGGGCCGCGTCCGGCGCCCCAGGCGCCGAACCCTCCAGCGCCCAGGACCAGCCGCCACGCAGCGCCACGAACAGCAGGCATCCGCCGAGCACGATCAGCCCGCCGGCCGCCACGAAGGGCACCACCTTGGGCCCGACCTGCCCGTAGAGCGGCGAGACCGGGATCACCAGCGCCTGCCACAGCGTCAGCGCGCCGAGCAGCAGCACGAAGCCGCCGACGAGCACGTCCGGCCAAAGGGAACTCGGCTCCCGCGCGCGGTCATTCATGCCGGTTCGAGCCCCTGCGGCACCAGCCGGTTCCTGTCGCGATCCTAGGCGAGGCCGATCTCCTTCAGCACGACCTCGGTCTGTGCGCGGTCACGCTCCAGGAACTGCGCGAAGGCATCGCCGGTGAGGAAGGCGTCCTGCCAGCCGCGCGTCTGCAGAATCTCCTTCCAGCCGGCCGAGGCGTGGATCTCCGTCATCAGCCGCACCAGCGCCTCGCGTGCATCGGGGCGGATGCCGGGCGGCGCGAAGACGCCGCGCCAATTGCTGATCACGACATCGACGCCGCTTTCCTTCAGCGTCGGGATGGCCGGGTCGCTGCGCGTCTCGCCGGTCGTCGCCAGGGCCCGCATGCGGCCAGCCTTGATCTGCTCGGCGAACTCCGAGTAGCCGGAGATCCCCGCCTTCACCTGCGCGCCGAGGATCGCCGCATTGGCCGGCCCGCCGCCGGCGAAGGCCACGTAGGAT
The DNA here is from genome assembly GCA_019750465.1 of Acetobacteraceae bacterium. Lineage (GTDB taxonomy): Bacteria > Pseudomonadota > Alphaproteobacteria > Acetobacterales > Acetobacteraceae > JAIEOP01. Next base: position 11,163 of record JAIEOP010000143.1, on the reverse strand, counting down.
CCGTCCCGCGCGCTGCGGCCCAGTGCCTTCAGCATCAGGCCAAGCGTGATGTGGTCGGTCCCCCCCGCGCTGCCGCCCGCCACCGACATGCCGCCGGGGTTGGCCTTCAGCGCATCGAGGAAGCCCTGGATGGTCTGGATCTCGGACGACGCCGGCACCACGACCACGCCGACCTCGGCCGTCATGCGGGCGACCGGCACCACGTCCTTCAGGCCCACCGGCGTCCTGTTGGTCAGCGTGGCGCCAACCATGACGCTGCCGGCGACCATCAGGCTATCGGGCCGGCCGCGCCGCTGCGCGACGAAGCGCGGCAGCCCCACCGTGCCGCCCGCGCCGCCCACGTTCTCGAACTGGAAATTGCCGACGAGGCCTGCCTGGCGCGCCGCCTGCTCGATGGCGCGACCCAGCCCGTCCCAGCCGCCGCCCGGTCCCGCGGGCACGAAGATGTAGAGGCTTGCCATGCGCGGCTGCGCGCCCGCGCGCGAGGAAAAGCCCGCCAGGCCGGCGGCGGCCGCCGTGGCGGCAAGCATGTGGCGGCGGCGCATGGGTCCTCCCGGGACGGTTCCTTGTCCCATTCCCTATCGCCTTGCGGCAGCCGCAACAACCGGCACGCGGCCTACCCCGCGACGGCGCCCGCCTGCTGCGCCAGGCTGGAGAGCCCGCCGACCGAGAGCAGGTGCGCGTAGATCGCCTCCAGCCAGCCGCGGTCGCGCAATTCGGCCAGGCGCTCCGGCGGCAGCGCCATCAGCGCGGCGCGCTCGACCGCGTAGAACCCGTCGATGCGGATCGGCCGGCCGCCCAGTTCGAACTGCACCACCGCGGGCTTCAGCAGCCCGGCCTCGGCCAGGCCTTCCGACATGGCCCGGGTGCGCAGCGCCGCCTCCTCGGTGGCGCGGCAGAAGGCGAGCGCCCGATCCAGGGCCGGCGTCGCCTTGCCCTCCGCGTCGAACAGCGGCTCGCCCTCGGTCGCGGAGACCTGCGGCGCGCCCGGATCCACGCACAGCACGAGCTGGTCCGAGCCCGGCGCGGCGCGCACCAGCAGGAAGGGAAGCCGGCGCAGATAGGCTGGCACATAGGCCCCCGGCCGCCAGCGCCCGTCGGCCTCGACGTAGAGGCTGTGGCCGGCGGCAAGACCCGTGACCGCCACCGGCAGATGCGGCGCCTGGGCGGCGAAGACGATCGGCAGGCTGCGCGCGGCGGCAACGAATTCCTCCGCCATCAGCGGCACGGCGGACGCTTCGCGGGCAAAGCCGAAGCCTGCATCGCGCACCCGCAACCCGGCATGCCGCTGTGCCGTGACGGGCTCGAGCCCCCGGTAGAGCGGCGGCAGCGCCGGCGGCGGGGCGGTGGCGCCGTTCGGGGCGGGTCGGGCGGCGGCAGCCGACATGGGCAGGCTCCTGGTCGGCTCGCGGGACCGGCCCCCGCACCCGCCGTTGTTGCTGGCGTTCTGCCGACGCGGCGCGGCCAGGGCAAGCCGCGCGGATGCGGCGTCCGCCCGGCGTGGACGCGCGCGTCCGCGCGGCACTGGGCCGCTCGGCTTCCATGTTTCCCGGAACAGGACATCCGCCCGGGCGATTCCGCCCGAACGGACCCCGCGTTACGCGGCCGCGGCGTCCCGGCCTTCGAAGAACGCCGCGAATTCCGCGCGCTGCCGCCGCAGCTCCTCGGCCAGCGGCGCGTGCACGACGCGGCGGCCGTGCTTCGGCTCCAGCTCGAACAGGCCGTTCGGGCAGTAGCGGTCCTCATCCCAGCCCATGTGGCTCAGCACGGGGTAAAGGCAGATCCCCTCCATCGGTGTTCCGTGGCGGATCGCCTCGCGCACCGCCTCGGCCATGAAGCGCAGCCAGGAGGCGCGCGGCCAGTCCTCGATGCTGGTCTCGGCCAGGTAGATGCGCCGGCCGTAGCGCTGATGGGCACGTGCGAACAGCTTGTGGACGGGCACGAAGCGCGCCGCATCGAAGACCGAAAGCGGTTCGGCGTGGTCCAGCCACTGGTTGTTCCAGTAGTAGTTCACCCCCATCACGTCGAAGGCCTCCGGGTGGCCGCCGAGGCCGGGCTCGAGCCGGCCGGTCAGCAGGTCCCAGGATTCCCATTGCACCTCGTTGTACGCCTCGATCGGCCCGGGATCCTGGCCGGGACGCGGATGGATGTGGATGATCGGGTCGATGGCGTGGATCTCGACCGCCGGCGTCGCCGCCCGGAGCGCCGCCGCCGCGGCCAGCGCCGCCCGCACAAGCTGGCGCTTCAGCTCGCCGCCCCGGCCCTCCGCGCAGGGATTGAGCCGCCGCATGTCGCCGCCGGCCCAGGCCAGGAAGGAGATCTCGTTGATCGGGCAGACCCGCGCCGCGCGGCCGGTCTCCGCCAGGTGCAGCCGGGCGAAGGCGGCGGCATAGCGGGCGAAGCGGTCGATGAAGGCGGCCGAGAACACATCCAGACCGTCCGGCCAGCCGTAGTGGCAGAGATCCCAGACCACCTCGACCCCCGAAGCCTCCGCGGCCCGCAGCAGGGACAGCACGGGGGACCAGTCGTACTGCCCCGGCGCAGTCTCGATCAGGTGCCAGCGCACCCCGTCCCGCGCCGCGAGGATCCCGTGCTCGGCGAGCTGGCGGTAATCTTCCCGCGCCAGCAGGTCATGCCGGGTTCCGGCGATGAGGTCGAGGCGTCGGCCGTCGGCACGGCGCTGCGTCGAACATTCGAAGCCGCCAAGAAAGAAGCTCCGGAACAGGCTGGGTCGGAAGGTCACGCGCCAAGGGTCCCCGTCTCTGTGGCGTGCCAGCGAAGGCTCGCGAAAATATGATATACGATCATCGGAATGGTTTGAGAAGCCGGCATGCGACGGCGCGTGGGCAGGGTACCCCTGCCCACGCGACACAACGAACGGAGCGCGGCGGGAGCCGTTCCCGCGGCTCCGCGCGCCGTGAGCGCCCGGCGACCGCCGGGCGCAGCTCACCCGATGGCGTCGAAGCCGCCCACGCGGACCGCCGCAAGGATGCTGCCATCGGCGATCGCGGCATCGAGGTCGCGGACGGAGACGCCGCCGAGACGCGCGATTGCCTGCCATCCGGCGTCCGCGGTGCATGCCATCAGCACGGCCTGGCCACCGAGGAAGGCCTGCGCGTCCAGCATCTCCGACAGCGCCCCGGTGCCGCCGAGCACCGGCGAGGCGAGGAACCCGGCGCCGAAGGCCAGCCCGTCCTCGCCGAGGGTGAAGTCGGAGAGCACATCCGTGCCGAGATCGCCGCTGCGCCAGAGGAAGATGTCGGCACCGCCGCCGCCAAGCACGATATCCGCGCCTGCCCCGCCGCGCAGGATGTCTGATCCGCCAAGGCCCTCCAGCGAGTCGCCCCCCTCGCCGCCGAGCAGCGTGTCGCGCCGGCTGCCGCCATGCAGGCTATCCGCGCCGTCGCGCCCGGCGAGCGTGAGGCCGGCCGCGCCGGCGGCCAGGATGTCGCCGCCCGACGTGCCCTCGATGCGCTCGACGCCGCTGATGGCGGCGCCGGCCGCGCCGCCGCCGTGCAGGCCGGTGGCCATGTTGACGAGGACCGGCGCGCCGGAAAAGCGCAGCACGTCCACGCCGATGCCGCCCGTCAGCACGTCGCCGGCGCCGCCCACCAGCGTGTCGTTGCCAGCACCGCCGAGCAGCGTGTCGGCGCCGTCCTCGCCGACCAGGCTGTCGCTGCCACCGAGGCCGGAGAGCCGGTTGGCGCCCGCATCGCCGCGGATGGTGTCGCCGGCGGCGGAGCCGTTGACGTTCTCGATGGAGAGCAGCGCATCGCCATCGATCGTCGCGCCGATGGCGATGCCGGCCGCGAGGTTCACCTCCACCGCGGCGCCGGCATTCGCGTAGTCAGCGGTGTCGGTGCCGGTGCCGCCGTCGAGCGTATCGAAGCCGCCGCCGCCGGTCAGCGTGTCGTTGCCGCCGGCGCCGTCCAGCGAATCATCGCCGCCCCGCCCGTCGAAGACCTGGGTGCCGCCGTCGCCGGTCATGGTGTCGTCGCCGTTGCTGCCCTCGAAGCGCTCGATGGAGGTGAAGACATCGCCCGCCGCCTCACCGGCATGGACGCCGGTCGCCAGGTTGAGCGTGACCGAGGCGCCGCCGAAGCGGGCCGTGTCGGTGCCGTTACCGCCAAGCAGCCAATCCGCGCCGCTGCCGCCGGCCAGCATGTCGTCGCCGTCGCCGCCGTTCAGGACGTCGGCGCCCTGCGCGCCGTTCAGCGCGTCGCCGCCGGCCTCGCCGTAGAGCGCGTTGTTGCCGCTGCCGCCGGTGATGATGTCGTCCTTGCCGGAGCCGGTGACGTGCTCGACGCCGCTGTAGGCGTCACCCTGGGCCCAGCCGAAGGCCCCCGTGCCGGTGCCGAGATGCACCACCACCCCGGCATTGCTGCCGGCATAGCTGACGCGATCGACGCCGAGGCCACCGAGGATCACGTCCGCACCGCTGCCGGCGACCAGCACGTCGTTGTCCGCGCCGCCGTCCAGCAGGCCGCCGCCCGAGCCCTGCGTCAGCGTGTCGTCGCCATCGAGGCCATGCAGGCTGTCCCGCCCGGCGCCGCCGGAGAGGCTGTTGCCGGCCGCATTGCCGCGGATGGTGCCGTTGCCGGCGCCGCCGATGGCGTTCTCGATGAGGCTACGGGCATCGCCCTGGTATTGCAGGGCGTTGAACACCTGGCCGCGGGCATGACCCTCGTTCGGTTCGCCGTTCAGGTCGGCGGCCTGGAAGTGGGAATCGCGGTCCACGTCGCTCCAGCCGCCCGGCGCGAGATCGATGTCGAGGTCGCGGGTGGCGCCGTAGGAGGCGAAGTTGCAGGTGTCGATGCCGCCGCCGTCCCGGATGGTGCGGAAGATGATGTTCTGCGTCGGCGTGCCCTGGCCGGCGCCGTCGATGAACATCTCGCCGGTCGCCGAGTCGAAGCTGTGGAGCGTGTTGCCCGCGTTGGTCGTGAAGTCGGCGCCGTACATGAACTGCAGCGCGGCGGTGTCGTACATCATGAAGGACTGCGGCTCGTGGCCGCCGTCGTGGTTCCAGCCGCCGCTGTTGTCGCCGATGTAGGTGCTGTAGGTCATGATTGCGAACTCGGTGGACTGGCGATCCGGCGCCATCTCGTCGCCGCCCTCGATGATGTCGGTCAGGCCGAGCGTGTGGCCGAGCTCATGCGCCACGATGATGTAGTCGTAGGTGCCGAACACCTCGTTGCGGCCGGGCGGGAACCAGGTGTCGCCGCCGAGATAGGCCAGCGGGTCGTCCTCGGGCTTGGGGCCGAACTCCTGTTTCCAATGTTTCGGGACGCCGGAAGCGCTGGAAACAAAGATCCGCTCCCACCACGCCATCGTTTGCGCAAGGCTTGCGTGCCGCGACGCGGGGGACCCCACCATGGCCCTGAGCTGGGACGACCTGAAGGTGCTGCTGGCGATCAGCCGCGCCGGTTCCATCAGCGGCGCGGCGGGGCTGCTCGGCGTCGACCAGTCCACTGCGGGCCGCCGCCTCGCCGCGCTGGAGGCCGAGCTCGGTGCGATCCTCTTCGTCCGCTCGAAGGCCGGCCTCGCGCCGAACGAAGCCGGCCATGCGGCCATCGCCCGCGCCATCGAGGTGGAGCAGCGCATGCTCGGCATGAGCGAGGAGGTCGCCAACGCCGACGAGGGACCCGTCGGCCTCGTGCGGATCTACGGCAACCCCTGGACCGTCGTGCGGCTGGTGGAGGTGGCGCTGCCGGCGCTTCTCGCGCAGCATCCGCGCCTCGCCATCCGCACCATCGGCGGCCCCTTCTCCCGCAGCCTGGCGCGGCGACCCGGCGCTGGCGCTGTGGTTCGAGATCCCGCCGAACCAGACGGAGTTCGCCATCAAGCTCGGCGACGTGCCGTATGCCACCTATGCCGCCCGCGGCGTCGATCCGGCGACGCTCGGCTGGGTCTCCTTCTGGGATGACGAGGCGCCGCAGCGCGCACCCGTCCGCTGGATCGAGCGCACGCGCGAGCCGGCCGAGACGCTGCGCCTGACCGCGACCGATTCCACCGTGCTGCGCGCCGGCATCCGCGCCGGCCTGGGCAAGGGCCTGCTGCCGATGTGCCTCGCGGAGGGCGACCCGATGCTGGTCCGCGTCAATCCCGGCCCGCCGGCGCTGGTGCGCACGCTGCACCTGCACGCCCACCCCGACACCATCCAGACCGCGCGCAGCCAGGCCACCATGGCCTGGCTGCGCGACGGCTTCGCCGCGGTGTTCACGCCCCGCGCGGCCGCCGCGCAGCGCCTCGCCGCGTGAGCGCCGCCTATCCGAGCAGCCGCCCGATCAGCCGCGCCGTGTAGTCCACCACCGGGATGACACGGCCGTAGTTGATGCGGGTCGGCCCGATCACGCCGATCGCGCCGACGATCTTCTCCTGCCCGTTGCGGAAGGGCGCGACCACCATGGAGAGTCCCGCGCTGCTGAACAGCCCGCTCTCGGCGCCGATGAAGATCTGCACGCCCTCCCCGCGCTGCGCGAGCTCGAGCAGGCGCAGCACGGTCTCCTGCGCCTCCAGCCGCTCGAACAGCGCCTGGATCTCGTGCACGCGCGCCAGCTCGTCGAGGTTCTCCAGCAGCCGCGCCTGGCCGCGCACGATCAGCGAGCGCGCCCCGCCGCCGGCCCAGGTCGCCAGCCCGGCCTCGATCACCTGGTTGGTCAGCGCGTCGAGCGCGGTGCGGTTGGCGGAGATCTCCTCCGCCACAGCGTCCCGCGTCTCCTCCAGCGTGCGGCCGGCAAGGCGGGCGTTCAGGTAGTTGCTGGCCTGCACCATCGAGGACAGCGGCAGGCCCGGCGGCACCTCGATGACGCGGTTCTCCACCTGGCCATCGGCGGTGACCAGCACCACCAGCGCGCGGCCCGGGCCAAGCGCCACGAACTCGATGTGCCGCACTGCCGAGGCCTCGCTCTTCGGCGCCACCACCAGCCCCGCGGCACCGGCGAGGCCCGAGAGCATCTGCCCCGCCTCCGCCAGCGTTTCCTGCAACGAGCGCCCGGAGGCGGCGCAGCGCGCGGCGATCTCGGCGCGGTCGCCCTCCGCCAGGTCGCCGAATTCCAGCAGCCCGTCCACGAAGAGGCGCAGGCCCCGCTCCGTCGGCAGCCGCCCGGCCGAGGTGTGCGGCGCGAAGAGCAGCCCCGCATCCTCCAGATCCGCCATGACGTTGCGGATCGAGGCGGGCGAGAGCCCGAGCGGCAGGCGGCGCGACAGCGTGCGGCTGCCCACCGGCTCCCCGGTGGCGACGTAGAGCTCCACCAATTCCCGCAGCACCGCGGCGCTGCGGTTGTCGAGATTTCCGGCCCCGGACGGGGCCTTCGGCGGCGGCTGCATGCGCATCCCTCACCAACCCCCTGAAAAGTCTTGACTATCGAGGCTAGGGAGAGGGATGCCCAGGGTCAAGCGCGGCGGGTGCCGGTTCCGCCATGCGGCGCGCCAGGCTAGATGCCCACGCGTCCCAGGCAAGGTCCTCCCTGCATGCCCCGCCCTTCCGGTCGCCTCCCCGACGCCCTGCGCCACGTCGTCCTCGAACCCGGTGCGGCCCGCCATGCCGAGGGCTCCTGCCTCATCCGCATGGGCCATACCGAGGTGCTCTGCACCGCCTCCGTCGAGGGGCGGGTGCCGCCCTTCCTGCGCAACCAGGGCATGGGCTGGGTCACCGCCGAATACGGCATGCTGCCCCGCGCCACCCATACCCGCGGCGACCGCGAGGCGGCGCGCGGCAAGCAGTCCGGCCGCACCCAGGAGATCCAGCGGCTGATCGGCCGGGCGCTGCGCGCCGTGGTGGACCGCAAGGCGATGGGGGAGATGACCGTCACCCTCGACTGCGACGTGATCACCGCCGATGGCGGCACCCGCTGCGCCGCCATCACCGGCGCCTGGGTGGCGCTGCATCTGGCCTTCCGGCACTGCCTCAAGATGAGCGTGATGGCGACCATGCCGCTGTCGGACCAGGTGGCGGCGGTGAGCTGCGGGCTGTGCGGGGGCGTGCCGGTGCTTGACCTCGACTATGACGAGGACAGCAAGGCCGACGCGGATGCGAATTTCGTGCTCACCGGCGCCGGCGGGCTGGTGGAGGTGCAGGGCACGGCGGAGGGCGCCCCGTTCTCCGAAGCGCAGCTGCTGGAGCTGCTGCGGCTCGCGCGCAGGGGCACTGGGGAATTGTTCGCCAGGCAGAAGGCGGCAGTGGGGATCGGGTAGTGGCGCGCCGGGGCGACGGCTCCGCGGCGGAACCGGGGCGATCCGCGGCACGGCCGCCGCCAGGGCAGGTCCGCGATGCGCGATCCGGACATGATGCCCGCCCGTCACCGGGCGCGCGGCCGCGGGGCGGCGACTCCGGGGCCGGAGCCAGGCAAGCCGCGGCCTGGCCGGCGCCGGGGCAGGCCAGGGATGCACGATCCGGACATATTCTCCCCGCGATACGGGGGTCCGGAGCCGGGCCGAGACCGCGCCGGCGGCCCTCACCCCGCCGCTCCAACCCTGCCGCCTGCCCCGGGATTGTCCCGCCTCCGATCCCCGGGCCCGGCCCCGGCGGCATGCCAAGCCGGCAGGGCCGAAACCGGGACTGGCACCGGGGCCGGGACGGAACGCGCGGGACGGGAGCGGGCTGGGCGGGGCATCGGAATCCTCGGCGCGGCGGGAACGGCAGGATACTAGGAAAATTGTCTGTGCGCCAGCAAAATCGCCCCGGCGGCGCACCGTGACGCCCCGCCGGCTGGCCCGCGGCGAGCGCATCCTCCTCGCCACCCACAATGCCGGGAAGGTCCGCGAGATCGAGGCGCTCCTCGCCCCGCACGGCATCGACGTGACCTCCGCCGGCGCCCTCGGCCTGCCGGAACCGGCGGAGACCGAGGACAGCTTCCTCGGCAATGCCCGCATCAAGGCGCTGGCAGCCGCGCGCGCCGTGGGAATGCCGGCGCTGGCCGACGACAGCGGCTTCTCGGTCGCGGCCCTGGACGGTGCACCGGGCGTCCGCACCGCCGACTGGGCGACCCGCCCGGACGGCGCCCGCGACTACGGGATGGGCATGGCGGAGGTGGCACGCCGCGCCGCCGGCGCCGTCGACCGCCGCGCGTGGTTCACCTCCGTGCTGGTCCTCGCCTGGCCGGATGGGCAGGTGGAAGCCTGCGAGGGCCGCGTGGACGGAAGCTGGGTCTGGCCGCCGCGCGGGACCAACGGCTTCGGCTACGACCCGATGTTCCTGCCGGAGGGGCGCGACCTCACCTTCGGCGAGATGGCGCCGGAGGAAAAGGAGCAGGTGAACCATCGGGCGCGGGCCTTCGCGCTGCTGGCGGCGCGCTGCCTGCCGGGGCGGCCGATATCGCCGTAGAGCGGGATGCGTTGAGGCAGGATCGCCGCAAACGCTGAATCCCGCGACCCGGCAAAGGCTGGAGCGGGATGCGTGAGCGCATGCGAACGCAATACGCTCTAGCGCGCGCCGGCTGGCAAGGCGGAACCGGTGGCTTGCGGTCGGCGGGGTTCCGCCGGACTGGCGCGTCTCGGATCCTCGGCCGGCGCAGGACCGGGCGCGCCGTTGCCGTGCCAGGCGGTTGCACCGACAGCGTGGCGGGACGCGGCGGCGGCGCCACGGGTGGACAGCATGGGGGCCATGCCGGCCGGCGCACTCCGGAAGCCTCGGTGCGGTGCCTGGGCGCTCCGCAAATCATGCGCAACAGCGCCGGGATTTGCTTCTCGCAGTGAAGAACGCCTCATCCCGAGAGCGATTCGACGGGCACGAGGATATCTTTAAGACGGCAATTTCCAGCTCGTCCCAGGAAACAGAACCGGATCACGCACTACTACCTGGAGCAATACACTGTCTCGCGATGACAACCTTCGATTGTATTCATCGCATGGCATGTTTCCTGTGGGTGCATTATCTATGCGGATGACGTTCATCCTCAGCCCGGCGGCACCATGACAGAGGCGGACATCTACAGCGGCTTCACGATCCAGGCGCTGCCCGGCGGCGAGCGGATCGCGGTCTTCCGGCTCATCATCCCGGACGGCATGGTATCCCCGGAGGAGGAGGAGAGCGTCTTCGACGCCCCCAGCCTGGAGATCCGGGTGCGCAACCTGCGTCGCCAGGGCCTCGATGCATCGATGTCGGAAGCCGCCCTGCAGGCCCTTCGCGCCGACCGGGCGCGTTCCGCCGGAAGAGCCGGGGCGGCATCGCTGGCCGCCTTCATGGGCGCGGCGGCGACCGGCCCCTACCCGGCCACCCTTGCGGGCCTGCCCGGACGCTCCGACCTGCTGCGGGCGATCGCCAATGCCATGGCGATGGCGCGGGACCGGCTGGTGCATGGTCCCTGCGTGGTGCGGCTCGGCATTCCCGAACTCGCCGGGATTGCGCGGCGCGGCGGCCCGGAGGCGGAGGCTGCGGTGCTGATCGGCGTCGCCGACCGCCTGGCCGAGAACGTGCGCCGCGTGGACACCCTGGCCTATCTCGGGCAGGCGACCTTCGGCGCCTGCCTGCCCCGGGTGCCGCGCACGGAAGCCATGGCGATCACCGAACGGCTCCGCAGGTCGGTCACGGGCACGCCCGTCGAGGCACCGGGCGGGCCGGTGGCCGTCACGCTCGACGTCGAGGTGCTGGAGGTGTCGCCCGGCGGCACGCGCAGCGTCCCGGAAACCGCCGCCGCGCTCCTTGCAACGCTGCACCCGCCTGGAGGGGCCGCCGGCGCGGCCGCCGTCCATGCCGCACCCGGTTGACGCGGCCGCCGCCCCGTTCCGGGACACCGCCGCCAGGCCCGAGCACCACGGGTGCGACCAGGACGCGGCGCCGGCATCAGCCGTTCCGCCGGGCCGGGAAGGCCATCGGGATGGGAAGGAGAAGCCGTTCGGCTGGTGGCTGCTCGCGTTCGTCTGCGCCTCCGCGCTGGCCTGGCTCGCAATGGCCGCCGTCTTCCTCGTGGCACGCGACCATTGGGGGTTTCCGGCCCTGCTGTCCGCCGCGATCGCGCTGGTTGGCGCGATCCCGGTCCTCGGCAACGCGGCCGGTGCCTACGCCGCGATGATCGTCTGGGGATGGCACCCCGCAATCGGCGCTCTTGTCTTCTTCGGCTCCGTGCTGCTGGTCGCATATCCGGCCTGGATCCAGACCCAGCCATGGCGAGGGGCGGCGCGCCCGCGCATGCGCCGCCCGGCGGCGTGACCGGCCCGCGGGTGGGG
>JAIEOP010000472.1 GCA_019750465.1 Acetobacteraceae bacterium | reverse complement strand
GAGCGTATTGCGTTCGCATGCGCTCACGCAACACGCTCCAGCCTTTGCCGGGTCGCGGGATTCAGCGTTTGCGGCGACTCTGCCTCAACGCATCCCGCTCCAGGAAAGGGCGGGGCCGCGAATCAACCCAATTCGCCGGTCGCAGCCACCGGATGCGCCGCCGCGGCCCGCAGCGCGAAGACGCGCAGGGCGCTGGCCAGCGGCACTGCGCCCTCGGCGCGCGCCGCGTCCACCCGCGCCACCAGGGCCGTGAGGCTCAGCTCGTCCACCTGCGCCGACCGCTCCAGCGCCATCCAGAATTCCGGCTCCAGCGCCACGGAGGTGCGGTGGCCGGCCAGCGAGAAGCTGCGCTTGACCAGATGCCTCATCCGCCGCCGTCGAGGGTCGCGCCCGGCTCGGTCATCTCCTCCGGCCGTACCCAGCGGTCGAACTCCTCGGGCGTGACATGGCCCAGCCGCTGCGCCGCCTCCTTCAGGGTGAGGTTCTCCGCCAGCGCCGTCTTGCCGATCGCCACCGCCTTGTCGTAGCCGATGCGCGGGTTGAGCGCCGTCACCAGCATCAGGCTGCGCGCCAGGTTCTCGGCGATGCGCGCACGGTTCGGCTCCAGCCGCTCCACCATGTTGTGCGCGAAGCTCTCCGCCGCATCGGCCAGCAGCGTTGCCGATTGCAGCACGGCCTGGATGATGACGGGCTTGAAGACGTTCAGCTGCAGGTGGCCCTGCAGGCCGGCGATCGTGACCGTGGTGGTGTTGCCCATCACCTGGGCGCAGACCATGGTCAGCGCTTCCGCCTGGGTCGGGTTGGTCTTGCCCGGCATGATGGAGCTGGAAAGCCCGTCCGCCGGCACGGTGAACTCGCCGATGCCGCTGCGCGGCCCGCTGCCGAGCAGGCGGATGTCGTTGCCGATCTTGGTGAGCGAGACGGCGATGGTGTTCAGCGCGCCGTGCAGCTCGACGAAGGCGTCGTGCGCCGCCATGCCCTCGAATTTGGAGGGGTTGGGCGCGAAGGCGAGGCCGGTGCGTTCCGCCACGATCGCGCAGAACACCCGATCGAAGTCACGATGCCGGTTCAGCCCCGTCCCGACAGCCGTGCCGCCCTGGGGCAGCAGCAGCATCCGCGGCATCGCGTCGCGCAGCCGGTCGATCCCGAGTGCCACCTGGCGCGCCCAGGCATCCAGCTCCTGCCCAAGGGTCATCGGCACCGCGTCCATCATATGGGTGCGACCGAGCTTGACGATGCCTGCCCAGTCCCGTGCGCGTTGCGCCAGCGCGTCCCGCAGCACGGCGAGCGCCGGCATCAGCCGGCGCTCCACCGCCTCGGCCGCGGCGAGGTGCATCACGGTCGGGAAATTGTCGTTGGAGGACTGGCCGCGGTTCACATGGTCGTTCGGATGCACCGGCGTCCGGGACCCGAGCGGCTGGCCGAGGATCTCGTTGGCGCGGTTGGCGATCACCTCGTTGGCGTTCATGTTGGTCTGGGTGCCCGACCCGGTCTGCCAGACCGGCAGCGGGAAGTCCGCGTCGCGCAGCCCGTCCGCGATCTCCTGCGCCGCCCGGCGGATCGGTCCGGCGATCTCCGGCGGCAGCTCACCCAGGCGCTCGTTGGCCTTCGCGCAGGCCCATTTGTGCAGACCGAGCGCCCGGATCAGCGCCGGCGGGAACCGCTCCGTGCCGATGCGGAACAGCCGCCGGGCGCGCTCGGTCTGCGGACCCCAGTAGCGGTCGGCGGGAATGCCGATGCTGCCGAGGCTGTCGGTTTCCGTGCGGGTCGGGGTGGTCTCGGCTGTCATGGCGCGGATCCGCCTGCATGTGCGAACCGGTCAGCGCCCGGCCGCGCCGCGCGACCCTATCACATTGCCGCGCGGTGGCGGAGTATGGCTGCGGCAGGATGAGGTGACGCAGCGGCATGAGTTTCGCCGACCCGCGCGACGGCGACATCGAGGACGACGCCTCCTCCACGTCGCGGCACAGCCTGCTGTCGCACGCCGGCACCATGCTGCTGGACACAAGCCTGCCGAAGCTCGCGCTCGCCCTGGTGCAGGCGCTGGTGATCCCGGGCCTGGTGCTGGGCGGGGCGCCGATCCTCGCGGTCTGGTTCGTGCAGCAGGTCTGGGCTCGCATGTCGGGCGAGGCGACGCTGCTCTCGCTGCTGGCCTTCCTGGCGCTCGACGCCGTGCTGATCTGGCGCTTCGGGCCGCGGCTGTTCCGCATGGTGGAGCGCGACTTCTGGACGCTGAACGCGGCGCTGGTGCAGCCGCTGTTCATGGCGATGCGCGAGGCGGTGCGCCAGGCGCTGGAAGCCCGGCTCGGCAAGGCGCCGGAGGCGGCGCGGCTGGCCCGGGTGCGCCGCCGCGCCGGACTGCTGGCCGGGGCGGTGATCGCCGTGCTGGCGGCGCTGCTGGCGCTGGCCGTCGGGCCGCTGCCGCATGTCTTCGAGACGGCGCATGGCACCGCCGGCCTGCTGCGCTTGGCCGGGGACGCGCTCGGCAACGGGATCTGGGCGATCGCCGCCTACCTGGCGATCGCCGCCCCGGCCTGGTCGATCGGCGAGGCACTGGCCGGGACGCCGCGCGACCTTCCGCGGCCCGATGGCACGATGGCCGCGACCTGGCGCGTCGCCCACCTCTCCGACATCCATCTGGTGGGCGAACCGCACGGCTTCCGCCTGGAATGCGGTCGCGACGGGCCGCGCGGCAATGCGCGCTTCGACGCGGCGCTGGCGGCGCTGGAGCACGCCGGGCTGCCCGACCTCGTGCTGATCACCGGCGACATCACGGATGCCGGGCGCAACGCCGAGTGGATCGCCTTCCAGGCCGCCATGGCACGCCACCCGGTACTGCGCGCCCGCACCCTGATCCTGCCGGGCAACCACGACGTGAACATCGTCGACCGCGCCAGCCCGGCGCGGCTGGAACTGCCCTCCTCGCCCGGGCCCTGGCTGCGGCGGCTGCGCTGCCTCTCGGCCATGGCGGCGCTGCAGGGCGGGCGTGTGCATGTGATGGATGCGCGGCGGCGTGCGGTGGGCCCGACGCTCTCGGCCTGGCTGGCGGAGGAGGGCCGTGGCGCGGCGATGGCGGCTTTCCTCGATGCCGGGCGCCGCCCCTCGCGCCGGGCGCCGCATCCGCGCGCCGTCTGGACCGCCGCCTTCCCCATGGTGCTGCCGCCGGCGGGGTCGGAGGGGCTCGGCGTGCTGCTGCTCGACAGCAACGCGCAGACGCATTTCTCCTTCACCAACGCACTCGGGATCCTGGCGGCGCAGGAACTGCGCGCCGCGGAGCGGGCCATGGCGCAATGGCCGCGGGCGCGCTGGCTGGTCTGCCTGCACCACCACGTGGTGGAGTACCCGCGTGCCGACGTGAAGCTGGCGGACCGCATCGCCACGGCGCTGACCAACGGGTCCTGGGTGGTGTCGCGGCTGCGCCGGCATGCGGCGCGCATCGTGGTGCTGCACGGGCACCGGCACACGGACTGGATGGGCGAGGCGGGTGGGCTGCGCATCCTGTCTGCGCCCTCGCCGGTGATGGGCGCAGGATATTTCTGGGTGCAGGGCTTCGCGCCGGGCGCGGCGGGCGATCTGGTCCTGTGTCCGCCGGAGCGCGTCCCGTTGGATCAGGGCGAGTAGGACGAGATCTCGATGAGGTTGCCCTCGGGATCACGGCAGTAGACCGAGCCCATGGGGCCGAGCGCGCCCTGGCGCGTGACCGGCCCCTGTTCGATGCGCACCCCGCAGGCATGCAGCTGGCCGACGATGTCGGGCACGCTGACGGCGACGATGAAGCACAGGTCCTGCGTGCCGGGCAGGCAGGTCTCGGCGGCGATCCACTCCGCCTGCGGCACCTCGGCGGGGCGGAGGTTGATCTTCTGCCCGCCGAACTTCACCGAGGTGCGCGGCGGGGTGCCGAAATCCTCCCGCTCCATGCCGAGGACGCGCTGGTACCAGGAGGCCATGACCTCCAGGTCGCGGCAGTTGATGACGAGGTGGTCCAGGCGATCGACCGCGAAGCGCATGATGGAGCTACTCCTTCCTGGGCAGGCGCGCGGTCACTTCGATCTCGATGCGCATGGCATCGGTCTGCAGCCCGGCATGGATGAGGGTGGAGGCGGGGCGCGCCGTGCCCAGGTACTTCTTCACCACCGGCCAGCAGGGTTCCCAGTCGGCGCGGTCCGGCACGATGAACAGCACGCGCACCACGTCGTCCAGGCCCGCGCCGGCCTGGGCCAGGGCAGCGGCGATGTTGGCGAAGCACTGCTCGGCCTGCGCCACCACGTCGTCGGCGATGGTCATGGCGGCATAGTCGTAGCCGGTGGTGCCGGAGACCCAGACGAGGTCGCCGTCCACGACGGCGCGGGAGTAGCCGATCTGCTCCTCGAAGCGGGAGCCTGAGGAGATGCTGCGGCGCTCGGTCATGACGCGGCGGCTCCTAGCCGAAGTACTTGATGGCGGTGAGGAAGGCAGCGAGGACGGCAACGCTCCCGGCCACCCAGATCTTCAAGTCCTTGACCGCCGAATTGATGTCATCGGTCGTCGCCAGCTTCGCGCTCTTCAGCGCCTCGTCCAAGGCGTCCGCCACCGCCTCCGTATGCTGGTCCTCCCAGCCGCCCGGCAGCTTGCCACGCAGCTTGCGCACGAACTCCATGCGATCGATCGTCGCGGCCACGCTCATCTCCTCATCAGGCCCGTGGGGACCGAAGCCACCCCGCGCGGTCGTTCATGGTGGATCCAGCAAAACCAGGCGGAGCTTTGAACCACTCAACTCCTTACCATCGGTCGTCCAAACCAACTGCCCAATTTTTGCTTCTACCGTCTTTATCCGAGTACCGAGCCGCACAGAAACTTCGATGTGATCGCCGATCCTGGGAACTGTGCCTACCGGAAACATGACTGAGTTGCTTTCGAGTTTCCAGTGTTCGATGCTCGCAAGCTCAAGCTGATACAGCACTACTCCAGCCCCTCGTAGAAATCATTCCCCTTGTCGTCCACCACGATGAAGGCGGGGAAATCCTCCACCTCGATGCGCCACACGGCCTCCATTCCCAGTTCCGGATACTCCAGCACCTCGACCTTGCGGATGCAGTCCTGCGCCAGCCGGGCCGCCGGGCCGCCGACCGAGCCGAGATAGAAGCCACCGTACGCCTTGCAGGCATTCAGCACCGCCTTGCTGCGGTTGCCCTTCGCCAGCATCACCAGCGACCCGCCCGCCCGCTGGAAGGCCTCCACGTAGCCGTCCATGCGCCCCGCCGTGGTGGGGCCGAAGCTGCCGGTGGCCATGCCCTGCGGCGTCTTCGCCGGGCCGGCATAGTACACCGGGTGGTCCTTGATGTACTCGGGCAGCCCCTGCCCGGCATCCAGCCGCTCCTGCAGCTTGGCGTGCGCGATGTCGCGCGCCACCACCATGGTGCCGGTCAGCGAGACGCGGGTCTTCACCGGGTGGCGCGACAGTTCGGCGCGGATCTCGGCCATGGGGCGGTTCAGGTCGATCCGCACCACCTCGCCACCGAGGATGTCGTCGGTCGTCTCCGGCAGGTATTTCGCCGGGTCGGTCTCCAGCGCTTCCAGGAACACCCCCTCGGGCGTGATCTTCGCCTTGATCTGCCGGTCCGCGCTGCACGAGACGCCGATGCCGATCGGCAGGCTCGCGCCGTGCCGCGGCAGGCGGATCACCCGCACGTCGTGGCAGAAATACTTGCCGCCGAACTGCGCGCCGATGCCCAAGGACTGCGTCAGCCGGTGCACCTCCGCCTCCAGCGCCGGGTCGCGGATGGCGTGGCCGGCCTTGCTGCCCTGCGTCGGCAGCCCGTCCAGGTAGCGCGTGGAGGCCAGCTTCACCGTCTTAAGCGTCGTCTCCGCGCTGGTGCCACCGATCACGATCGCCAGGTGGTAGGGCGGGCAGGCGCTGGTCCCCAGCGTCTTCACCTTCTCCTCGATGAAGGCCAGCAGCTTCGCCTTGTTCAGCACGGCGCGGGTCTGCTGGTAGAGGAAGGTCTTGTTGGCGCTGCCGCCGCCCTTCAGCACGAACATCAGGTGCAGCTCGTCGGCGTGGTGTTCGCCGGGCGCGGCCATGATGGAAAAATCGACGGGCAGGTTGTTGCCGGTGTTCACCTCTTCCCAGGTGGTCAGCGGCGCCATCTGGGAGTAGCGCAGGTTGGTCTCCGTATAGGTGCGGGCGACCCCGTAGCTGATCGCCTCCTCCTCGTCGCCCTCCACCCAGACGCGCTGGCCCTTCTTGCCGAAGACGATCGCCGTGCCGGTGTCCTGGCACATCGGGAGCACGCCGCCGGCGGCGATGTTCGCGTTCTTCAGCAGATCGAGGGCCACGAAACGGTCGTTCGCGCTGGCCTCCGGGTCCTTCAGGATGTTCGCCAGCTGCTGCAGGTGGCCGGGCCGCAGCAGGTGCGAGACGTCCCGGCAGGCCTGGAAAGCCAGTTCCTCCAAGGCCTTGGGCGAGACCCTCAGCACCGCCCGCCCATCGCACCGCGTGGTGGAGACGCCGTCGATGGCCAGCTTGCGGTAAGGCGTCGCATCGGCGCCGAGCGGGAACATCGGACTGTAGAGGAAGCCGGCCGGGCGGGCCGGCGCGGTGGCGGCATCGAGCGGTGGGGTCACGGGAGGTCTCCGCCTGTCCTGGCCGGCACCGCGCCGCCGGGCGCCACGCAGGGCGAGGGCAGGCTCCAGGGCGCCGGGATCGTCACCAGGGATTACCGCAACGACCGGGGGGCGCCAACCGGTGCGGCGGTGCCACTACTCCTTCGGGGGACGTCGGCGGAAGGCGTCGAGCCGCAGCACCTGCGCCGGCGCCTCGGGCTGATCCACCGCGACCGGCGCGTCGTGCGCCGGCTCGTCCATCGCCGCCTCGGCGGCCGCCGCTGCCGGCGCCGCCTCAACCCCGAAGCGCAGGCCGAACTGCACATGCGGGTCGGCGAAGGCAGTCACCGCGGCGACAGGGATCACCAGTGTCGCCGGCACCCCGCCGAAGGATAGGCCGACCGAGACCACCCCCGTCGCGCGGTCCAGCCGCAGATCCCAGAACTGGTGCTGCAGGACGATGGTCATCTCCTGCGGGAAGCGCGCCCGCAGGTGACCGGGAATGGTCACGCCCGGATGGTCGGTGCGGAATGTGAGGTAGAAATGGTGCTCGCCCGGCAGCCCGTTGCGGGCGACGTAATCCAGCGCGTCCAGGACCACGGCGCGCAACGCCGCCTCGGTCCAACGGTCATAGGGCAGCAGGCTGTCGGCCTCGGTATGGGTCTCGTTCGTCATTCACGCCACCGTCATGCGAGATTAAGGCGCGCGAGACCGGTCCGGACAGGGGCGCACCGGAGGAAAGTGGGGGGCTTCTGTTGCCCGGCGCCCCCCGAGCCGCGCTTACCTATTTAGGCAGCGAGTGCGACAGCCTCGCGGCTGTTGTCGTTCGCACTTATCGATCGGCCCGATGACGGCGGAACCATGCCGGGCAAAAGCGTCCCCTTTACCACGCGCGTCGAACCTGTTTCGCCCCCCTTGCCGCCCGCCACGACATCGGCGGGGTGGAGTGGTGGAGGCGCCGGGCACTGCCCCCGGGTCCGCAACGATTATTCCGGGACGTGTTTATCGCCATAGCCGCAAGCGGCTTGTGGGATATAAGGCGGACCGGCGGCGAATTCCAGCGCGCGCCGAACCCTCGCCCGACCATCACCCCTTGCCATCGCGCCGGAGGCCGCGCTCGACGATCCTGGCGAACAGCGCCGCGCCGAAGGGGATTGCGTCGTCATTGAACTGGTAGCGCGGATTGTGCGGCATGGCGCCCTCGCCGTTGCCCAGCAGGATGTAGGCGCCGGGCACGCGCTCCATCATGAAGGAGAAATCCTCCGACCCCATCGCCGGCGGGGCGTCGCGCTCCACGCCCTCCGGCCCGACCAGATCGGCCGCCGCGGCGGCGAAGTCCTCGGTCCTCTCCGGGTCGTTCACCGTCGGCGCGAAGATCAGGCGGTAGTCCGTGCCTGCCGTGGCGCCGAAGCCGGCAGCCACGCCCTCGGCGATGCGGCGGAGCCCGTCCTCGATCTGGGCGCTGACGGCGCGGGAGAAGAATCGCGCGGTGCCGGAGATCACCGCCGTCTCGGGGATCACGTTGTAGGCATCGCCGCCCACCACCTTGGTCACGCTGACCACCGCGGCATCGAGCGGGGCGATGGTACGGGAGACGATGGATTGCAGCGCCGCCGTGATGTGGCAGGCGGTCAGCACCGGGTCGATGCCGGTTTCCGGCCGCGCCCCGTGCGCGCCACGGCCGGAGACGGTGATGTCGAAGAAGGCGCCGCCGGCCGCGGTCGGGCCGCTGCGGATGGCGTACCGGCCGACCGCCATGCCGGGCCGGTTGTGCATGGCGTAGACGGCATCGCAGGGAAAGCGTTCGAACAGGCGGTCCTCCAGCATGGCCAGCGCGCCGCCGCAGCCCTCCTCACCGGGCTGGAAGATGAGGTGGACGATGCCGTCGAAGTTGCGCGTCTCGGCCAGGTACCTGGCGGCGCCGAGCAGCATGGTGGTGTGCCCGTCATGGCCGCAGGCATGCATCACGCCCGGCCGCGTGCTGCGATACGGCACGTCGTTCAGCTCCGTGATCGGCAGCGCGTCCATGTCGGCCCGCAGGCCGATGGCGCGGTTCCCCGTGCCGTTGCGCAGCACGCCCACCACCCCGGTGCCGCCGACGCCGCGATGCACCTCGATGCCCAGGCCCTCCAGCGCGGCGGCGACCTTCTCCGCCGTACGGTGCTCCGCCATGCCGAGTTCGGGATGCGCGTGCAGGTCGCGCCGGAAGCCGGTGAGCTCGGCCTGCTGGCGACGGATGGCGTCGAGCGGGGACATGGCGGCTCCTCGGCGGTGGAACGGATGATCCTGCCGTGGGGCGGGCGGTGCAGCAAGGCGCTTCCAGGGCGTCGCAGACCGCCCGCGCCGGTGGCATAACCCGCTCGTCCGCCGTGGCGACTCGGCACGCCGCCGAGTGGGGGACAGGCAGGGAAGGGTCGATGCGCACGCTGTTCCTGCATGTCGGCATGCACAAGACCGGCACGACATCCATCCAGCAGACCCTGCACGCCCACCAGGCGGCGCTGCGGGAGGCCGGCCTGTCCTGGTTCGCCGACGCCGAGCCGAACCATTCCCGCGTCGTGTTCTCGGCCTTCACCGGAGCGCCGCACCTCTATCACGTGAACCGCCGTCACGGCCTGCACCGGCCGGCGGACGCCGCGCAGCACGCCGCCGAGTCCCGCGCTCGCCTCACCGCCTTCCTGCACGGCGCGCCGGGCCCCGGGCTGATCCTCAGCGGCGAGGATATCGGCATGCTGGGCGAGGCCCCGATCCGCCGCATGCTCGCCGCCTTCCGCCCGCATGTGGAGCGCATCGTCGTGATCGGCATGGTGCGGCCGCCGCGCGGCTTCATCGCCAGCGCCATCCAGCAGCGCATCCGCGGCGGCGCGCTGCTGGACGGCATCGAGGATGGCGGCGTGATGCCGCATTACCGCGCCCGCTTCGAGCCCTTCCTGACCGCGCCCGAAGTCGCGGAGACGCGGCTGCACCTCTACACCCCGGCGACGCTGGATGGCGGGTGCAGCGTCGCCACCTTCCTGCGCCTGGTCGGCGCGCCGGCGGAGCTCTATCCGCGCCTTGCCGTGGTGCGGGCGAACGGCGGCGCCTCGCGGCTCGGCGTCGTGCTGTCGCTGGCGGCGAACCGGGCGGTGCCGATCTTCCGCGCCGATGGCAGCGCCAACCCGGAGCGCGCGGCACGGCTGGTGCGCTTCCTCGATGGGCTGGAGGGCGCGCGCTTCGCCGCGCCGGCGGCGCTCGTCGCGCCACGGCTGGCGCGCGCCGCGGAGGACGTGGCCTGGATGGAGCGGCAGCTCGGCACGCCCTTCTCCGCCGCCGAGACCGCGATCGCGGGGACCGGGATGCCGGAGCCCGGGCTGGACAGCCTCTCCGGCGACGAGCTTGACAGCCTGGTGCGCGGGCTGAACGGCCTGTTCCGCGAGCTGGAGGAGGCGCGCGCCGCCCGCCGGCGGGATGGCCCCGAAGCCCCCTCCAGGACCCCGACCGCCGAACAGGAAGCCCGGCGCGCGGCACGGCGCGCGCAGCGGCAGCAGGAAGGACGTGCCGGATGGCGCTGACCGAGGAGCAGGACCGCGACATCGAGGCCGCGCGCGCGGCGGAGGCGCGCACCCTGCGCCCCACCGTGCCCGCGCTGGAGGCGCTGCTGTTCCGGGCGCTGCCGGTGCTGGACCACGGCTTCGTCCGCGTGATCGACTACATGGGCGACGACGGCGCCGTGGTGCAGGCGGCCCGCGTCTCCTACGGCCGCGGCACGAAGGCGGCGAACGAGGACCGCGGGCTGATCCGCTACCTGATGCGGCACCGCCACTCCACGCCCTTCGAGATGTGCGAGATCAAGTACCACGTGAAGCTGCCGATCTTCGTCGCACGGCAATGGATCCGCCACCGCACCGCCAACGTGAACGAGTACTCCGCGCGCTACTCCATCCTGGACCGGGAATTCTACATCCCGGCGCCGGAACAGCTGGCGGCGCAGAGCAGCGTGAACCGCCAGGGCCGCGGCGCGGTGCTGCAGGGCGCGGAAGCGGCGCGCGTGCTGGACCTGCTGCGCGAGGACGCGACCCGCAGCTACGGCCACTACATCGAGATGCTGAACGAGGACGAGGGCGGCGCGGCCATCGACCCGGCGCGGCAGGGCCTGGCACGGGAGCTGGCGCGCATGAACCTGACGCTGAACGCCTATACGCAGTGGTACTGGAAGACCGACCTGCACAACCTGTTCCACTTCCTCTCGCTGCGCGCCGACGCGCATGCGCAGCACGAGATCCGCGTCTATGCGGAGGCGATGCTGCGCACGGTGGAGGCCTGGGTGCCGGAATGCTTCGCTGCCTTCCGCGACTACCGGCTGGGAGCGGTGACGCTGTCGGCGCAGATGCTGGCGGTGGTGCAGCGGATGCTGGCGGGTGAGGCGGTGGCGCAGCGCGGCAGCGGGCTGTCGCAGCGGGAGTGGCGGGAGCTGATGGAGATGCTGGGGCGCCAGTCATGACCGTGTCGGGGGGCCCGGTTCAACGCCAAGACGCCGAGACACGAAGGCACCGAGGCACGTAGGATCGGCAATGTTCTGGATCTTCGTCGCCCTGCTCATCGTCCTTGGCCTGCCGCTGGCGTTGCTCTTCGCCGGCTTCGCGCTGGCGATCTGGATCACGCTGGCGGTCGCCGGCCTGGTCTGGGCGCTGGTGACCTTCCTGTTCGGCTGGCCGGTGCTCGGGATCATCCTGGCGCTCGCATTGGGCATCGGCATCGGCCGCGCCATGGCCAGGCCGTGAGCGGCGCACGGCGCGTCCAGCCCGCGGCACGGCCGGCGCCGAAACCCCGCGCCGCCGCGAAGCCGCGCAAGGCAGCCGCCGGGCGTGGCGCCGCCGCGCTGCTGCTGCACCGCTGGTGGAAGGTGGCGCTGCTGGTGGCGCTGGTGCTGCTCGGCCTGCCGCTGGCGCATGCGATCTTCGGCGAGGTTGTGGCGCTGCTCGGCGGCGCGGTACTGTTCGGCTTCCTGCTCGGGCGCTGGACGGCGCCGCTGCGATAGGACGCTTCGCATGATGCTCGCCGAATGACGGCGGCCAGCACTGCCGGTCGGGCGCCGATGCGCGGGCGCCGCGCGCCCGGCTTGCGGAACCGCCACCCGGCACGGGCGGACTGTGCATGAGTGTCCTCGTCTTCGGCTCCGTCAACGCCGACATCGTCTTCCGCGTACCAAGGCTGCCGGCGGCGGGCGAGACGGTGCTCGGGCCTGGCGTCGCCCTCCACCCGGGCGGCAAGGGCGCGAACCAGGCGGTGGCGGCGGCACGGGACGGGGCGCGCACCGCCTTCGTCGGGGCGGTCGGCGCCGATCCGCTGGCGGAGATCGCGCTGGCGGCGCTGCGCGCGGCCGGTGTCGATCTCTCCCGCCTTGCCGCCACCGATGCCGCGACGGGCGCCGCTGCGGTGATGGTGGACGCGCACGGCGCAAACCAGATCGTCGTCGGGTCCGGCGCCAACCTCCGCCTGCGTTCCGCGCAGGTGGAGGACGCCGCTCTCGGGCCCGGCACGCTTCTGCTCTGCCAGGGCGAGGTCGAGCCGGCCGAGACCGCCGCGGTCATCCGGCGCGCCCGCGCCGCCGGGGCACGCAGCGTGCTGAACCTCGCCCCCGCCGGGGAGATGCCGGTGGAGACGCTGCGCGCCCTCGACCTGCTGGTGCTGAACCAGGCGGAGGCGGCTTGGCTGGCGGGGCGGCTCGGCTGCGGCGCGGCGGCGGGCGCGATCGCTGCGGTGCTGGGCGGCATCGCCGTCGCGGTCACCCTGGGTGCGGCGGGCGCGGACGCGGCGACGCCCGCCGGGCCCATCCGCGTCCCGGCCCTCGATGCGGGGCATGTGGTGGACACCACCGGCGCCGGCGACACCTGGTGCGGCGTGCTGGCCGCCGCGCTGGATCGCGGCCTGCCGATGGAGGCGGCGATGCGTCGCGCCGCCGCCGCGGCGGCGATTGCCTGCACCCGGATCGGCGCCGCCGCCGCCTGCCCTGCCGCCGCCGAGACCGACGCGCTGCTGGCGGCGGGCTGACCGTACAACCGCGCGAAGCGCCTCACGGCAGGCGGCGTCGGCCGGCGCGACATCGGCGACATACGCGCAACCGGATTTCCCGCACGCGACACGCGCGGCGAAACAACGCCGAGAGGTCGCCACTTTAGCGGGTATTGCGTTCGCATGCGCTCACGCAACACGCTCCAGCCTTTGCCGGGTCGCGGGATTCAGCGTTTGCGGCGATTCTGCCTCAACGCATCCCGCTCTACAGTCCCGCCGCTGCGGACCGCGGCGAGGAGAGGTCGGATGCACGGCGAGACCCACATCACCATCAGGCACGCCCAACCGGACGACGTCGCGGCGCTGCGCGAGCTGCACGCCGCCTCGCTGCGGCGCCTCGCGGCGCCGCACTACGGCACGGACGCCATCGAGGCCTTCATCGCGCATGGCACGCTGCCTGAGGAACTGATCCCGCAGCGCCGCTATTTCGTCGCCGCGGCCGAGGGCCGGCTGCTCGGCTGCGGCGGCTGGTCCGCCGTGCCGCCCCGCTATGCCGCGCTCCTGCCGGATGGCTACCGCGCCACGCCGCCGGTGGTGCGCGCCGTCAATGTGCATCCCGACGTCACGCGGCGCGGCATCGGGCGCGCACTCAATGCACTGGATCGGGCGGGTGATGCGCGCGGGCGGCTTCGTCCGCGCCTCCCTGCTCGCCACCCTGTCCGGTTTGCCGCTCTACCGCCGCATCGGCTGGCGCGCGGGTGAGCAGGTGATGCTGCGCATTCCCTGCGGCGCGGCGCTGCCGGCGATCGACATGGACAAGCTCCTCACCGGGGCGCCCTGCGGCGAGCAGGCGGCGTGACGGACGCGCCGACGGCGGCGGGCTGACAGGTGGCGCGCGGCCTGCGATGCTCCCGCCGGGGAGAATGCGCCAATGCCCGACGACCTGATCCGCCTGGCCGCCACCGAGGCCGTGGCGCGCCTCAAGCGCCGCGAGGTCTCGCCGCTGGAGCTGATCGACGCCGCCGCGCGCCGCATCGCGGAGGTGGAGCCGGCGGTGAATGCGCTGCCGACGCTCTGCCTGGACCGTGCGCGCGGGCACGCAAAGCGCATCATGGCCTGCGAGGGCCAGGCGAATGCGGACCACCCCGGCTGGCTCGCCGGGCTGCCGGTGACGATCAAGGACCTGACGGACGTCGCCGGCGTGCGCACCACCTACGGCTCGCCGATCTTCCGCGACCATGTGCCGCAGGCCTCGCACCCGCTGGTGGAGCGCATCGAGGCGCTGGGCGGCATCGTCATCGCGAAGTCTAACACACCGGAATTCGGCGCGGGGGGCTCGACGTTCAACGAGATCTTCGGGCGGACGCGCAACCCGTGGAACACCGCCCTGACCTGCGCGGGATCGACCGGCGGCGGCGCGGTGGCGCTGGCGACGGGGGAGTGCTGGCTCTCGCACGGCTCGGACCATGGCGGCAGCCTGCGGCGGCCGGCGACCTACTGTTCCGTCGTCGGCATTCGTCCCTCGCCGGGGCGCGTGACGCGGGGGACATCCAACAACCTCTTCGCGCCGCTCTCCGTGCAGGGGCCGATGGCGCGCAACGTCCCCGACCTGGCGCTGTTCCTCGACACCATGGCGGGCTGGGACCTGCGCGATCCCCTCACCTACGACGCGCCGGCGGCGCCCTACACCCGCGCCGTGGCCGAGGCGCGGCCGCCCGCGCGCGTGGCCTACACCACCTTCGACGGGTCCCTTCCGATCGACCGCGAGATGCGCGCGCTCTGCGCCGCGGCGGTGCGGCGTTTCGCGGAAGCGGGTTCCGTGGTGGAGGAGATCCGCCTCGACCTCGGCGCGCTGGCCGAGGCCTTCCTGGTGCTGCGCAGCCAGGCCTTCGTGGTGGACCGGGAGAAGCAGCTTGAGACGCATCGCGCCCTCATCAAGCCGGACATCGTCTGGAACACCGAGCGCGGCCTGGCCGCGACGCCGAGCGGGCTCGCCTGGGCCGAGCGCGAGCGCGCCGCCTGGTATCGCCGCCTGGCCGAAGTGTTCGGGCGCTTCGACGTGATCGTGACGCCCGGCGCCGGCACGCCCGCCTTCGACGTCATGCTGCGCCACCCGGAGAGCATCGGCGGCGTCAGGCTGGAGAACTACATGGCGGGGTCGATGTGGAACGCCGCCTTCACCCTGGCGGGTTGCCCGGCGGTGGCGGTGCCGTCGGGGTTCGATCAATATGGCCGGCCGGTGGGCATCCAGATCGCCGCGCCGCCGCGGCGGGACGAGGTGGCGCTGGCGGCGGCGGCGGTGTTCGAACGGATCACGGGGCTGGACCGGCAGGTGCCGATCGACCCGCGCGAGGGGGTGGTGCCGCCGGCGGAGGCGTGACGGGCATGTGACCGGATGAAACGGGTTCTGTCAGCGCGACCATCGCCATGTCCGACGGAAACCTCAGACCGGCACAGACCATATCGCACGCAGCCGATCGCGCATGCGGCGGGAGGAGACATTGCCCCGGGCCGCCTCGTCCAGATCCATGGCGCGCGTCAACTGCGCCTGATGCCGGATAGGATCGTAGCCCCCAACCATGGCTGCACCGAGAATGCCTTTCGCGTCCCGCTTGGCGGCGTGGTCAGCAGGCGGCGTGAAGTCGGGCGAGATGCCATGCCGGCCGCGCAGGGACAGGCTGGCCGCCAGGAACCAGCTCTCGTACTCGCGTTGCGCCACGATCACGAGGAAGGGGACGTCCGGGGCAATCGACCGTGCCTGCGCCAGCAGGCTCGGTCCAAGCCTCGCAGGGCAGACCTCTCCGTCCTCAAATCCCCGCCGAGGAGCACCAGGACCAGGCCGCTCGCCTGCCTCGCCTTGCTGGCCATGAGGCGCATCGTGCGGTCGCGCTCGCCGGCGTCATGCACGAATTTCGGCGCGCTCACCCGGAAAGGCTGATTGACCACGAGCCGGCCGGCCGTCTCGAGCGACCGGTGCAGTCGATGCAGCAGCGCCGGTACGGCCTGGATCTCTCCATGTCCTTCAACGATCGGCGCGACATACGGCATCGTCAGGAGCCCAACGGCTCGAAGAGCCTGTATTGGCGTGCGTCGGCCCCATCAGTCGTTTCCAGATGCGGAGCAAGCTGGTCCTGCCGCAGCAACTCGCCGGCCGTGAAGAGGTGGTCGCGCAGGGCCTCTTGCGTGGCCCCGTCGAGGGCGCCGATCCGCGTCATGCCGTCGTGGCTGTCCACCGCGAGGACCTGATCGGCCGAGATGTCGGCATTGTCGAGCAACTCGGGGCTGTGACTGCTGATCAGGATCTGACCGGACCGCGCGCCCTCCCGCAGCGCGCCGAGCAGGGTGGCGGCGGCGCCCGGGTACAGGGCGACTTCGGGTTCCTCGATGCCGATCAGCAGCGGGCGCTGCGTATCCAGGTCCTGGCGCGCGAGTTGCGCGACGGCCAGCAGCACGCCAAAGGCCCGCAATGTCCCGTCCGACATGCTGCCAGCGGGGAAGCGCCAGGGATCGGCCTGCCCTGCAGTTCGCTGGCGGAAGATTAGTGTCTCCCGCCCGCCAAAATCACGCCGCTCGATCCCCTCGGTGCCAGGCACGATGCTTGCCAGGGTTCTCTCGACGCTTTGGCGCAATGGCGATGGCAGGCTCTGAAAAACGCTCGCAGCGTTGCTCCCATCCCGCCGCAACAGATCGCCGGGATCGGGCTGCTGTACGTCGGCGATGAGCCGCCGGTTGATGTTGTACACCACCATGCGGGATAGCGCGTCGAAGACCGGTCGGAATTCGGGAAGCCCGGACGCGGCGACCAGGAAGAGCCGGTCCGTGAGAATGACAGGCGGCACCCGGATGGAAGATTGCAGCATCTCTCCATCGCGCACATGGAAGTTGCGGCCAGCGCCAAAGCCATTCGGCGGTGGCAGATCGCAGCGCTCCTCCTGCACGACATAGCCGCCTCGACGCTTCGCACCGATGCTGAAGCCATAAAGTCCGGTCTCGCCACTCGGCAACTCGAAATCCAGGCGAACCGTAAAATGCGTGGGGTGGCCGCCTGAACGCCGTCGCACCTCCTCGATCGAGCCACGTTCCCTCAGTGCGAGGTCGAGCGATCCCCGCAGCGCGTCCGCGACGAAGGAAATTGCATTAAGGAAATTGCTCTTGCCCGCACCATTCCGCCCGACGAGGAAGTCGAGCCCACCGAGCGCCACGTCGCACGCCGCGATGCTTTTGTAGTTTCGCAGGCGCACGCGCCGGATGAAGGGACGATCCACTGTCACGCCGCCTTCAGGTGCTCCCGCAGCCGCGGCATCAGCTCCACCAGGTTGCACGGCCGGTGCCGGGCATCGAGCTGGAAGACCAGGATGTCGTCCCAGGCATCCTTGCACGCGCCCGTGCTGCCCGGCAGCGCGAACAGGTAGGTGCCGTCCGCCACGCCGCCGATGGCGCGCGACTGCATCGTGCTGGTGCCGATCTTCGCATAGCTCAGCATGCGGAAAAGCTCGCCGAATCCCTCGATCTGCTTCTCGAGCACGCGCTGGAAAGCCTCCGGGGTCACGTCGCGGCCGGTGATGCCGGTGCCGCCCGTGCTGATCACGCAGTCCACCGCCGGATCGGCGATCCAGCGGCGCAGCACCGCCTCGATCAGGTCGGCCTCGTCCTTCGCGATCTCCCGCGCCACGCAGCGGTGGCCGGCGGCCTCGATGCGATCCTGCAGGATCTGCCCGCTGCGGTCGGAGGCCATGTCGCGGGTGTCGCTGACGGTCAGCACGGCGATGTTCACGGGCAGGAAGGGCAGGGACGGGTCGATCGGCATCGCGGCCTCCATCGGATGCCGAAGATATGGGGCAAGCCGCGCCGCGGCTCAACGCGCCGGCCTCGGCCGCCCAGCAGCAGGCGGCGGGGTGCGGGGATCTCCGGCATGGCAGCGGCGCTGGATTTTCTCGCCCCGGTTGCGCGTGCCAGCTTGCATGCCGCCGAGGACTCGTCCAATTTTGCGCAACGCCATGCCGTTTCCCGAATACGACCTGGAAGAGGCCCTCTCGGGCTGGGGCAATGCCCTGGCCGGGACGCTGACCGACCCGGTCTCGCCCTTCTGGTGGCCAAGCCTTCTGCTGGCGGGCGCCGCCGGGATCGTCATCGCCGTGGTGGCGCGGATGCGCCTTGCCGACATCCCGCGTCGCATCACGCCGGAGCAGCGCCGCGCCTTCTGGCGCGAGCTGCCGGTCGATCTCGCGTGCTGGTTGGCCAGCACCGCCCTGCCCTTCCTGCTTGGGCCGCTGCTGCTGCTGATCAGCTGGGGCGGCATGCTGCTGGGGCTGCTGCTGCTGCGCCCGGTCTTCGGCGGGCTGGCGGCGGACGCGCCGCCGCCCGGCCCGGCCATGCTGTTCCTGGCCGCGGTGCTGGCCTTCGTCTGCGGCGACTTCATGCTGTACTGGTCGCACCGGCTGTTCCACCGCGTGCCGCTGCTGTGGCGGGCGCACCGGCTGCACCACGCGCCGGCGGTGCTGACGCCGATCACCGCCTTCCGTTTC
The DNA here is from genome assembly GCA_019750465.1 of Acetobacteraceae bacterium. Classification (GTDB taxonomy): domain Bacteria; phylum Pseudomonadota; class Alphaproteobacteria; order Acetobacterales; family Acetobacteraceae; genus JAIEOP01. The sequence goes on along the minus strand of JAIEOP010000472.1, from coordinate 3,578 downwards.
TGGCCGCAGGAGCACGTGGCGCACCTGTCAGGCAATGTCTTCGGCCAGGGCTTCGGGCTTGGCCTCTGCATGGCGGTGGCGGGGACGCGGGTCTCGCCGCTGACGGTGCTGGGGGTGAACGTGCTGGCGATGGCCTGGGGCCTGGCCTTCGCGCATCTGCGGCACAGCCATATCCCGCTGGGCTTCCCGCGCTGGCTGAGCTTCGCCCTCGTCAGCCCGCACATGCACCAGGCGCACCATTCGGCGGACGTGGCGCATCACGACCGGAATTTCGCAACCGCCCTGGCGCTGTGGGACTGGGTGTTCGGGACGCTGTACATCCCGCGGCGGGAGGAGCGGTTCCGCTTCGGGCTGGGAGAGGCGAAGCCGGTGGTGGTGACGCCGCCCGCCGCCGCGCAGCCCAGCGCGCGCTGACGGTCACGCGCCGACGCCTGCTTGAAGGAAGGGCATGGCGGCTACCCACATGCCGATGCTGCACATGATCTGCGGCAAGGTCGCGGCCGGGAGGTCAACGTTCGCCGCCCGCCTCGCGGCGGCGCCCGGCACGATCATCATCGCCCAGGATTCCTGGAGGGCGACGCTCTGCCCGCAGGAGGTGCGCAGCCACGCCGACTACCGGCGGCTCCTCCCACGGCTGCGCGCCGTCATGGGCCCGCATGCCGCGGCGCTGCTGCGCGTTGGCCTCTCGGTGGTGCTGGACTGGCCGGCCAGTACCGTGGCGAGCCGGGCCTGGCTGCGCGGCATCTTCGAGGCCGCGGGCGCCGGCCACCGGCTGCACGTGCTCGACGTGCCGGACGCGCTCTGCCTCGCACGGCTGATGGCGCGCAATGCCACCGGCACCCACGCCTACACGGTCAACCGCGAGGAGTTAGAGACGTTGGCAGGCACCTTCGAGCCGCCGACGCAAGCGGAGGGCTTCGACATGGTGGCGCACGCCGGGCGGTAGCGCCCCCTTACCTCCGCGCCGCGGCGGGCCGCCTTGCCCGCGTCGCCGCCACCCGCGCCGCAGGCGGCGGCGCCAGCATCGCCGTCAGCGTCTCCACGCCGAGGAATTGCGGGAAGCGCCCCGCCGCCAGCGCATCCAGGCTCGGCGCCGGCAGGCCCAGCCGCGAGGCATAGACCCAGGAATGCGCCAGCACCTGGCGCACGTAGTCGCGCGTTTCGTCGAGGGGAATCGCCTCGATGAACAGGAACGGATCGTCGCGGTGCCGCTGCGCCGGCTGCCAGCGCGAGAGGTTGCCCGGCCCCGCATTGTAGGCGGCCAGGATGCGGATCAGGTCGCCGCCCGCGACCTCCGTCCGTGCCAGGTGCAGCAGGTAGCGCTGGCCGAGTTCCATGGAGACGGCCGGGTCATGCAGCCGGAACCGCCCCTCTCCGCTCAGGCCCGGGTCGTTCGCGATGAAGCTCGCCGTGGCCGGCATGATCTGCAGCAGCCCGCGCGCCCCGGCAGGCGAGATGGCGCCGGCATCGAAGCGGCTTTCCTGCAGCGCGATGGCATAGAGCAGCGAGGGGTCCACCGCGAAGCCGCCCATCGGCCGCAGCGCCGGCAGCGGATAGCGGGCATAGTCGCGCGGCTTCCCGTCCGCATCCCCTGACGCCGCCGCGGCCTGCACGGAGAGGTTCGGCAGGTTGGCGAGGCTCGCCACGATCATCATGGCGCGCGCCAGAACCGGGTTTCCCTGCGCCTGCGCCCAGAGGCCGCGCAGCTCGGCCTCGGCGCGCGCGGCCTGGCCGATCTGCAGCAGCGCCAGCGCGCGCCAGCCGGCGGCGGTCTCCATCAGCACGGTCGCCTCGGCCTCGCCGAGCAGGTCCCGCGTCCAGGCGAAGCCGGGGGAGAGGCCGAGCGCGCGGCGCGCCACCAGGCCATAGAAGGTCCGCGGCTCCTGCGCCGCCTGCATCATCCAGGGCACGTACTGGGCGGGCTTGCGTGCCCTGACTGCGGCGCGGGCCGTCCAGAAGGCGGCGGCGGCGCGCAGCGGGGCATTGGCCCCCTCGCCCCGCGCAGCCCGCTCGAACTGCACCAGCGCGGCGTCCCAGCGGTGCAGGCCCCAGGCGGCGAGGCCGGCGGTGAAGGCGATCTCGGCATCGCGCGGCATCGCGGCCGAGGCATCCGCCGCGATGCGGTAGGCCTCCTCGTCGCGCGCGGCGTGGAACAGGATAACGGCAACCTCGCCGCGCAGCCGGGCAGCGGCGGCGGTACCGAGGCCACGGGTGCGCTCGATCAGCGCGAGGGCACCGGCCGCGTCGCCCTGCCGGGCACGGTCGCGCACCGCCCGCTCCAGCGGCCCGTTGCGAAGGGCCGGGGCGGGAGCGGCGCCGGGTTCGGGCTCGCCCGGCACCTCCTCGGGCGCCGCCGGCCGCGTCTCCGGCGGCAGCCGTTCGGCCAGGCGCCGGGCATCGGGGTGGTCGGCATGGGCGGCCAGCCAAAGGTGCAACGCCTCGTTCGAGGGTTCCGGCCCATTGGGCCGCGACCAGGCATCGGCCAGCACGTGGCCCATCAGGCGCCGGTCCTCCAGCCGCGCGGCCTCCTCGGCTGCCGCCGCGTAATCGCCGCGCGCCTGGAAATGGAAGATGCGGCGCAGCCGCGCGGCGTCGGACGGCGCCAGCACCTGCGGCAGGCCGCCCGCGGTCGGGGTGCCCGCGGTCGGGGTGCCCGGACGGGCGGCGCCCATCGCGCTCTGCACCTGGGCCGTCTGGACGGGAGCCTGCTGCGCCAGGGCCGGGGCGTGGACCCCGGCCAGGAGCGCCGCGCCGAGAGAAAGACCCCCGACGAGGAAGGGCCGGGCACGGCAGGCCAGGAAGACGATCGCTGGCATGGCCCCTGCCCCTACAATCAATTCGGCGCCGGCGGCAACCCCTTAGATCAGCCTCCCGAGGACGTTAGAATTCCTTCGGTCACGACCCCGATTGTGGCCAGTCTATGGCATCCCGCCTTCGTCGATCTGGCGCCGCAGCAGTAGAAGATCCGCCCAGGCGTCGCGTTTCGCTGTCGGTGTGCGCAGGAGATAGGCTGGATGCAGGGTCACCAGCGCCGGCATCCCGGCGTCCTGCGATAATGTTACTTGATGCCAACGTCCCCGCAGCCGCGTCACCCCCTCCCGCGAGCGCAGCAACCCCTTCGCCGCCACGCCGCCCAGCAGCACCAGGTGGCGCGGCCGCACCAGCGCGATGTGGCGCAGCACGAAGGGCAGGAAGAGCAGGATCTCCGCATCCGTCGGCGTTCGGTTCCCCGGCGGCCGCCAGGGCAGGATGTTGGTGATGTAGGCCTCGCGCTCCCGGCTCAGCCCGACGCTCGCCAGCATCCGGTCCAGCAGCTGGCCGGAGGCGCCGACGAAGGGCTTGCCCAGGCGGTCCTCGTCGGCGCCCGGGGCCTCGCCGATCAGCATCACGCCGCCGTCGGCCACGCCGTCCGCGAACACCAGGTTGGTCGCCGTCTCGCGCAGCGGACTGCCCTCGAATTCGGCGACCGCCTGGCGCAACGCGGCCAGATCGCCGGCCGCCGCAGCCAAGGCGGCGGCGCGCGTCGCGGCGGGTGGCCCGGGCAGCGGCGCGGCAGGACGCCGGTTGGCCGGCGTGGC
>JAIEOP010000388.1 GCA_019750465.1 Acetobacteraceae bacterium | reverse complement strand
TCCTGCACCGCCACCGACTTGGTCAGCAGCCGCACCGCGGCCTTCGAGGCGTTGTAGGCGCAGTGGATGCGGTCCTGCCCGACCACGCCGCTGATCGAGGAGAAGTTGATGATCGAGCCGCCGGCCTCCCCGTTCTGGCGCATGGCGGCGACCGCGTGCTTCACGCCGAGAAAGACGCCCCGCGCGTTCACCGCCATGATGCGGTCCCACAGCGCGGTGTCGTAGAGGTTGTTGGTGGCGCTGCCGGAGATGCCGGCATTGTTCACCAGGATGTCGATCCGCCCGTCGCCCGCGAGCACCGCGGCGATCACGGCTTCCCACTGCGCTTCCTCGGCGACGTCGTGGCGGATGAAGCGCGCGGCGCCGCCGGCCGCGGCGATCTCGGCGGCGACGCCCTGGCCTTCGGCTTCCAGCATGTCGGTCAGCGTGACCCTGGCACCCTCCCGCGCGAAGAGCCGTGCGGTCGCCGCCCCCATGCCGGAAGCGGCGCCGGTGACGATGGCGACCTTGTCCTTGAGGCGCATGGCGTTTCCTTCCCTTGGCTGCGTGCGCGAAGGGTGGCGCGCGGCGCGGGGGTGGGCAAGCGGGCTACGGCGCCGGCGGCTGGAAGGCGCGGATCAGCGCGGCGGCGGAGGGCTGGGCGGCGGCGTCGCGCGCCAGGTGCCAGAGGCGTTCCCAGCCCGTGCCGAAGCCGGGCTCCGCGCAGCGGCGGAATTTCTCGCGCAGCGCCGATTCGGGCAGCGGGCGGTCGGGGTCGCCCGGGGTGCCGACCACCTCGGCGGTGCGCGCGGTGCCGTCGCGCAGCCGCAGCGTGAGGCGGCAGACGCGGCGGGCGGGCAGCAGGGCGGTCAGCGCCGGGTCCTCCCGCACCGCGACCTTCGCGGCCAGGGCGCGGGTGCCGGGATCGGACAGTGCCGGCTCCTCGAAGGCCTCGATCCAGGCATGGCCCTGGATGAGGCGGGTGGCGATGGTGAAGGGGATGGAGAAGCGGCCGGCGATGGGCGCCACGGGCGCGCGTTCGTCGAGCAGGGCGGCGGAGGCGAAGGTGGCGACCTCGATGGCCTCGATGGCGTCGGGGTCGCCAAGGGGCTGCGTGTCCAGCAAGGTCTCGATGGCCTCCAGCGCGCCCTGGGTCTCGCGGCAGCAGGCGGCGGCGGCCTTGATGAAGGGTTTTTCGAAGAGCCGCCCCGGGGGGATGCGGGATTCGTCGTAGGCGCTGCCGATGACGTTCCCGAAGACCACGGCGATGCCGCCCGGCTCCCCGGTGACGCCGGCCTGCATCAGGTCCACCGCCAGCATGCCGTTCTGCGCCGCGGCGCCGGCATAGGCGTTGCGCACGGAGCCGCCGCGGAGCGAGGCGGTGGCACTGGTGGCGAGGCCGAGCGAGGCGGCGATGTCGAGCGTCCGTTGCGTGGCGGCGGCATCGAGGCGGCGGAGATGCGCGACGGCGGCGGCGGCGCCGATGACCCCCCAGGTGCCGTGCGGGTGCGCGGCGGGGCGGAGCGTGGTGGCGGCGCCGATCCGGGCGCCGGCCTCGTACCCGGCCTCGAAGGCGGCGAGGAGGTCGGCGCCGGTGGCGTGCGGGTGCAGGGGCGCCTCGGCGAGGGCGGCGGCGAGGGCGTGGATCGCGGGGTGGCCGCCGGCGGGGTAGTTGCCCTCATCGAGCTCCACCGCCGTGCCGGCGAGGCCGGTGAGGAAAGCGGCCATGGGGGGCGGGGCGGCGTGGGGGGTGCCGAGGAGGGGGACGTAGGACGCGGGGGCCGCGCCGAGGGGGACGGCGTGGCGGGCGACGAGGGCGCGGAGCTCGGGCTGGCGGTGGCCGGCGAGGATGGCGGCGAGGGTGTCGGCAAGGAGCATGAAAGATGCCACGCTCAGAGTCCATGCGGGATCATGTGGTCTTCTGACAGAGCGTTCGTAGCATCAGGCGTAACCGGGGCAAATGCCTGGGCACGGGTGTCTGGTCAGGCCGTGGCGGCGGCCTGGCGGACGGGATCCGGCAGCGGCGGGACTGGGATAGCGCCGGGGACGCGCAGCAGTTCGGCCTTGCGCCGGTACAGCCTGGCCAGCAGCCGATCGAGCACGACGTAGCCGGTGTGACGGGTGAAGATGCGGTCGAACCTGGCTCTGAGCGCGGCGGCCCGCCGGGGACAGGGGCCGCGCTGCCAGGCCTTCAGGTCGGCATGGAGCCACCAGATCAGGCTCCGGGTGACCTCGACGGCGCGGCGCTGCTGGTCGTTCGCCGGCACCAGCTTGTGCGCCAGCCGCTCGGCATGGACCCAGCAGAGCGCGTGCTCGCCGAGACGGAACTGGCCGGCGTCGTCGGAGACGATCACCGTGCCCGGCAGCGGCGCATGCGCCTGGATCGTGCCCCAGAGGGCTCCTTCGGTGGCGATCCGCGCCGGCTCAGGCGTGACCGCCAGCCGGTCGATGCCGAGCGCCGCCAGGCGCGCCGTCCAGGCGGCCTCGTCGGCAAAGACCTTCGTCGGATGCGCCGCCAGTTGCTCGATCACTGGTCCGGCCAAGGCGCGGCCGCGCATGCAGGCGAGCGCTGCGTCGTTGATCACATACTCGCCGTGACCAGCGCGGAGCCGCGACAGGAAGGCCTGGCGCGACTTCGAGGCACCGGCGCGAAAAGCGGCGAAGCGCTCGTCGCCGATCTGCATCGTCACCCCGTCCTGCCGGGCGTGCCGCGCCGCGGTGTCGTCCACCGTCACCCAGCGCGCGGTCGCCAGGCCGGTGCGCAGCACATCCCGCTCCTCGGCAATCAGCCCATCGAGCCGCGAGGTCAGCAGCCGCACCACCTGCCGTTTCGAGATCCCGATGCCGATCCCGCCCAGCAAGGCCACGAGACGCTCCGTCGTCTCCTGGCCCTGGGCATGGGCCGCCAGCGGAAAGCGTCGCAGCCCAGGACCGACGCCGCCGACGATGCCGGCAGGCAAGGGCGCGCCAGCACCGTCTCACCGGACGGCGCCGCCCAGCGCTCCCGGCGGCAGCGCACCACCTCGGCCGAGATCGTCAACTCGCGCACGCCCGCGCGGTCACGCCGCCGTCGCCACCGCCGCGAGACGCGGCGGCCCGTCGCGCATCGGCAGTTGCACCACCGCGGCGAAGGCAGAGGCGAGCATGGCGATCACCCACATCAGGTCGTAGCTGCCGGTGCGGTCGAAGATCACGCCGCCCAGCCAGGCGCCGGTGAAGCCGCCGACCTGGTGGAAGAAGAACACCAGCCCGAAGATCGTCGCCAGCCAGCGCAGGCCGAAATTCCGCGCGCAGAGCGCGATCTGCGGCGGTATGGTGGACATCCACAGGATGCCCATCAGCGCGGCGAAGACCAGCACCGTGGTGGTGGTCTTGTCCACCATCAGAAACCAGGCGATCAGCACGCCGCGCGCGGCGAAGATGCCGACCAGCAGCTCGCGCCGCTTCCAGCGTTGGGTCAGCTCGCCCGAGGCCAGCGAGCCGGCGATGTTGAACAGCCCGATCAGGCTGATCGCCCCGGCGCCGACCGCCACCGGCAGGTGGCAGGAGGCGACGAAGGCCGGCAGGTGGATGCCCATGAAGCTGACGTGCAGGCCGCAGACGAAGGCGCCGGCGCTGAGATACCAGAAGGTCGGATCCCGCAGCGCCTGGACGACCGCCTGGCGCGCGGTGCGCTCATCCTGCGGGCCGGCCATGGGGGTGGCCGGATTGTCGTTCAGCGGCAACGCGAGCGGAATCATCAGCAGCGAGAGCGCGGCAACCAGCAGCAGCGCTGCCTGCCAGCCCTGGCCATTGATCGCGAGCTGCACGATCGGCACCACCAGGAACTGCCCGAAGGAGGAGCCGGCGGTGCCGAGGCCGGTGGCGCGGCCGCGCTTCTCCTCCGGCAGCAGGCGGGTGAGGGAGGCGATGATGATCGGCATCCCGGCGGCCGAGACCGCGATGCCCATGACCACGCCGGCGAAGAAGGTGAACAGCGGCAGGCTGTCCGTGAAGGCCATGCCGGTGACGGCGGCGGCCTGCAGCAGCGCGCCGAACATGATCACCCTGCGCCCGCCGTAGCGGTCCGCGAGCTGGCCCCAGAGCGGCTGGGTGGCGCCGTTCAGCAGCACCTGCAGGGCGATCGCGAAGGCGAAGCCGGAGGCCGTCCAGGCATGCGCCGCCGTCATCGGCGCAAGGAACAGGCCGGCGCTGTTGCGCAGCCCCATGGCCAAGGCGGCGCAGAGCACCGCGGTGGCGATGAGCACGCCGACGCCGACCGCCGGGGCGCCCATGCCGGCCGCTCCGGCGGCGGTGCGGCTGGCGGGGGAAGGCTGCGTCATGGCCCGGTTCCTGGGGTTCGGGGACACCATCCCATCACGCGCCGCGCCGCAGCAACGCACAGGACTGCATGACCCGGAGGTCATGCCATGCGCATAACGCGGATTATAGGGTCATGTCATGCACGGATAGGGGGTCGTCCGGCAATGGATGGTATCCGATCAAAATGTTCACTATTGGTTCCGATCTGTCAAGGCGAGAAATCCCCCGCCTGCCACAATCCCGAGCCGCCCTAATCGCGCCAGGGATGCTGCGCCCAGAGCGCCTTGAACCCCTCGTCCATCCTGCGCAGCTCGGCGCGGTAGGCGTCCGGATCGAGGTAGCGCAGCGGCAGCAGAAGCTGCGTGGCGCCGGCGACGAATTCCGGGTCGCCCAGCGCCTGCCGCGTCACCCCGGCCAGGCGCTGCAGGATCTCGCGCGGCACGCCGGCCGGCGCCGCCAGGCCGCGCATGGAGCCATCCACCAGGTCGAAGCCCTGCTCGCGGAAGGTCGGAAGGTCGGGCGCCCCCTCCCAGCGCTGCGGCGCCATCACGCCAAGCGCCCGCAGCAACCCCTGGCGGGCATCCGCCACGCCCTCGCCGACATTCGCGACCCCGAGGTCGATCTGCCCCGACAGCGCCGCGGTGCGCACCGGTGCGCCGCCGGCGAAGGGAATGTGCAGGAATTTCGCCCCCGTGAGCCGCTCCAGGTGCAGCATCGCCAGGTGGTCGTCCGAGCCGACGCCGGAGGTGCCGTAGCTGATCGTCCCCGGCCGGCGCTTCGCCTCGGCCACCAGGTCGGCGACGCCGCGGAAGGGGCTGGCCGGGCGCACCCAGATGCAGCCCGGGTCGTCCACCACATTGGCGATCGGCGCGAAGTCATCGAGGCGGAAGCGGGCGTTCGGCCGCTCGATGGGGATGGTCATGATGGTGGGCGTGTTGATGAAGCCGATGACGTGCCCGTCGGGGCGGGCGCGGGCGAGCTCGGTGAAGCCGATCTCGCCGCCGGCGCCGGGGCGGTTGACGATGACGATGGAGGTGCCGAGCAGGCGCTCCATCACCTTGGCCAGCAGGCGCGCCGCCACGTCCGTGCCGCCGCCGGCGGGGTAGGCGACGATCATGCTGATCGGCCGCTCGGGCCAGGCGGGGGTCTGGGCGCGGGCGCGCGGAGCGACGAGCAGGGCGGGCGCGGCGAGGAGAAGGATGCGGCGGCGGGGCATGGGTGGTCTCCCAGGGTCATGGCCGGCGCGGGGGCAAGTCCGCAGCGCAGGGCTAGGAACTCACCACGGTCACGGAGCTGCGACAACAAGGAGTTGCGCCCACCGAGACACATTGCACATCAGCATCGTCTTGCCTAATCCCATCAACGCCTGCATTAGGAGGATTTGCAACTGTGAGGAGACTGTTTCGACAGGAAATGGAACAGCTTCCTATGATCGCTGTTGACCGACATTGGGGACGCCCAGATATAACAAAGAGCGACATATGCTATTTCGACAGCAATGAATTCAGCTATCTCGGGTCAGGCGAAGCCCCTGGAAATTCGAAGTTCTTGCGCCTTCTCCAAGAAATCGCGGAGCGCCAAACACCGCCCACTCCTGTGATTCCCACCTGCTTTAAGGGAAGCAACGCAGAAGCTGTACGGCTGGACAAGGGGCGGATTTTGATGGCCGTGGCGGCAGGTTACGTGGACGCACTGCCAGCCAGTGGCGAGGTCCGCGAGCTCGTGCTGATGCCGGCCCACGTCCCTGCCGTACTCAGGGAGAAGCCGGGCGTGGAGGGTGGCCCGCCATCGGTCACCGATCAGAGCGAGACGGAGGACCTCTCGGCCGCCCCGGGCGATGACGGCGTCGCGCGGCGGCGCCTGCTGCGACTTGTCGCCGACCGCAGCGGGCAATCACGGTTCAGGGCGTCCGTGTTGGCCGCCTATGGCGACCGGTGTGCGATCACGGGCGCGGGTGCTTCTGCTGCGCTTGAGGCCGCGCACATCACGCCCTGGAACGAAAGCCAGGATGATGACCCTGGCAACGGCATCCTCTTGCGCGCCGATCTGCACGCCCTGTTCGACGCAAATCTCCTTTCCATCGACCCCGCGACGTCTCGCGTTCGCATCGCTCCTTCGCTCGAAGCGGACCCGGTGTATGGCCCCTTCAATTCCAGGTCGGTTCGCAACCGCGAAGAATGTTTCCCGGAACTGAAACAAGAGGTCCTGAAGCGACATTACGAAGCGTTCGCCGATTGGCACGGGCGGCGGTGATCTCCAGGCCCGGGTTAATCTCCACGGACGATCTGCACACGTTGTCCGGCATTGAAATTAGCATAGAATGATGTCAAATATCGTGCCGCCAAGCTCGATGGGAGCACTCCGATGCGCACGACCGTAGCCCTCGATGATGCTCTGCTCGAGCGTGCGCGCGAACTGAGCGGCGTGCGGGAAACGGCGGCCCTGCTGCGGGAGGCCCTGACCGCCCTGATCCAGCGTGAAAGCGCTCGGCGCCTCGCGCGCCTAGGCGGCAGCGAATCCGGACTCGGCCCTGTGCCGCGGCGCCGCCTGGATGAGCCGCCTGGCGCGACGTGACCCTGGTCGATACCTCGGTCTGGATCGGTCATCTCCGGCAGCCCGACCCGATGCTGGCAGACCTTCTCGCAGAAGGCGGCGTTCTAGGTCATGCCTTTGTGACCGGCGAAATCGCCTGCGGGACTCTTCGCAATCGCGGGACGGTCCTGCAGGCCTTGGCGGAATTGCCCCAGGCCGCCGTCGCCTTCCATGACGAGGTGCTGGCATTCATTGACCGACATGGCTTGGCCGGCCTGGGTATCGGCTATGTCGATGCGCACCTGCTTGCGGCAACCCGGCTCACGCCCGGTACGAGGCTCTGGACTCTGGACCGCCGGCTGGCGACTGCGGCCTCGCGGTTGGGGCTCGGCGGCCTCACACCCTAACCACGCCGTGGCGGATCCCGCGCCCCTACCCGCGGAAGTGGCAGGCCACCCAGTGCCCGGGCCGCACCTCGCGCAGCGGCGGCGCCACCTCGGCGCAGGGCGAGCCCCGCGCGATCGGGCAGCGCGTGTGGAAGCGGCAGCCCGCGGGCGGGCGCAGCGGGCTCGGCACGTCGCCGGTCAGGCGGATGCGCTCGCGCTTCACGGTGGGATCGGGGATCGGCACGGCCGAGAGCAGCGCCTCGGTATAGGGATGCAGCGGCGTGGTGTAGAGGTCGCGCGACGGCGCGATTTCCGCGATGCGGCCGAGATACATCACCGCCACGCGGTCGCTGATGTGTTCCACCACGGACAGGTCATGCGCGATGAACAGGTAGGAAAGGCCGAATTTCTCCTGCAGATCCTCCAGCAGGTTGATCACCTGCGCCTGGATGGAGACATCGAGCGCGGAGACGGGTTCGTCGCAGATGATCAGCTTCGGCGAGACCGCCAGCGCACGGGCGATGCCGATGCGCTGGCGCTGGCCGCCGCTGAACTCGTGCGGGAAGCGGTGGGCGTGCTCGGGCCGCAGCCCGACCGTCTCCAGCAGCTCCGCCACCCGGTCCTCGTATTCCGCGCAGGTCTTCGTCAGGCCGTGGATCTCCAACGCCTCGCCGATGATCCCGGCGACCGTCATACGCGGGTTGAGCGAGGCGTAGGGATCCTGGAAGATGATCTGCATGTCGCGCCGGATGGCGGCCAGCGCCGCGCCGCGCAGCGCCATGACGTCGCGCCCCTCGAAGCGCACCGCACCCTCGGTGGGCTCGATCAGGCGGAGGATGCAGCGGCCGGTGGTGGACTTGCCGCAGCCGCTCTCCCCCACCAGGCCGAGCGTCTCGCCCGATGCAAGGGTGAAGCCGACGCCATCGACCGCATGCACCTCATCGACGATGCGGCGCAGGATGCCGCCGCGCACCGGGAAGCGCTTCACCAGGCCTTCGACGCTGAGCAGGGGTTCGGCATTCACAGGATGCAGGCCACCTTGTGGCCGGGCGCGACCTCGCGCAGCGGCGGCTCGGCCGCGCGGCACGCATCCATCGCGTGGCGGCAGCGCGCGGCGAAGCGGCAGCCGGGCGGCGGCGCCAGCAGGCTGGGGACGGTGCCCGGGATCGCCTCCAGCCGCGTCTTGCGCCCGGCATCAAGGTCGATGCGCGGGATCGAGCGGATCAGCCCCTGCGTGTAGGGATGGCGCGGATCGGCGAAGAGGTCGCGCACCGGCGCCTCCTCCACCACCTTGCCGGCATACATCACCACCACGCGCTGCGCGACCTCGGCGACGACGCCCATGGCATGGGTGATCAGCATCACCGCCATGCCGAGGCGTTCCTTCATCTCGGCCAGCAGGTCGAGGATCTGCGCCTGGATGGTGACGTCGAGCGCGGTGGTGGGCTCGTCGGCGATGAGCAGCTTCGGGTTGCAGGCCAGCGCCATGGCGATCATCACGCGCTGGCGCATGCCGCCGGAGAACTGGTGCGGGTAGTCGTGCACGCGGCCGGCGGGGTTCGGGATGTTCACCAGGCCCAGCAGGTCGGCGGCGCGCCCGATCGCCGCGCGCCTGGACAGGCCCTCGTGCCGGCGCAGCGTCTCGGCGATCTGCTGGCCCACGGTATAGACCGGGTTCAGCGAGGTCATCGGCTCCTGGAAGACGATGCCGATCTCCTTGGCGCGGATCGCCTGCATCTCCTGGGAGGAGAGCGGCACGAGGTCGCGGCCCTGCCAGAGGATCTCGCCGGCCACGATGCGCCCGGGGGGCATGGCGATCAGCTTCAGGACGGTCATCGCCGTCACGGTCTTGCCGCAGCCGCTCTCGCCCACGACGCCGAGCGTCTCGGCGCGGGCGAGCGAAAGATCGACGCCATCCACCGCGCGGACCATGCCGTCATCGGTGCGGAAATGCACCTTGAGGCCGCGTACATCGAGCAGCGGCGGCACCGCCGCGCTGCGCGCCGGCGCGATGGCCTCGACGGCGACGCTCACAGCACGCGCCGCGGATCGAGCGCGTCGCGCAGCCCGTCGCCGATGAAGTTGATCGACAGCACCGTCAGGAAGATCGCCGCCCCGGGGATGAGCGCCCAGTGCGGCGCGAAATCGAGGTTGTCCTTGGCATCGAACAGCAGCCGCCCCCAGGTCGGGATATCGGGCGGGAAGCCGAGCCCGAGGAAGGAGAGCGTCGATTCCGCGATGATCGCGGCGGCGACGTCGATGGTGGCTGCGACGATCACCGGGCCGAGCGAGTTCGGCAGGATGTGGCGCTTGACCACCCGCGGCGTGGAGGCGCCGAGCGCGCGCGCGGCCTCCACGAACTCCTTCTCGCGCAGCGAGAAGAACTGCGCCCGCACCAGCCGCGCCACCTGCATCCAGCGGAAGCCGCCGATCACCAGCACGATCAGCACGAAGACGCTCAGCTCCGCTCCCAGCACGTCCTTCAGCCCGTCGCGGAACAGGTAGATGATCAGCAGCAGCAGCGGCAGCTCCGGCAGCGAGAGAAACAGGTCGGTCAGCCACATCAGCGCGGCATCGACGCTGCCGCGGGAGATGCCGGCGACGGCGCCGATCAGGATGCCGACGACGATCGCCACCGCCATGGCGGCGAAGCCCACGGCCAGCGAGATGCGCCCCCCGTAGAGCATCCGCGCCAGCAGGTCCTGGCCGAGGTCGTCCGTGCCGAAGGGGTGGCGCAGCGAGGGCGGCTCGAGCCGGGCGGTGAAGTCGATCTCGTCGATCGGCACCGTCCAGACCAGCGGGCCAAGCAGCACGCCGAGGATGATGATGCCGAGCACGGCGCAGCTCGCCATGGCCAGCTTGTGCTTGCGGAAGCGCCGCCACGCCTCGCGCGCGGGCGTGCTGCGCAGCGCCCGCGCGTCGCGCGGCGGTGCCGGCGCCGCCGGGCTATCGGTAGCTGATGCGAGGGTCGAGCCAGCCATAGATGATGTCTGCCAGGAGGTTGCAGAGCACGACAAGCACCGAGAGCACGAAGGTCACCGCCATGATCACCGGCGTGTCGTTCGCCAGCACCGCCGAGATCAGCAGCGAGCCGATGCCGGGCACGCGGAAGATCTGCTCGGTCACGATGGCGCCGCCGAACACCGCCGGCACCTGCAGCGCCATCAGCGTCACCACCGGGATCAGCGCGTTCCGCACGACGTGGCGGTTGATCACCGTGCGCTCGGGCAGCCCCTTGGAGCGCGCGGTGGTGACGTAGTCCAGCCGGATCACGTCCAGCATCGCCGATCGCACGAAGCGCGTCAGCGCCGCGCCCTGGAACAGCCCGAGCACGAGCACCGGCATGATCGACTGGCGCAGGTGTTCCCACCACCATCGCCACCCCGTCGCATCGATGTCGGCGCGATAGACGAAGGGCAGCCAGTCCAGCGCGATGCTGAACAGCAGGATCAGCAGCAGGCCGGTGAAGAAGGTGGGCAGCGAGAAGCCGATGAAGGCAAGCGTGTTGGCGACCTGGTCGAACACCGAATAGGGCCGCCGCGCCGCCATGATGCCGACCGGCAGCGCGATCAGCAGCGCCAGGATCTGCGAGGAGCCGATGATCAGGATGGTGGTCGGCAGGCGCTGCAGGATCAGGTCGTCCACGTTCACACGGCTGACGAAGGAATAGCCCCAGTCGCCCTGCAGCATGGCCAGCAGCCAGCGCAGGTAGCGGATGTGCACCGGATCATCGAGGCCGAACTGCGTGCGCAGGTTCTCCCGCACCTCCGGCGGGATGGCCGGGTTGGTCGCCAGCTCCTCGAAGGGGTCGCCGGGCGCCAGCGCCAGCACGGTGAACAGCACGACGGAGATCCCGAGCAGGCTCGGGATCGCCACCATCAGGCGCCGGGCGAAGTACTGCAGCAACCCCGTTCCGCCGGGTCAGCTCTGGCGGTCGCGGAACCAGTCGCGCAGGTTCCAGAAGGTGTTGTCCCAGCCGGAGAGGCTGTCGCGCAGCGTGCGGGAACTCGCGCTCACCAGCGGGCGGGCCACCACCGGGATGACCACGCGGTTCTGGATGACCAGGTCGTTGCACTGGATCAGCAGCGCCGCGCGCTTGATCGGGTCGAGTTCGGCCGTGGCGGCCCGCCAGGTGCGGTCGTATTCCTCGCTGCGCCAGCGGGTGATGTTGCGGCCCTGCCACTTGTTCTCCCGCGTCGAGGCCTCCCAGGAGACGAAGGCCTCCATGAAGATCTGCGGATCGGGCTGCGACATGGTGGTGGTGTACATCTGCATGTCGGCGAAGAATTTCGTGTATGTATCCGGGTTGGCGACGTCCGAGGAGAAGAACACGGAGGCCGTCACCGACTTCAGCTCCAGCTCGATGCCGGCGCGCTGGCAGGCCTGCTTGATGATGGCCTGGGTCTTCTGGCGCGGCGCGTTGATCGAGGTCTGGAAGACGAATTTGAGCTGCCGGCCGTCCTTGGCGCGGATGCCGCCCGCCCCGCGCGTCCAGCCGCCGCGGTCGAGGATCTCGTTGGCCTTCGCGATGTTGAACTCGAAGGACGTGTTGGGCGAACGGAAGCGCGGCGGGTTGTTCACGTAGTTCGCCGTGGCGATGCCGGTGCGGCCGTAGATGAAGTCCTGGATCGCCTTGCGGTCCACCAGCAGGTTCAGCGCCTCGCGCACCGCCGGGTCGGTCAGCGTGGGGTGCCGCGACTTCACGCTGCCGCGCTCGCCCTCCACCTCGGTCCAGGGATCGGTGTTCTGCAGCTGGATGAACTCGATGTTGCCGGTGTCGACGATGTTCACCCGGCCGCGGCCGGCTGCCTCAAGCCGCTTCAGGATCTCGTCCTCGACCTGCAGGTTCCAGGCGTAGTCCCACTCGCCGGTCTGCAGCACGGCGCGCGCGGCGGAGACCGCGTCGCCGCCGCCCTTCACCTCGACGGTGTCGAAATAGGGGCGGCTGGCCAGGTAGTAGCCCGGGTTGCGCTCGCCCTTGACGATGTCGCCGGGCTTGAACTCGGTGAAGCGGTAGGCGCTGGTGCCGACCGGGGAGAGGTTGGTCGGCGCGTCGCGCGACTTGTCGCCGACGAAATCCCTGAACTTGTGGCGCGGGATGATCATGCCGCGGGTGCCGACGAAGGCCTCGGCCCAGAACGGCGTCGGCTTGTCGAAGTGCACGCGCACGGTGAAGTCGTCCACCTTCTCCACCTTCACGTCGCGGTAGGTGCCGATGGTGACCGAGGCGGTGGCCGGGTTGGTGGCGTATTCGTGGTTGAAGATGACGTCGTCGGCGCTGAACTGCTCGCCGTCGTGCCACTTCACGTCGCGCCGCAGCGTCCAGGTGACCGAGCGGCCATCCTGCGCCAGGCCGCCATTCTCGACAGAGGGGATCTCCGCGGCGAGGAAGGGCACCAGCGTGCCGTCCGGCGCCCAGCCGGCGAGCGGCTCGTAGAACAGGCGCGATCCGTCCTGGTCCTTGGTGCCGACCGCGAAATGCGGGTTCAGCAGCGTGGCACCCTGCCAGTAGAGGATCTTCAGCGGCCCGCCGCCGCCGGCCCGCGTCGGCGTGTAGCCCGACGGCGCCTGCGCGGCCGCGGGCGCGGCCCCCGCGAGGGCGAGGATCTGCGTGGCCATCGGCGCCGTGAGGCCGACTGCCGCCAGGCGGCGGACGAATCCCCGGCGGGACAGCCGGCCCGACTTCACCGCCCCGACCAGACGGTGCAGCTTCTCATGGTCCATCGCGGTGCTCCCAGACGCCGCCGCCCCGCTTACGGGTCCGGCCCGACGTCACATTGCACCAGAATGGCGGCGGATTGCCAGGGGTGGCTGCGCCGCGCGGCGGTTCAGGGCTCCGGCTCGCCCCGCTGAGCCTCGCCGAAGCGGGCCAGCAGGGCGAACATCTCCTGCGCCGCGGCCTCCACCTCCGCGGCGTCGGTGCCCTTCGCCACCAGCGCCACGCCGCCCGAGCTCTGCCAGTAATACGGGTAGCTGCCGAGATCGAGGTCCGGGTAGCGGGCCTGGATGGCGGACAGCCCGTCGGCGATCTGCCCCTCGAACACGCCGTGCGCGTGGACCGTGCGGGAGATGACCGGCCGGCCGCCGGCGAGCGTCGGCGCCAGCGCCTCGAACATCGCCCGCATGATGCGCGGCACGCCGGCCATGACATGGACATTGCCCATGGAGAAGCCGGGCGCGGTGGTCTCGGCGCTGCGGATCGGCACGGCGCCGCGCGGCAGGGTGGCCATGCGCAACCGGGCCGCGTTCAGCTCCACCGGCGGCTGGCGGCGGGCATAGTCGGCCACCATGATGGCGCGGCTTTCCTCATGCACCTCCCAGGGCACGCCGAAGGCGCGCGCCACGCATTCGCTGGTGATGTCGTCATGCGTCGGGCCGATGCCGCCGGTGGTGAAGACGTGGTCGTACTTGGCGCGGCAGGCGTTGACGGCCTCGATGATCTCCTCCGGCACGTCGGGGATCACGCGGGCCTCGCGCAGCGGGATGCCGATCTCGCCGAGGCGGGTGGCGAGGTATTGCAGGTTGGCGTCGCGGGTGCGGCCGGAGAGCACCTCGTTGCCGATGATCAGCAGGCAGGCGGTGGGGTTGGTCATGCATCCTCCGGGCGCCAGAGCGGGATGGCGAGGGTCGTGGCGTGCCGCGCGAGCCGCGCATCGAAGGTCGCGAGCATCGCCTCCGCCCGGCGACAGAGGGCCAGATAAAAGCAGTCGTAGATCGGGTGGCCAAGCCGGCGGGCAATGGTCATGGCACTGTCGAGCAGGTCGGGGTCGGGGGTGAACTCGATGCTTCCGGCCTGCAGCGCGGCGATGGGGACTTGCGGATAGCCGGGCGGCAGCACCTCGCCCCTCCGCATCCGGGTCAGCAGCGCATTGGTCGTCTCCGCCAGCAGGATGGTGGGCGCCAGCAATGGCGCCGTACCGTGCGGCAGGCGCTGGGCGAGCGACGAGCCGGCCTCGTCAACGAGCCAGGCCACGACGACCGAGGCGTCGCAGACGATCGGCGTCACGTCCCTTCCGCTTTCGGCTGCTCCGTCGCAGCGGCGCGCTCGGCCTCGCGCTCCTCATACAGGCGTGTCAGCCGGTCGCGGTCCCGCCATTCGCGGATCACGGCGACGGAGTCCCATGTCGGATCGAATTTGGTCTGGGCCCGCAGCGCGTCCATCTTCGCCGCCCAGGCCGCGCGGTCGTCCACCTTCGCCGCCTCCGTCAGCACCTCGCGCGCCACTTGCTCCAGCGAGGTGCCCCGCTCCAGCGCCTTCTGCTTCAGCCGCTCGATCACCGACTCATCGAGGTTGCGCACCAGCATCTGGCCCATTCCGGCCTCCTGTCGCTATCATCAAATGATAGCGTTTCCCACGCCCAGCCGCTACAGGAAATCCCTAAGCATCGCCACCAGCGGCCGGTCCGCCGGCGGCATCGGGTAGTCGGCCAGCCGGGGCGGTCGCACCCAGGCGAGGGCCTGCCCCTCCGTCGCCCGCACCGTCCCCTGCCAGCGTCGGCAGAGGTAGAGCGGCATCAGCAGGTGGAACGCCTCATAGGCATGCGAGGCGAAGGTGAAGGGGGCCAGGCAGCTCTCGGCAACATCGATGTCGAGCTCCTCCTTCAGCTCGCGGATCAGCGCCGCCTCCGGAGTCTCGCCGGGATGCACCTTGCCGCCGGGAAACTCCCAGAGCCCGGCCAGCGGCTTGCCCTCCGGCCGGCGGGCCAGCAGCACGCGGCCATCGGCATCCACCAGCGCGCAGGCGGCGACGAGCAGGATCGGCAGCGCGCCCGCCTCCGGCGCCGTCACCGCCACGGGCCGCGGCACGGCGGGCGCCTCCGGCACGAGGTCCTCGCGCCCCGCCGTGAACAGACGCACCGGCATGCGCCCGCCGCGCGAGAGGAATTCCTGCGTGCCCTCCCCGACCGCGCGAAAGCCGATGTGCCGCAGCACCGCCGCCGAGCGGTCATTGTCCAGCAGCGCGCTGGCGCGCAGCCGCGCGATGTCGAGATTGGCCAGGCCCCAGCGCGCCAGCCGCCCGGCCGCCTCGGTGGCGACGCCATGGCCCCAGAAGCGCCGCCCGACCCAGTAGCCGAGCTCGGCCTCCCCGCCCTCCCGCGTCAGGCCGACGCAGCCGATCAGCATCTCCGCGCCCGCCTCCTCGCCGGTGATGGCCAGGTGCCAGGCGCTGCCGGCGGCGATCTGTGCCCAGGTGGAGGCAATCCACTCGTCCGCCAGGTCGCGCGGGTAGGGGAAGGGCACGCGCGCCAGGGTCTTCGCCACCTCCCAGTCGTTCACCAGGCGGTGCAGCGCCGGCGCATCCGCCGCCCGCAGCGGGCGCAGGGTCAGGCGCGGCGTCCTGAGCGGCGCGAAATCCGGCGGCGACGGGGCGGCATCGCTCAAGGGGCGGTATCCGGGCGGGGGAGGTGCGGGCGCGGACTGCTACACCGCCGTGGCGGGGCGCTGTCAACGCGCCGCCGCCCGGCTCCATGGCCTGCCGCGACGGCCACCAGTCGGACGGCCAGCGGGCGCTGCGCCGCCGTGCGATCCCTGCCATGCTGCTCCCGGACCGCACGAAAGGGATACCCATGCGCATGCAGGACAAGGTCGCCGTCATCACTGGCGGCGCCTCCGGCATCGGCCGGCGCACCGCCGAGCGCTATGTCGAGGAGGGCGGCCGCGTGATCGTCGCCGACATCCAGGACGCCGCCGGGGAGCAGGCCTGCGCCGCGCTCGGCGGCCCGGAGCGGGCGCGCTTCATCCGGTGCGACGTGCTGCGCGAGGCGGACATCGCCGCCGCGGTGGCGCTGGCGGTCGGAACCTGGGGGCGCCTCGACCTGATGTTCAACAATGCCGGCCGCGGCGGCGTGCCCGACCCCATCGAGACCATGCCGGCCGAGGGCTGGGACTGGACGATGAGCCTGCTGGTGCGGTCGGTGATGCTCGGCATCAAGCACGCGACGGGGCCGATGCGGGCGCAGGGCGGCGGCGCCATCGTCAATACGGCGAGCATCGCCGGGCTGATCCCGGGGTCCACCGCGGCGGCCTATTCGGTGGCCAAGGCCTCCGTGATCCACCTGACGAAATGCGCGGCGCTGGAACTGGCGCCGCTGCGCATCCGGGTGAACTGCGTCTGTCCCGGCCCGATCGCCACGCCGATCTTCGGCCGCGGCCTGAACCTGCCGAGCCAGCTCGATGCCTCGGTGGCGGCGCGGGCGGCGGCGGTGCTCGACGACTTCCAGCCGCTGCCGCGCGGCGGGCGGCCGGACGACATCGCCGAGGGGGTGATGTACCTGGCCGACGAGCGCGCCGGCTTCGTCACCGGCCATGCCCTGACCATCGATGGCGGCTTCGCCGCCGGCATGCGCAAGAGCGACCATGACCGCGTCTGGGCGCCGCTGCGCACGGCCGTCGCGGGTCTCGCCGAGAGCGCCTGACGGAGGGTCCCATGCAGGTGAACGGCGATCGGCTCTGGGCCGACCTGATGGCGCTGGCGCAGATCGGCGCGGGCGCCGCCGGCGGCAACAACCGCATGGCGCTGACCGATGCCGACCGCGACGCCAAGGCGCTGTTCGCGCATTGGTGCCGCGAGGCCGGCCTCGCCGTCAGCGTGGACGGCTTGGGCAACACCTTCGCCCGGCTGGAGGGGCGTGAGCCGTCGCTGCCGCCGGTTTTCGCCGGCAGCCATCTCGACACGCAGGAGAGCGGCGGGCGCTTCGACGGGCCGCTCGGCGTGCTGGCGGCGCTGGAAGCCCTGCGCGCGATCACCGAGGCCGGCATCGTGCCGCGCCGGCCCGTCGAGGTGGTGAACTGGACGAACGAGGAGGGCGCCCGCTTCTCGCCCGGGCTGATGGGCTCGGCGGCCTTCGCCGGCACCCTGCCGCTCGATCGGGCGCATGCGGTGGCGGACCGCGCCGGGCGCACGGTGGGCGCGGAGCTGGCGCGGCTCGGCTGGAACGGCGCGGCGCCGATGGGCGGGCGGCCGGTGGACGCCTATTTCGAGCTGCACATCGAGCAGGGGCCGCTGCTGGAAGCGGCCGGCGTGACCATCGGCGCCGTCACGCAATCCTGCCACTCCGCCTTCACCGACGCGGTCTGCCACGGCGAGACCAGCCACATCCAGTCCACGCCGATGCCGCAGCGGCGCAACGCGCTGTGGGGCGCGGCGCGGCTGATCGACGCCATCGAGCGCACCGGCTTCGCCCACGCACCCGACGGCACCGCGAGCGCCGTGGTGATCGACGCCTGGCCGAACAACCGCATCGTGCTGCCGAGCCGCGCCGGCTTCTCCTACGGCGTGATGCACCTGGAGGAGGACGGGCTGGCCGCCATGGTCGCCGCGATCGACGCGTCGGCGGAGGCGATCGCCGCCGAGACCGGCCTGCGCTTCGAGACCGTGCTGCGGCGCGTGCGCCGGCCCTTCCATACGAGGCGGCGGCGCAGCGCGAACTCGGCCCCGACTGCGCGCACTGGCTGGCGACCGGCGCGAAGCCGGCGGCGCTGGCCCGCGCCGCCTGACCGGTCAGCTCCAATGGGGCGGAAAGCCGCCGTTCGGCTGCTCCGCCTCCGGCGGCCGCAGCATGGCGTGCCATTGCAGCACGCCATGGGGGCGCGGGCGGAGCGGCATGGCCTCGCCACGCGGCTGCTGCGCATCGCGCGCGCCCATGTCGGTGCCTATGCGGCGCGCAAGGCGCGGGAAGCGGAGCGCCAGGGCTCCCGGGCCCGCTGACGCGCGGCGCCGCAGGGCCGGATCGCCCGACGGCGCAGGTCCGTCCTGCGATGAACGTGCTACAGCGGCAGGACGAGCCACGGCGTCGTGACGCCGCCACGGTCGGGGACGGAGATCGGGGGACCCGGCGGATCTGGGGCCTGCGTCTCGCGCGAGCCGGCGATCAGGCGCATGATCTCCTCGGGCCGCTGGCTCACCCGGTACCACCGGCCGTCGAGGAGCTGCACGCGGGCGTGGATGCCCTGCCAGTTCTCGCCGAAGCTGCCTGGGCTGATCACCGCGATGGCGGCGATCGAGACAAGGAGCGGCCCCGTCCCGGGCCGTGAAAGCTGGATGACCTGCGGCATCGGTGCCTCCCCTTTGCGTTCGGCATGGCTGGGATCGCGCCGGCGCTTCCCGGCGTCACGCCTCGATCAACGGCGCCACCGGATGCTGCACGACCATGCGGAAAGCTGGCGCTTAGTCGGCGCTTAATCGGAGTCGGTCCTGCCGGCTGATCATTCCGGCAGCCCGGCCAGACGCCGTGCGCGGATCAGCATCTCGGCCTGGGCCCTGTCGCGGAAGGCCTGCCGCAAAATGTCGGCCCTGACGGCCCACGTCACGGCATCCTGCAGCGCGAAGACGTCGTCCGCCGTCCCCTCGAAGCGGTCGCTCCAGATGTGGCGGCCACTTGCCACGTCCAGCAGCCGGCCGGTGACCCGGCGCCGCTCCCCGGCGCGGCGGGTGGTGCCGGTCAGGACGTAGCGGGCGCCACGCTCGCGGCCGATGCGCCGATCATCCAGGGAGCCTTGCGTCCGGGCGAAATCGGAGCTGCGCGCCAGCACCAGCAACCAGCGGATGCGCGCAAGGGCATGGGTGATCTCCTCGGCGATCCCGAGGCCGAAGACCTCCTCCGCCGGGTCCCTGCCGGGGTTCGTGAACGGCAGGACCAGGACGGAGGGCGGGACCTCCAGTGCGGCGCCGTCGGGACGCGGCGAGCCGCCCGCCCGCGGCGCGGCGTTGCCCTCGCCGCCGAGCGCGCGCCGCAGGGCCTCCGTCTCCGGCGCAGGGGCGACGCCAGGGCTGCCCTCGAGCAGCGCGCGGCATTGCCGATATCGATCGAGGGCAAGCACCGGCTGCGCGTTCCCCGCATAGTGCCGCATGAGGGCGCGATGCGCCGGCTCCTGCAGGGGATCGATGTCGAGCAGGCGGCGCGCCACGGCTGCGGTCTCGGCGCCTGCCGCCTCCTCCGCCTCGGCGTACTGCAGCAGCCTGAGCAGGGCATCCACGGCAAGGCTCTTCAGCCGCGCTGCCTCTGCACCGCGCCATGCCTGGAAGCCCGGGGCGGCAACCGTCTCGAACCCGGCCAGAAGATCGCCCTGGTACAGGTCGATGGCGGATCGAAGCTGATCCGGCATGGCGGCGCGCGCACGACGCTCGAAGACGAGCGCATCCACCTCGAGCGCATCGGGGTCGAGCACCACGGCATCGCGTCCGGAGCGGGCGAGTGCCGGCGCGAACGGGCCCAGAACCCTGCGGATCGCCGATAGCGACTGCCGCAGGTTGTTCCGCGCCCGCTCCTCCCCCTGCAATCCCCAGAGGATCTCGGCCAGCATGTCGCGTCGCGCCGGCCTGCCGCTCGCCAGGGCGAGATAGGCGAGCAGGGCCTGCGTCTTCCGGGTCAGCGCGGCCATTGGCCGCGCCGCGCGGAAGGCCGCGTCGAAGCCGCCCAGCACGAGGAGTCGGACAGGCGCGGGCGTGGAGGGAGCCATGCGTGCGGCAAGCGGCCAAGCGGAAGATCCGCTGCACGGGACGGGCAGCAGCACAGGGATGGTTCGACGACTATAGCAAGAGGCCTGGCGCTGTCGCGCGGTCACCGCGTGCGGGCGCTCCGCGCATGTCATCCTTGTTCTGGGGCCATCTGCCACGACAGTATGGAGGCCATGGCCGCCCCCCTGCCCGCCCCCGCCGATGCCGACCCCTCCTTCGCCGAGCTGATCGCGGCGCGGCCGCACCTCTCCGCCCATGCCATGGACGGGCTGCTGGTGGAGGAGGTGCCGCTCGCCCGCATTGCCGCCGCGGTGGGCACGCCGGCCTGGGTCTATTCCGCCGGCAGCCTGCGCCGCCGCGCCCGCGCGCTCGCGGCCGCGATGCAGGGCGCCGGCCTCGCCGCCAGCATCCACTACGCCGTCAAGGCCAATCCCAACCTCGCCGTCCTCCGCACCCTGGCCGACGAGGGGCTGGGGGCCGACGTGGTCAGCGAGGGCGAGCTGCTGGCCGCCCGCGCCGTCGGCGTGCCCGCCTCGGCCATCGTCTTCTCCGGCGTCGGCAAGACCGGGCGCGAGCTGCGCCTGGCGCTGGCCGAGGACATCCTGCAGGTCAACCTGGAAAGCGCCGAGGAGGCCGAGGCGCTGTCGGCCCTGGCCGCCTCGATGGGTCGCACGGCGCGGGTGGCGCTGCGGGTGAACCCGGACGTGGACGCCCGCACGCACGCCAAGATCACCACCGGACGCTCCGAGAACAAGTTCGGCGTCGCCATCGCCGATGCGCCCGCGCTCTATGCCCGGCTGGCGGCACTGCCGGGCCTCGCGCCGGTGGGGGTCGCCGTGCATATCGGCAGCCAGATCACGGGGGGGATGGCGGCCTACCGCGCCGCCTATGCGCGGCTGGCCGAGCTGGTCGCCGCGCTGCGCGGTGCCGGGCTGCCGGTGCTGCGCGTCGATTGCGGCGGCGGCCTCGGCATCCCCTACCGCGACGAGCCGGCCCCGACCCCCGAGGCCCTGGCCGGCGCCATCAAGGCAACGCTCGGCCCGCTCGGCCTGCCGGTGATGCTGGAGCCGGGGCGCTGGATCGCCGGGCCGGCCGGCCTGCTGCTCGCCTCGGTGGTGGTGCAGAAGCGGGGCGCCTCGCGCCGCTTCCTCGTGCTCGACGCCGCCATGAACGACCTGATCCGCCCCGCCATGTACGAGGCCTGGCACGGCATCCTGCCGGTCGGCGCCGCGGCGCTCACCGCCCCTCTCTCCCCGGCCGACGTGGTCGGCCCGGTCTGCGAGACCGGCGACACCTTCACCCGCGACCGTGCCCTGCCGGCGCTGCAACCCGGCGCGCTGGTGGCGTTGCTGGATGCGGGGGCCTATGGCGCGGCGATGAGCAGCACCTACAACATGCGCCCCCTGGCGGCCGAGGTGCTGGTGGATGGCGCCCGCTTCGCCGTGGTGCGGGACCGGCAGGACCACGCGGCGCTGCTCGCCGGGCAGCGCCTGCCGGCATGGTTCGCGCCTCGCTTGGCGCCTGGGCTCGTGGAGGCACCGGATGCGTGAGGACCTCAGCGCCCGCCTGGCCCGCCGCCGGCTTCTGGCCCGCCTGGCCCTTGCGTGGGAAGCGGTCTGGCCGCGGCTCTGGCCCGTGCTGGGGGTGGCCGGGCTCTTCCTGATCCTCGCCTTCCTGGAACTCCCCCAGCGCCTGCCCTTCCCGGCGCATGCCCTGCTGCTGGCCGGCTTCGCCGCGGCGCTCGGCTGGGCCGGCTGGCGTGGCCTGCGGGGCCTGGCCTTCCCCGACGCCGCCGCCGCCGAGCGCCGGCTGGAGCGCCAGTCCGGACTGCGCCACCGCCCGCTCGCCGCCCTTGCCGACCGCCCGACCGCCGTCGACGACCCGCAGGCCATGGCGCTGTGGCAGGCGCACCAGGCGCG
>JAIEOP010000060.1 GCA_019750465.1 Acetobacteraceae bacterium | reverse complement strand
GTGTCGCTCATCCGGTTGGAGAAGCCCCACTCGTTGTCGTACCAGCCCATCACCCGGACCAGCCCGCCATTGTCCACGCTCTGGGTCTGCGTCGCGTCGAAGGTGCAGCTCGCCGGGTTGTGGTTGAAGTCGATCGAGACCAGCGGCGCCGTGTTGTAGTCGAGCACCCCGGCCAGCTCGCCCGCGGCGGCGTCCTTCATCACCGCGTTGATCTGCTCCTTCGTCACGCCCGGCGTCTTCAGCACCGCATCGAGCGAGACGAGCGAGACGTTCGGCGTCGGGATGCGGATCGCCGTGCCGTCCAGCTTGCCTTGCAGCTCCGGCAGAACCAGGCCGACCGCACGCGCCGCGCCCGTCGAGGTCGGGATCGCGGAGACCGCCGCGGCGCGGGCGCGGTGCAGATCCTTGTGCAGCGTATCGACGGTGTTCTGGTCGCCGGTATAGGCGTGCACCGTCACCATGTAGCCGCGCTCGATGCCCCACTTCCGGTGCAGGACATAGGCCATGGGGGCGAGGCAGTTGGTGGTGCAGGAGGCGTTGGAGACGACGGTCATCTCCCCGGTCAGCACCCTGTGGTTCACGCCGTAGACCACGGTGGCGTCCACGTTGTCGGCCGGCGCCGAGATCACCACCTTGCGCGCCCCGGCCGCCAGCAGCGGCTGGGCCTTCTCCTTGCTGGTGAAGATGCCGGTGCACTCGGCGGCGACATCGACGCCCCGGAACTCGAGCTTCGTCGGGTCGCGCTGCGCCGTGACCTTGATGGGTCCGTAGGTCCGGCCGTTGGCGGTGACGGTCATCGCGTCGCCCTCGACGGTCACCGTGCCGGGGAAGCGGCCATGGACGCTGTCGTAGAGAAACAGGTGCGCGTTCGCCTCCGGGCTGCCGAGGTCGTTGATGGCGACGCATTCCACGTCGTCGCGCCCGCTCTCGATCATGGCGCGCAGCACCAGGCGCCCGATGCGTCCGAACCCGTTGATGGCGACCTTCACGGCCATGGCGGTTCTCCTTCCCGACCTAGTTCGACAGACGTTTGCGCACGGTGGTCACCACCGCCTCCGGCGTGATGCCGAAATGGCGGAACAGATCCTCGGCCGGCGCCGAGGCGCCGAAGCCGGTCATGCCGATGAAGACGCCCTCCGGCCCCAGCCAGCGCTCCCACCCGAAGCCGCCGGCGGCCTCGATGCCGACGCGCAGCACGCCCGGGGCGCCCAGTACCTCGGCGTGGTAGCCCGCGTCCTGCGCGGCAAACAGCTCCCAGCAGGGCAGGGAGGCCACAGCGGTGCCGATGCCCTCCGCTTCCAGGGCGGCGCGAGCCGTCATCGCCAGCGACACCTCGGAGCCGGTCGCGATCAGCGTCGCCCGGCGCGGCCCGGCTTCCGCCTCCGCCAGGATGTAGCCGCCGCGCGCGCACCGGTTCTCGCCGGCATCGCCGCGCAAGGTGGGCAGGGCCTGCCGCGTCAAGGCCAGCACGGCCGGGCCATCGGCGCGCTTCACCGCCAGCTCCCAGCATTCCGCCGTCTCGATGATGTCGGCGGGGCGGAAGACGAAGAGGTTCGGCATGGCGCGCAGCGAGGCCAGGTGCTCGATCGGCTGGTGCGTCGGGCCGTCCTCGCCAAGGCCGATGGAATCGTGCGTCAGCACGTGGATCACGCGCTGGCGCATCAGCGCGGCAAGGCGCAGCGCCGGCCGCAGGTAGTCGGCGAAGACGAGGAAGGTGCCGGAATAGGGGATGATCCCGCCATGCAGCGCCATGCCGTTCATGGCCGCCGCCATGCCGTGTTCGCGCACGCCATAATGCACGAAACGCCCGGCGAAGCTCCCGGTCGCGAGGGCGGGGATGCCCTTCACGTTCGTGTTGTTCGAGCCGGTGAGGTCGGCCGAGCCGCCGACCATCTCCGGCACCGCCGGCACCAGCGCTTCCAGCGCGCGCTGGGAGGCGACACGGGTGGCGAGCTTCGGCTTCCCCTCCACGGCGGCGGCGCGCAGCGCGGCCAGGGGTTCGTGCCAGGATTCCGGCAGGCGGCCAGCCATGGCGCGCTCGAACTCGGCCCCCTGCGGGTGCCGGGCCAGGCGCTTCAGCCAGGTGCGTCGGGTGCCGGCGCTGCGCCGGCCGGCGGCCTCCCAGCGTTCGCGCAGCCCCTCCGGCACCTCGAAGGGCGGGTGGTTCCAGCCGAGCGCGGACTTCGCCGCCGCGGCTTCCTCGGGCCCCAGCGGGCTGCCGTGGCTGGCGGCGGTGCCGGCCTTCCGCGGCGCGCCGAAGCCGATGATGGTGCGGCAGGCGATGATGCTCGGCTTGCGGGACCGCGCCGCGGCTGCCAGCGCCGCCGAGACCGCGGCGTGGTCGTGCCCGTCGACGCGCCGCGTCGCCCAGCCATAGGCGGCGAAGCGGCGCAGCACGTCCTCGGAGAAGGACAGCGCCGTGTCGCCGTCGATCGAGACGTGGTTGTCGTCCCACAGCACGGTGAGCTTCTCGAGCTGCAGGTGGCCCGCCAGCGACGCCGCCTCGTGGCTGATCCCCTCCTGCAGGTCGCCATCCGAGACGATGACCCAGGTGCGGTGATCGACCAGGGACTTGCCGAAGCGCGCCGCCAGGTGGCGCTCGGCGATGGCCATGCCGACCGCGGTGGCGATGCCCTGGCCGAGCGGGCCGGTGGTGGTCTCGATGGCCGGGTGCTCGCCGAACTCGGGATGGCCCGCGGCGGGCGAGTGCAGCTGGCGGAAGCGGCGCAGCTCATCGGCGCCCATGCCGGCATGCCCGGTGAGGTGCAGCAGCGCGTAGAGCAGCATGGACCCGTGCCCGGCGCTCAGCACGAAGCGGTCGCGGTCGGGCCAGCGTGGATCGGCGGCGTCGTATTTCAGGAACTTCGTGAACAGCACGGTGGCGGCGTCCGCCATGCCCATGGGCATGCCGGGGTGGCCTGACTTCGCCGCCTCCACCGCGTCGATGGCCAGCGCGCGGATCGCGTCGGCCATGCGGCGTTCCTCGCTTGCCGGGCGGGCAAGCAAGGCGGCCTGGACCTCCTGCGCGGGTGTGCGATGGGCGGGCGGACTGGTGTCGGGCTCGGTGCTGGCCAAGAGTGATGGTCCTGCGTGGCGCGCAGGGCGCGGAGGATGTCCTGCGGGGGCGGCCCGTATTAGGGGCGCCCGGGGGGAGGGGCAACGGGCCCCCGGCCGTCGGCGCGAAACCCGCCCGGCGCTACGGCGCGAAGATCGTGAAGATCCAGGTCGCCAGCAGCACCAGGTGCACCAGGCCGGAGAGCAGGCTCGCCCGGCCCGTACCGTAGGTGATGATCGCCACTGCGAAGCCGAGTGCCATCAAGACCGAGGCGCCCTGCGAAACGCCCAGTTCGAGCGGCCGATCGGTCCACCAGGCGACGGCGGCGACCGCCGGCACGGTGAGGCCGATGCAGGCGACGCCGCTGCCGAGCGAGAGGTTGATGCTGGCCTGCAGCCGGTTGCGCGCCGCCGAGCGCAGCGCCGCGGCCGTTTCAGGCAGCAGCACGATGGCGGCGATGATGACGCCCATGATCGCCACGGGCGCGCCCAGCGCCACCACGCCCCCCTGCAACGCCGGCGCGATCGACTTCGCCAGCACCACGACGCAGAACAGCGCCACCAGCATCAGCCCGAAGGAGGCAAGGGCGAGGCGGCCGGTCGGCCGGGCATGCTCCTGCTCGCCGTCATCGGCGAGCGGCAGGAAGTAGTCGCGGTGCCAGCGCGTCTGGGTCAGCAGGAAGGCCACGTAGAGCACCAGGCAGGCCACCGAGACGAAGCCCAGCTGCAGCAGCGAGTAGTAGGCCCCCGGCGCCGAGGTCAGGTGGTTCGGCACGATCAGCACCAGCACCGCCATCGGGATCAGCACGGCGAGGAAGGCGCTCGCGCCCTCCACCCGGTACTCGCTCTGCCGGTTGCGCACGGCGGCGATGACGATGGACAGCCCGGCCAGCCCGTGCAGCACGATCATCACCGCGGCGTGCACGGAATCCCGCATCAGCGCCGGATTGGGGTCGCCATCGAGCATCATGGCGATGATCAGCCCGGCCTCGATCACCGTCACCGCCAGCGCCAGGACCAGCGTGCCATAGGGCTCGCCGACCCGCAGCGCGACGACCTCCGCGTGGTGCACGGCGGCGACGACATTGCCGATCAGCACCACGACGAGGACAAGGGCCAGGGGTTCCAGTCCCGCCTTGCCGATCACCAGCCATGCGGCGATGCCGAGTCCTGGCAGCAGGGCCGTATGCAACGGGATGCGGTCGGTCGGGGCGCCAGCCATGGTCCGGGCTTAGCGCCCCGGCGCACGCCGCAGCAAGGCGCCTGCGCGCTCAGCGCATCAGGCCGCGCGCCTCCATCCAGCGCTGGATGCGCGCGGCGACATCGTCGCTGTTGGTGTCCATCATGATCATGTGGCTGTTGCCGCGCACGCCCTCGGCCGGCATGTCGAGCGTGTCCGCGGTGCCACCGGCGGCGCGGATCCGATCCTGCCAGCGCTCCACGTTGCCGCGGATGCGCTGCCAGAAGGCATTGCCCGCGATGTGGTCGCCCCAGACCACGAGGTGCGGGATGTCGCGCAGCCGCGCCGCATCGGCCGTGTCGGGCGGCGTGCCGGAGGGCTCGATGGCGATCACCGCGCGCACCTTGTCCGGCGCGTTCAGCGCCGCGGTGAAGCCGAAATTGCCGCCCTGGCTGTGCACCAGCATCACGCAGGGGCAGACCTGCTGCACCAGCGCGTCGTAGGCCGCCTGGATCTGGCGGTCCGTGGTGACCCAGCGCGGCACGCCCTGCTTCATGAACTGGTCCCAGGCGGCGACGGGAAAGCGCGTGCCGTCGAAGGCGCGGCGCTCGGCGGCGGCGGCGTTCCAGCCATCCGCCGGGCCGACGCGGAAGATGCTCCAGCCCTCGCCCATGGTGCGGAACACCGGCTCGCCGGCCAGGATCTGCGGGAAGCGCGCCCAGCCGCTGCGGCCGCGCTCCATCGCGTCCGTCACGAAGACATCGTGCCCGGCGCGCAGGAAGAACATCTGCCAGCCCGGGCGCCCGTCCGGCGTGGTCTCATAGGTAACGCCGGTGAGCCCGCCGCCATGCGCGAGGATCAGCGGCACGCGCGCCCGCGGGTTCGCCAGGCGGACATACTGCGCGTACATCTGCTCGACCTGGAATTGGCCGTTGGGGTTGATGCGGATCGGCGGCGCGCCGGGCGAGAAGACGATCTCCTGCTCCGGCAGGCCGCTGATCCCGGCGATGCGCCCGCCGACATGCAGGCTGCCGATCTCGCGGATCAGCAAGGTCTCCGTCTGCGCCGCGGCGGGCGGCGCGTGCGGCGCGGCGAATGCAAGCGCGGCCAAGGCGAGAATGCGTCGCATCATCATTGTCCTCCCGTGTCAGGCGCAGCTTGCCACCGCCGCTTGCGCCGCGCGAGCGTGGTGCTGGCAACCGGCGACACGGGCAGGGTATAGCGGTGCGCGATGATCCTTTCCGCGAACCGGCCCGTCCGCGCATGAACGCCCCCGTGCCGACGCCCTACCGTGACGGCCTGCCGCCGAAGCCGCCCGGGCCGCCGGAGGGCGAGCAGCACTTCACCGCCTCCGACGCCGTGCGCGACCTGGTGATCGGCACGGCGGACGGGCTGACGGTGCCGTTCGCACTGGCCGCGGGCCTCTCCGGCGCGGTCGCCGCGAATCCGCTGATCGTAACCGCGGGGCTGGCCGAGATCGCGGCGGGCTGCGTTGCCATGGGCCTCGGCGGCTACCTCGCGGCGCGCACCGACGCGCAGCACTACGGGGCCGAGCGCGCGCGCGAGGAGCAGGAATCGCGCGAATGGCCCGAGCGCGAGAAGTGGGAGGTCTCGGCCATCCTGCACCGCTACGGGCTGCGCGGCGAGACGCTGACGCGCGCCACCGAGGCGATCGCCGCCGACCGCAAGCGCTGGGTCGACTTCATGATGCGCTTCGAGCTCGACCTGAAGGAGCCGGCGCCCGGCCGCGCGGCGCAGAGCGCGCTGACGATCGGCGGCGCCTATGTGGTCGGCGGCATGATCCCGCTGACGCCGTACATGCTCTACGCCGAGACGCGGCCGGCATTGATTCTCTCCTCGGTGCTCACGGCGACCGCGCTGTTCGGCTTCGGCTGGCTGAAGGCCGCGGTCACCGGCCTGCCGCGGCTGACCGGCGCGGCGCAGACCCTTGCGATCGGCGGCGTGGCGGCGGCGGTGGCCTACATCGTGGCCAGGGCGGTCGGCGGCGGGTAGCGCTACCGCGCGCCGCTCGCCTCGCGCGCCGCCATCTGCTGGATCTGCTGCCGCATCGCCGCCAGCAGGGCGGAGACCTGGCCGTTGTTGCGCTGGATCACGCTGGAATACTCGCTGCGCTGCGTCAGCCGCAGCGAGGTGCCCTCGGCGATCACGTCCACCACGCGCGGCTGCCCGCCCACCTCCGCAACGCGCCAGTCCATCCAGAAGGGCGCGCTGCTGGGGCGCTCGATGATGGTGTTCACCAGCACGTCGTCCTCGGTGCGCTGCTGCGTGCGGCCGAGCGAGAAGCGCACGCCCTGGTACTCGCCGAAGCGGGAGGAGAGGTTGCGGATCAGCGTCTCCTCGAACAGCCGCAGGTACTCGGCCTGCTCGGCCGGGGTGGCCTGGCGCCACCAGCGGCCGAGGATGAAGCGCCCCACCCCCTGGATATCGACGGCGCGGCGCAGCACGGCAGCCACCCGTTCCCGCCGCTCGGCGAGCGGGGCGCGCGTGTCGTTGATCGCCGCCACCAGGTCCTGGCCGGTCTGCTGGATGAAGGCGCTGGCGCGGGCGATGTCGCCGCCCTGCGCCACGGCCCGGTCAGCCAGCACGGCGAGCGGGAGCACGAGGGCGGCGCGGAGCGCCATGCGGCGGGAAGGGCAGGTCATGGGGAATCATGGTCCTTGAAAAGCGGCGGTCCGGCGGCTGGCGCGCGGCGGCGCCGCGGCAACCCGGCCGGAACCTGCGGTCGGGCGCGGCGTCTCACCGCCCCTGGTTGCCGACGCCGAAGCCCGTGCCGGAGGCGGCGGCGCCGGCGGCGCCGTCCAGCCGGTTGGCGATCTCGGCCTGGCGCCGCTGGCGGTAGATGCTGCGGAGGGTGGCGTAATAGTCCAGCGAGTCGCGCTCAAGCCGCTCCAGCGGGTCCAGCAGTGTCTCCCGCGTATGCACCACCGTGAGGCCCGCCCGGCTCCCGGTCAGCGCGTTCACGGCCACGCCCTGGCCGAACCAGGTCAGCGGATCGGCGGCGACATCGGCGACCGAGCCCGTGAGGTCGCGCGGATTGGAGGGGCCGAGGATCGGGATGAACAGGTAGGGCCCCTCGCCGATGCCCCAGCGCGCGAAGGTCTGGCCGAAATCCTCGGTGTGGCCATGCACGTCGAAGCGGGTGGCGGCGACGTCGAAGATGCCGCCGAGGCCGAGGGTGGTGTTGATCACGAAGCGTCCCAGCGTATCCCCCGCGCGGCGCGGTTCGCCCTGCAGCATGTCGTTCACCAGGATCACCGGGGTGCGCAGGTTGCCCAGCACGTTGCGGATGCCCTCCCGCACCGGCTGCGGCACCACGGCGCGGTAGCCGCGCGCCACCGGGATCAGCACCGCGCGGTCGATGCCCTGGTGCACGTCCAGCATGGCGCGGTTGAAGGGTTCCGCCGGGTCGTTGTTCTGGCGGAACTCGGCCACCGCGTCGGGGTCGTCGGCGGGCGGGCGGGTGGCGCAGGCCGCGAGCAGCAGGCCGAGCGCGGCGGCGAGGAGGGGGGCGGGACGTTGCATGGAACACCTGGAGGTGACGGGGCGGTATATCAGTGCGGCGGTCGGGGGTGTCCACCCTCGGGGCCGTTACCGATCGTGGGCGCCACGGCGCGGGCCGCGGCGTTGCCCCCTCTGCCGCCGCGCCCGCTTGCACCGGTCGGGCGGAACCGGCACAGGGGCGGGCATGGACCAGACCCCGCCCGCCGCCCGCCCCGGCACGCTGCAGCGCTGGCTGACCGGCCCGCGCTTCGGCGCCCTGCCGGCCCCGGCCGAGCTGCCCGCGCCCGCGCTCTCCTTCGAATTCTTCCCCCCGAAGACCGACAGGCTGGAGGAGCAGCTCTGGGCCTGCATCCGCCGGCTGGAGCCGCTGGCGCCGCGATTCGTCTCGGTCACCTACGGCGCCGGCGGCTCGACCCAGGCGCGCACCCATGCGACCGTCGCCCGCATCGTGCGCGAGACCAGCCTGACGCCAGCGGCGCACCTGACCTGCGTCGGCGCGACGCGCGAGGAGGTGGACGAGGTCGCCCGCGGCTACTGGGCGGCCGGGGTGCGGCACATCGTGGCGCTGCGCGGCGACCCGCCGGCGGGCGCCAGCGGCTACACGCCGCACCCGGGCGGCTATGCCCAGGCCGAGGACCTGGTGCGCGGGCTGAAGCGGGTGGCGGATTTCGAGATCAGCGTCGGCGCCTATCCGGAGACGCATCCCTCGGCGCTCTCGGCCGATGCGGACCTGGATTTCCTGAAGCGCAAGATCGATGCCGGGGCGACGCGGGCGATCACGCAGTATTTCTTCGAGGGCGAGGTGTTCCTGCGTTTTCTCGACCGCTGCGCGGCGGCGGGGATCACGGTGCCGATCGTGCCGGGCATCATGCCGGTGTCGAACTTCACCCAGATGGCCCGCTTCAGCGCGCAGTGCGGCGCCTCGGTGCCGGAGTGGATGGGACGGCTGTTCGACGGGCTGGAGGAGGATGCGGAGACGCGGCGGATGGTGGCCGCGGTGGTGGCGGCGGAGCAGGTGCGGTTCCTGCAGGCGAATGGGGTGGACGAGTTTCATTTCTATACGCTGAACCGGCCGGATCTGGCGTATGCGATTGCGCATCTGCTGGGGGCGCGGCCGCGGGCGTAGGGGTGACGCCGACGGGTACGGGGACAGCCGCGGTGGGCGGAGGGGAGACGACAGCGCGGGTCACAGCGAACGTCCGATTCGCGCTCCTCCGCGACGTTCGCGGACGCGCAGAAGCCTCCTAAAGGCGGCGATTCGGCGGTGAATGCGCGCTAATATCTCGCGAGCCCGTTCGATAGGACTCCCAGGTTGCATTTAGCGTTGTCGGATCAGGTACGCCGAGCCCGACCTAACCCTTGCTGCAGAGCAATTATGGCCATCGTCGACATCATCGCGCGCTTCAACGCCGCCGACCTGCACAGCCGCATTTTCTTCGAGGAATTCACCTTTGCCCGCACGCAGTTCAGGCCCGCGGGTGGGTCAGAGGTCGAGTTGGCGGATGCGGTCGTACTCTTGGGCGACACGCTCATCATCTTCCAGATTAAGGAGCGTGCGCCGAACGCGGCCGGGCAGCCTGACGCCGAACGAAAATGGTTCCGGTCCAAAGTGCTTAAGAATGCGACGGCCCAAGTCAGGGATACCGTCCAGTTCCTGCAATCCCAAAGCATGATTGAGGTACCGAATGAGCGAGGGCGTATTTTCAACCTCGCAGCGCAGGAATATCAGGAACTCATCAAGCTAGTGCTGTTTCAGGCGCCGTCCGAGCTTCCTGACGATTGTCGCCTGACAAAACATCATGTCAGCAAAACTGCTGGGTTCATCCATGTCGTGGATGCCGAGGCCTATGCACGATCTGCCCAGCTGCTCAGAGTCCCGGAGGAGATCGTCCGATATTTCCGCTACCGGGAAGATATGATTAAGCGGTATCCGGAACAATGCGCTTCCTGCACCGAAGCGGACCTACTTGGGGCCTTCGTTGGGCACGAGGTAGGCAGGCCGCCGTTTGCCGGGGCCTCAAGTGTGCTCGAGCGTCTCGTGTACGATGAAGACGACTGGGACCTAGCGCCGCTTCTCCGGAGGCTGCACGACCATATCGCCGTGCCGGGCGTGAGCGATGACTACTATGGCATTCTGCGGGAATTCGCCCGTGCTCCCCGCTCGCTGTGGAGGGAAGCGAAGCTTCGGATCAAGCTGTGCATAGAGTACGCCGCCAAGGGCGAGTTTGCTCTTCCGTTCCGGTTCACGAACCCGTCGGCCCAGTGCGGCTTCGTGTTCGTGCCGGTGATGCCGGAAATGTCGAACGACCCCAATTGGGAGCGAGTGCGGGCAAACGCAGTGAATTTTGTGCTGGCGCACAAGTACGATCAGCGCCTGCGCCGCTGCATAGGTGTGATGGTGGCTAAGATTGGGTCCTACTTCGATATTCAGTGGTGTCTAGCCGAGTTCGAGTGGCAGGAAGATCTGGAAATTGCGGCACGGCTTAAGGCTAATTTCCCGTTCCGTGCGGTTTCCGAAGAGATCCGATTTAGCTTCTTCGTGCACGACGAGGCAGGGACGCCGGGCCGCCCGCCTTGATTCACTTCGAGCGAATCCCGAGACGTCATCTCTCAACGCGAACGTCAGGCACTCTTGATCAGTCGTGACGGACTTTATCCGGGGTTCCGAATAACGGCGATGGCCATTAGCAAGACCTGGGCGCCGGCATGTACGTGGCGTCCGCTTCCTGCCCCATTTTGTTCAAAGCAGAAGCTCTGCATTCGGCCCAAGACCGGACCTTGGCGGCACCGCAGCCAAGGTCACAGCCGAGAGTTGTGTGCGAACGTGCCACACTCCGCCAGCGAAGTATTCGGCGCTGTATCGTGCCGGCTACGTCTTCACCACCCGCGCCGCATACGCACCCCCCGCCGCCCTTACCTCCGCCGCCGTCTTCGCCGCCCGCAGCCGCGCCAGGTGCTCGGCCTCCCCGGCCAGCATCTTCTCCGCGTTCTCCAGCACTTGCGCCGCCCGGTCGGCCGGGAATTTCACCGCCCCGTTCTCGTCCATGTGGATCAGGTCGCCCGGCGCCACGTCCATGCCGCCGACCGAGACGGGCACGTTCACCGCCTGCACCGCCATCTCGCCATGCCCCGCGCTGACGCCGCCCAGCAGCATCTGGAAGCCCAGCTTGCGCACCGCGTCCACGTCGCGCGACGGCCCGTTCGAGACCATCCCCACGCAGCCCACCGCCAGCATCGAGGTCACCATGATCTCGCCGGCAAGTCCCGCCTTGGCCATCAGCTCGGGCGGCCATTTCTGCTGGATGACCAGGATGGTCGGCTTCGGCATGGCGTCCAGTGCATCGACCACGTCCATGAAGGTCAGCCTTCCCCCGTAGTTCGGGTCGGGCAGGCCATAGACGCAGGTCACGGCATGGCCGAGCACCGGCCCCATCTCCGGGTAGATGCACCGTATCGAGCTGTCGGTGTACCAATTCTCCGTCCAGGGATTGTAGAGGCCGAGGCAGAGCGGGTTCTTCGGATAGGTGGCCACCACGTTGGTGATGGTCGGCGTGTCGATCTTCCGCAGCCCGGCGAAGATCGCGTCCCTGTTGTCGGCCATGGCGGCTTTCCCCTGGTGGTGTCCGGCCACAATCGTCGCGGCTTCGCCGCGCGGCGTCCAGAGCGGCTTCGCCGCGCGGCGTCCAGAGCGGCTTCGGCGCGGGGCGGCGAGCCCGGCGCGGCGGCGCGTCGGCGTCACGGCACCCTCCCGGGTCCGGTGGCGGGCTACTCCGCCCGGATGTTGTGCTCGCGGATCACCCGGCCCAGCCGCTCGCGCTGGTCGCGGAAGAAGGCGGCGAACTCGGCCGGCGTGCCGCCCACCGGGATCATGCCGATCAGCCCCATGCGCCGCACCGCGTCGGGGTCGCGCATCCCGGCGGCGGCCGCCTCGGCGAGCCTGGCGATGATCGGCGCCGGCGTGCCGGCGGGCACGAACATGCCCAGCCAGTCCGGCATGTCGTAGCCAGGGAAGCCCTGCTCGGCGACGGTCGGGATGTCCGGCAGGTTGGCCAGGCGCTCGCCGATGCTGACGGCCAGCGCGCGCAGCCGGCCGTCCACCACCTGCGGCGCCGCCTGCGGCAAGGTCGAGAACACGAACTCCACATCGCCCGCCAGCAGCCCGGCCATCGAGGCCGCGCCGCCCCGATAGGCCGCGCCATTGCCGGTGACGCCGGCCAGGGCCAGCAGCTGCACCGGCGCCAGATGTGTCACCGTCCCGGTTCCCGAATGTCCCCAGGGGATCTGCCCCGGCGCCGCGCGCATCCGCGCGATCAGCTCGCCCAGGCTGCGCGAGGGATGGTTCGCCCGCACCACCAGGATCAGCGGGGAGAGCGCGATGAGGCTCACCGGCGTCAGTGCCGTCGCCGCGTCATAGGGCAGGCCCGGGATCAGCAGGTGGTTGATCGAGATGGCCGCCGTGTCGGCCAGCACGGTGTAGCCGTCGGGCGCCGCGGCGGCGACCACGCCGGCGCCGACCGAGCCGCTGGCACCGGGCCGGTTCTCGATGACGATGGGCTGGCCGAGCACGCCCTGCATGGCCGGCCCGGCGAGGCGCACCGGCGTATCGGCGCCGCCCCCCGGCGGCCAGGCGACGACGACGCGGACGGGGCGGTTCGGCCAGCCGCCGCTGCCCTGCGCCCGCGCCGCATCCGGCGCGGTGGCCGCGGCCACCGCCACTGCCAGCAGCGCGCGTCGCCGCATGCCGTCCTGCCCGTCGTCCATCCCGGTCCCTCCCTGCTTGCCACCGGTTATGTGCCCGCGCCGGCGGGCTTGGGGAAGCCCGGCCATGGGCCTATGCTGGCGGCCTCTCAGGGAGGCAACCGCGATGCGCCTGACCGATGCCCAGATCCGCCAGTTCAACGAGGAAGGCTGGCTCTTCCTGCCCGAGGCGTTCAGCCCGGAGGAGGTCGCGGTGCTGCGCGCCGAGGCCGAGGGCATCTACGCCGCCAACCGCCCCGAGATCTGGCGCGAGAAGTCCGGCGCGCCGCGCACCGCCTTCGCCGCGCACACCTACAACGAGGCCTTCCGCCTGCTCGGCGCGCATCCCCGCCTGATCGAGCCCATCGAGCAGATCTTCGGCGAGCGGCTCTACATGCACCAGTTCAAGATCAACGCGAAGGCGGCCTTCACCGGCGATGTCTGGCAGTGGCACCAGGATTTCGGCACCTGGCACCGCGACGACGGCATGCCGGAGCCGCGGGCGATGAACATCGCGGTGTTCCTCGACGAGGTGATGCCGATCAACGGCCCGCTGATGCTGATCCCGCGCAGCGAGAAGCACGGCACGCTGGCGGCCGGGCATGACCTGACCACCACCTCCTACCCGCTCTGGACGCTGGATGACGAGGTGGTGACCAGGCTGGTCGAGGAGGGCGGCATCGTCGCGCCGACGGGCAGGCCGGGCGGCGTGCTGATGTTCCACGGCAACCTGGTGCACGGCAGCGCGCCGAACATCACGCCCTATCCGCGCAAGATCGTGTATCTCACCCTGAACGCCTGCTCGAACCACATCCGCACGCCGACCCGGCCGGAGTGGATCGCGCACCGCGACTTCACGCCCATCGAGCCCGTGGCCGACGACGCGCTGACCCAATACGCCCGCCGCTGGAAGCAGGCCGCGGAGTAGAGCGGCACCGCGTTCCCTCCCCCGTTTGGCGGGGGAGGGTCAGGGTGGGGGCGTTGCTGCCTGGCCGATCCCGCGGCCCTCGCCCTCGACCGACATGTGGATCGCGATGATCTCGTCCGGGTTTGTCAGGAACCATTCGGCGCCGCCGCCGGTCACGGCACGCATACGGTATTGCAGCACGGCGTGGATGGCCTTCTCGAGCGCGCGGCAATTGCGCGTGCGGATCACCAGCCGCAAGGCCGGCTTGTCCGGCGTGCTTGTGGTGATCTGGCCGGCCACTCGCGCCACGACATCATTGTCGGTGCGTCCGATCTTCAGCCTGTCGGGCGCGCAGGCATAGCCGTAAGCGTAGATCGCCTCTGGACCTTCGCCAATTTCGCGCAGCTCCCGCGTGTCGACCATGCTGTTGAGTTCGGCGACCTGCACATCCGGGTCGGCTTCCGCGTCGTCCTCCGGCGCCGCAACGGGACTCGCCCCGCGCAACCGCTCCTCGACATCACCAGGGATCGACTTGTCCTGGACGATGGCCTCGCGGGAGAAGCCGAGCGCCGGCGCACGAAGTATGATGCGCGCCATCTTTTCAGCCTCGACACGTCGTGTCGCCTCATCGTCCGTACGGCTGTAGCTCATGAATGCTTTGGTGAAGGCGGCGCGCTGGCCGGCAAGGGCATTGGCCATGAGCTTCGCAATCCTCAGTGGTTGCAAAGCCTGATTGTTGCCGAATTGACATTCGGCATTCAAGCCTGGCGCCTTCGCTCCACCCCCACCGGCAACCCTGCCAGCCGCCCCATCTCCCCGCGCGCCAGCAGCCCGGGATCGGCCAGGTACGCCTCCGCCATCGGCATCGCATCGGCGCCCCAGAAGACGGTCTCTTCGACCAGCAGCGTCGGCACGCCGAACACCCCCGCCGCGATCGCCTCCTCGGTGGCCGACCGCAGCGCCGCTTTCGTGGCCGGCGCCTCGGCGAGCGCCACCGGGTCGCCGATCCCGAGCCGCGCACCAAGCGCCGCGAACTCCGCAGGGTCGCTCGGGTCGCGCCCCTCCGCCCAGACGAACTCGAAGGCCGCCCGCACCACCCCGATCGGCGCGCCCAGCGCCGTCAGCAGCCGCAGCGCGCCGAGCGAGGCGAAGGGATGGCGGGGTGGAAACCGCATCGGCAGCCCTTCCCGTTCGGCAAGGAATTGGCACAGCCGATAGGTGTGCACGCGCTTGGCCGGCAGCTCCGCCGGCCCCGTGCCGCCCCAGTGCGAGAGGATCGCGCCGAACACCACGGGGCGCATCGCCACCGCATGCCGTGCGGCCAGCGCCTCCACCCGCGGCAGCGCCAGCCAGGAGAAGGGCGAGATGGGATCGAAGTACCAGCGAATCTCCGGCATGCGCGACCTCCTGCGAGTATCAGCGTCGACGCATCCGCTCATACACCGGCCGCAGCAGCAGGGGCGTGACGAACATCGGCACCTGCCCCAGCGCGAAGAACAGCAGCACCCCCGCATCCACGCCCGCCGGCAGCACCGCCAGGAACAGCGCCCCGTTGCGGTTGCCCGCCAGCAGCCCCGCCGCCAGCGCGGCGCCGCGCCCCAGCACGGGCGCCAGCACCAGCGCCGTCAGCCCGTTCAGCCCGAGATTGGCCAGCAGCGCCGCCGCCATCCCGCCCAGCACCCAGAGCGGGTCGGCGATCAGCCGCGCCTGCACCCCATCCATCACCCCGAAGGCGAAGACCACCAGCGTGATCACCACGGCGCCGTCCAGCGATGGCGACGCCCGCGCCAGCCGCGCCGGCCCCAGCCAGCGCCGCAGCGCCAGCGCCAGCAGCGCCGGCACCCCGATGATCAGCGCCAGCCGCCCCATCAGCCCAGCCGCCGAGATCGCCAGGTCCAGCCCCAGCAGCCCCAGCGCCAGCGGCGGCGCGGTGAACGGCACCAGCAAGGTCGTCACCACCATCACCACGAGGCAGATCGCCGGGTCGAGCCCGACCAGCCGGGCAAAGGCCGGCACCGTCGAGATCGCGCTGGAGGCCGCCATCAGCACGACGCCCGCGGCGAGCGAGGCTTCCAGCCCCACCGCCCGCGCCACGCCATGCGCGATCAGCGGGCAGGCCAGCAGCATCCAGGCGGCGATCAGCGCCACGCGGCCGGGCCGGCGCAGCCAGCCGATCACCTCGGCCGGGTCGATGCGCAGCAGCACCAGGGTCATCAGCACCGCGACCGCCGGCGTCACCACCCCGCGCAACGCCGCGGCCAGCGGCGCCATGGCGATGCCGCCGAAAACGCCGAGCGCCAGCAGCGCGCCGCCATGCCGCGCGGACCAGCTCAGGAGGGCATGCACGGGCGGGCGGCCGGATCCGGTTTGTGGAGTTCGCCGGACGTTCTATATCGGCCCCCGTGCGCGTGCCAATGAACCCAGCCCGACTCGGGCTCTTCCTCCTGATCGGGCTGGTCGCACACGGCGCCCAGGCCCGCGCGGCCTGTTCCGACTCCCCCGCGCCGGGGGTGGATTGGCGCCGCTGCCTGATGGACGGGCGCGAACTCGCCGGCGCGGATCTCACCGGCGCGACGCTGCGCGATGCCTCGCTGGACCGGGCGCGGCTGTCGGATGCCAAGTTGCGCGGGGTGAACGGGCGGGAGGCGCGCTTCGTGTCCGCCGACCTGACCGGCGCGGACCTGGAGGGCGCGATCCTGCGCGAGGCGGATTTCACCCGCGCCGAGCTGGCAGGGGCGAAGCTGGTGCGGGCCGATCTGCGCCGCGCCCGGTTCTTCCGCGCCAACCTCGCCAATGCCGACCTCACCGGCGCGCTGCTGGAGGGGGCGGACCTGCTGAACGCAACGCTCGACGGCGCGCGCTGGACCGATGGCAAGCGCATCTGCGCCGCCGGATCGGTGGGAGCCTGCCAATGAGCGAGACTCGATCGAGCGGCCCCCCGGCCCTGGGCGACACCGACTACCTCGCCCGCCTGAACGCCGAGCAGCGCGCCGCGGTCGAGGCGCTGGACGGGCCCGTGCTGGTGCTCGCCGGCGCCGGCACCGGCAAGACCCGGGTGCTGACCACGCGCTTCGCCCATATCCTGAAGACCGGCCGCGCCTGGCCCGGCCAGGTGCTGGCCGTGACCTTCACCAACAAGGCGGCGCGGGAGATGCGCGAGCGCGTCGGCGCCATCACCGGCCAGCCGGTGGAGGGGCTCTGGCTCGGCACCTTCCACGCGCTCTGCGCCCGCATGCTGCGCCGGCACGCGGAGCTGGTCGGGCTGACCAGCGGCTTCACCATCCTCGACACCGACGACCAGCTGCGCCTGCTGAAGCAGGTCATGGAGGCGGCCGGCGTGGACGTGAAGCGCTGGCCGCCGAACGGGCTGATGGCGGCGATCGGGCGCTGGAAGGATCGCGGCCT
The DNA here is from genome assembly GCA_019750465.1 of Acetobacteraceae bacterium. Taxonomy (GTDB): domain Bacteria; phylum Pseudomonadota; class Alphaproteobacteria; order Acetobacterales; family Acetobacteraceae; genus JAIEOP01. The sequence continues at coordinate 4,675 of JAIEOP010000060.1, read as the reverse complement.
GACGCCGGAGCGGGTGACGCCGGCCGAGGATACCGACTATGCCGGGCCGGGCCGCGCCCGCGCCCTCTACGCCGCCTACCAGGGGCGCCTGCGCGACCTGAACACCGCCGATTTCGGCGACCTGCTGCTGCACGTGACCGAGATCCTGCGCACCCGCCCGGACGTGCTGGCCGAGTGGCACCGCCGCTTCCGCTACATCCTGGTGGACGAGTACCAGGACACCAACCTGGTGCAGTACCTCTGGCTCCGCCTGCTGGCGCAGCGCGAGGATCCGGGACAGCGCAACATCTGCTGCGTCGGCGACGACGACCAGTCGATCTATTCCTGGCGCGGCGCCGAGATCGAGAACATCCTGCGCTTCGAGAAGGATTTCCCCGGCGCGCGCATCGTGCGGCTGGAGAGCAACTACCGCTCGACGCGGCCGATCCTCGCCGCGGCCTCGCACCTGATCGCGCACAACACCGGGCGCCTCGGCAAGACGCTGCGCACCGGCCGCAACGACGCGGATGGCGAGAAGGTGCGCGTCGTCGCGCTGTGGGATTCCGAGGAGGAGGCCCGCATGGTCGGCGACCGCATCGAGGCGGCGCGGCGGTCCGGGCACAGCCTGGCGGAGATCGCCATCCTGGTGCGCGCCGGCTTCCAGACCCGCGCCTTCGAGGAGCGGCTGATCACCCTCGGCATTCCCTACCGCGTCGTCGGCGGCGCCAAATTCTACGAGCGCCAGGAGATCCGCGACGCGCTGGCCTATCTGCGCGTGCTGCACCAGCCGGCCGACGACCTCGCCTTCGAGCGCATCGTGAACGTCCCGAAGCGCGGCCTGGGCGACACCGCGATGCGGGAGATGCACCGCATCGCGCGGGAGGAGCGCATCCCGCTTTCGCACGCCGCCGGGAAGCTGGCCGGGGTGGTGAAGCAGGCCCGCGCCCGGCAGGCGCTCACCGAGCTGATCGGGGGCTTCGCCCGCTGGCGCGCCATGCTCGGCCGCGACGGCCATGTCGCGACGGCGGCGACGCTGCTCGACGAGAGCGGCTACACGGAGATGTGGAAGCAGGACAAGTCCGCCGAGGCGCCGGGCCGGCTCGACAACCTGAAGGAGCTGCTGCGCGCCCTCGGCGAATTCGAGACCCTGGCGGGATTCCTCGAACACGTGGCGCTGGTGATGGAGACGGACGAGGCGGCGGAGCAGGACCGTGTCTCGCTGATGACGCTGCACGCGGCGAAGGGCCTGGAGTTCGACATGGTCTTCCTGCCGGGCTGGGAGGAGGGCCTGTTCCCCAGCCAGCGCAGCCTGGACGAGGGCGGCGAGAAGGCGCTCGAGGAGGAGCGTCGGCTGGCCTATGTGGGCCTCACCCGGGCACGGCGGCAGGCAGTCATCTCCTGCGCCGCCAATCGCCGCGTCTATGGCAATTGGACCAGCTCCATCCCCAGCCGCTTCATCGACGAGCTGCCGCCGGACCAGGTCACGCGCGAAGGCAGCGCCAGCGGCGCGCGCGGCGCCATGATGGCGCCGACGGCAAGCGTCTTCGACCGCGGGCCGCTGCTGGGCGGCTTCGGCACGGCGCCGAGGCGGCCGCGGATGCTGGAGGGCACCGGCACCTGGGAGGTGCAGGAGCGTCCGGCGCGGCCCGAGCCCTTCGCGGTAGGCGCGCGGGTGTTCCACCAGAAATTCGGCCCCGGCACGGTGCTGCTGGTGGAGGACGACAAGCTCGACATCGAGTTCGACAAGGCAGGACGGAAGAAGGTGCTCGACCGGTTCGTCGAAGGCGAGTGAGTGTCGGCCGCCCTTACAGATCCCACGGGCCGCGAGCTGTCCCGGAACCAAGGCACCGTCCGGCCGTTCGGCGGTCCCCGTGTGCCGAAACCTTCCATGATGCCTGGGTTTCGTCCGAAAGGGAGCAAGAAGCCCAAGGCGCGGCAGGGGCGGGCCCGCGGCGCCAGCGATCCCCGGACATCCAGCCACGGCCGTCCTGGAAGCCGAAAAACAGCTCCGCAGACTGGAGAGTGTATTGTTTCACGACACATTGGACTGGATTTGCAGCATCATCCGCCTAATGCACTGGACTCATGCCTTTTTGTGAAATGGCACGGATCCTGCTCAACCACACCGGGCGCCCGCCCCCTGGCAGGCCAACCCAACGTTGCAGGAGACTACGCATGAGACCGCTGCTCTTGGCCGCCGCCGCCGTCGCCAGTCTCGCCCTCGCGCCGGTCGCCGAGGCCGCCATCACCATCAAGGCGAACGGTGTCACCGTCGCCAGCGACCCGACCAACCTCAACGCCACCTTCGTCGGTGCCGTCGGCGGCTTCAACATCAACGTCATCAACTCCGCCGGCGTCAACGCCTTCGCGGGCAACGGCACGCTGATGGAGAACGCCTCGGTCAACATCGCCACCGCCGGGACCGGGACCCTCACGCTCGAGCTGATCCAGACCGACCTGTCCCTGCCGGGCGCGACCGCCGAGTTCTCGGCCCTCTTCACCGGCCTGATCACCAACGCGGCCGTCTCGCGCGCCTTCTACATCGACACCGCGAATACCGGCGCCGCCGCCACCCTGCTCGGCGCGACGGCGGTCGGGAACGAGAGCTTCAGCACCGCGGTGGCGCTTTCCGGGCTGTTCTCGCTCACCGAGGTGATCACCATCACCGCCAACGGCCCGGGCGCGGCCCTGAGCGCCGACGACCAGGTGCGGGTGCCGGAGCCGATGTCGCTCGCCCTGCTCGGCCTCGGCATCGTCGGCCTCGCCGCGGTGCGGCGCCGCGCCGACTGAACCCGGCGCCCCTTCGCGACCCGCCACGGAAAGGCCGCCTCTTCGGGTGCGGCCTTTTTCCCGTGCGACCCCCTTCCGGCCCCATGGTGAATGGCGCATTCAGCCGCCCGCAAGCCTCCGGATGCGCCGATGACCGCCCGCCGCGGCCCCCTGCTGGAATGCCTCGCCGTCGAGCGCCTGCCGGATACCGCGGTGCCCGCCTTCGAGGCCGCGCTGGCCACGGTCTGCGCCACCACGGGCTATTTCCGCGACGAGGCGTCCGACACCTGGCGCGTCGAGGGCGTGCGCGAGGCGGGGCAGGGCGAGGAGGCGCTGGAGGGCGCCCTGGCGCTGGCCGCCGCCGTGGCCGGGCTGGATGAGGCACCCAACCTGCTGCGCGCGCCGGTGGAGGCCGAAGGCTGGCTCGCCCGCACCCTCGAGGGCTTCCCGGAACAGCCGATCGGCCGGCGCGTGCTGATCCGCCCCACCCATCTGCCCGATCGGCCGGCCCATGGCCGGGTGGTGCTGCGCCTCGATGCCGGGCTTGCCTTCGGCAGCGGCGAGCATGGCTCGACCCAGGGCTGCCTGCTGGCCCTGGAAGGCGTCGCGCGGCGACGTGCGGGACGCCCGCCGCATCGCAGGCTGCGGCGCGTGCTGGACATCGGCACCGGCTCCGGCGTGCTGGCCATGGCCGCGGCGAAGCTGCTGCGGGTGCCGGTGCTGGCGACCGACATCGAGCCCTGGTCGGTGCGCGTCGCCGCCGACAACGCCGCGATGAACGGCTTGCGGCACCTGGTCGCGGCGCGGCGGGCCGATGGCTGGCGCCACCGCATGCTGCGCGGCGCCGTCTTCGACCTCGTCTTCGCCAATATCCTGGCGCGCCCGCTCTGTGCCATGGCGCGCGACCTGGCCGTGCATCTGGCGCCGGGCGGCACGGCGATCCTCGCCGGGCTGCTGGACAGCCAGGCGGGGATGGTGCTGGCGGCGCATCGCCGCCAGGGGCTGCGGCTGGAACGGCGCGTCGCCGTCGGCCGCTGGACCACGCTGGTGCTGCGCAAGGCGGGCTGAGCGGGCCGGATCGGCCCGGCCGAGCCGCCGCCGCTGGATGATTGCGTCGGTGCCGAGGCCGCCAGCCGGCACGTCGAGGCCGGCCCCGGCGATCAGCACGTCATCCCCGGATCCGCCGATCAGCACGTCGTTGCCGTCCAGGCCGTTCAAGGTGAGCAGGTGACCGGCCTCGGCGTTGGCGATCCACATCTGCGCGCCCGGGCCGAGGCCGCGCAGCCCCCCGGCGTCGAGTCGCACGCTCACCGTGCCGGCAGCGAGGCGGCCGTAAAAAGTGATGCCGTCCGCCTGCGCGCCGCCAGAGCCGAAGAGGCCGAGATCGATCGACAGCAGGCTGACATCGGTGCGCGACAGGTCGCGCACGGCGATGCGATCCGCGCCACCGAGCGCCTGAAGCCGGACGGCCACCATGTCGTTCAGGGCCACGGTCACCGCGGCGATATCGGGGGTCATCCGGACCTTGCCGCCATCGGCCGGGATTTCGAGGACACCGGCGATATTGGAGGCGTCGAGCACCAGTGTATTGAGGCCGGCGCCGCCCAGGACCGTGTCGCTGCCGTCGCCCGGATTCCAGTGGCAGACGTCGTCGCCGGCGCCGAGCAAGGCAGTGTGGTTGCCGCGGCTGCCGGCGGCGACGTCGTTGCCGTCACCGCCGAGGATCCGGTCGGCGAGGCTGCTGCCGAGGATGGTGTCGCTGCCCGTGCCGCCGTCGGGGGTGAGCCGGATGATGCCGGCCAGCAGGCCGACCACGCTGATCTGGTCCTCGCCGCCATCGGCGCGCAGGGGTCTCGGCTGCCGCCATCTCCGCAGGCCCGGCGCGGCCGGGTCGGTCGCCGGCTCCGGCGGCGCGGCGCCGCTGCCC
>JAIEOP010000286.1 GCA_019750465.1 Acetobacteraceae bacterium | reverse complement strand
GATGCTCTCCGCCCTGCCCGGGCCGCCCTGGATGCTGCCGGACCCGGTTTTGTCCGAACGGCTCGGCAGGATCATGCAGAGTTGGGCGGAAACCCTGCCGCGGCAACGGCCCGCGCCGCTCGATCTCGCCCTGGCGCGCCGCCTGCTGCGCACCTTTGGCGGGGCCAGGCGCATCCATCCAGGGCTGGTGCCGGCGTGACAGGGGCGGGCGGGCGGCTACGTCCCCGCGTTCAGGTCGAGCACCTCCGGCGCGTGCCCCAGCGCGCGCAGGAAGCCCAGCAGGCCGGCCGGGCGGATGGTCACCGTCGCCGTGTTGGCCAGCGGGTGCACGTTGATCCAGGCATGGTCCTCGATCAGGTGCCGGTCGAACGCCACGCGCACCGCGCCGGGCACGGCGTTCACCAGGCCGAAGGGCGTGACCGAGCCGGGCTCGACGCCGAGATGCTGCATCAGTGCCGCCGCATCGGCGAAGCTGACGCGGCCCGCGCCGGCGGCACGGCCGAGCGCATTGACGCTGATCTGCCGCCTCTCCTCCAGCACCGCCAGCAGGAAGGGGCCGGTCTTCGGGCGGAGGAACAGGTTCTTGCTGTGTCCGCCCTCCAGCTGGCCGCGCAGCGCCCTGGATTCCGCCACGGTGAACACCGCCGGGTGGTGCGTGACCCGGTGCTCGATGCCCATGGCGGCCAGCCGTGCCAGCAGGCCCTCCGGCGTCTCCGGCATCAGGCGGCGGTCGCGTACTTGCCCGCGGCCTGCGGCGTCGGCCCGTCATGACCCGCCCGCTGCCGATCGAGGCGCGTCTCGCGCTTCCAGACCCGCTTCAGGTCGTCGCGCACGCCGAAGCGCAGCACGCCGAGCCCCTCCACCTCCAGCTCGATGCGGTCGCCATCCATGAAGGGGTTGAGGCCGCGGTGGTTGGTGCCCGTCGCCAGGATGTCGCCCGGCTCCAAGGTGTGGATCGAGGAGACCCATTCGATGCAGCGCGGGATCGCGTGCGCCATGTCGCTGGTGCTGAAGTCCTGCATCACGACGCCGTTGTTCGAGAGCCGCACGCGCAGGGCCTGCGGGTCCGCGATCTCGTCCCGCGTCACCAGCCAGGGGCCGATGGGGGCGAAGCTGTCGCGCGACTTCATCTGGAAGAAGGAGTTGTTCGCCGGCTTCAGCCCGCGCGCCGAGCCGTCGATGAAGTTCACGTAGCCGAAGACGTGGTCCATGGCCTGCGCGGCGGGCACATTGCTGGCGCGCTTGCCGATGACCACGGCCAGTTCCGCCTCGCCCTCGAAGATGGTGGCGGGGATGTCGGGCAGCACCATGGTGTCGCCGGGGCCGATGATGGCGGTCGCGGCCTTGTGGAAGGCGTTGATCGGGGCGGGGGCGGGCAGCGTCCCGTCCTCCATGTAGTTCACCGCCATGCAGACGATGTTGCCGGGCTTCGGCAGCGGCGGGCGGATGCGCTTGCCGGCGAGCGGAATGGGGGTGCCGGTGGCGGCGGCCGCCTCCAGCCTGCCGCGATAGGCGTCGAACCGGGCGATGAGGCCGCTCATCAGGTCGCCGGGGCCGGTGCGCGGAATGTCGGCGACGATGGCGGAGACGTCCACCGCGTGGTCGGCTTCGCGCAGCACGCAGAGGCGGAAATCCTCGATGAACAGCAGCTTCATGGCCGGTGTCCCTCCCTTGGAGCCCTACAGCACGCCATGGCGCTGGGGGGGTCAAGGGGCGGCCATGACGGCGCCGGCCGGGCGGCCTATGCTCCGCCGCATCGGGGGGGCGGACATGGCGGCACCACGCATCGGATACCTGCTGCCGACGCGCGAGCGCGTCATGACCGGGGCGCACGCCACCGGCCCGCTGCTGGCGCTGGCCGAGCGCGCCGAACGGCTGGGCTTCGATTCCATCTGGATCGGCGACAGCGTCACCGCGCGGCCGCGGCACGACCCGATGACCCTGATGGCCGCCGTCGCGGCGCGCACCACGCGCGCGGAGATCGGCACGGCGGTGCTGCTGCCGGCGCTGCGCAACCCGGTGCTGCTGGCGCACCAGTGGGCGACGCTGGACCGGATCAGCGAGGGGCGGGTGATCCTCGGCATCGGCAGCGCGTCCGACGTGCCGAACATCCGCGACGAGTTCGCCGCCTGCGGCGTGCCCTGGGAGGCGCGGCTGGGCCGGATGATGGAGGCGATGCGCCTCTGCCGCGCGCTGTGGTCCGGCGAGAAGGTCACCTGGGAGGGGCGCTGGCAGGTGAAGGACGCGGTGCTGGGCCCGACACCGCACCGGCCCGGCGGCCCGCCGATCTGGGTCGCAGGGGCTTCGGTGAAGGCGATTGCGCGCGTCGGGCAGCATTTCGACGGCTGGTTCCCGAACGGCGCCGACCCGGCGCTCTACGCGCGGACGCTGGCGGCGATGCGCGACGCGGCGCGCGCGGCGGGGCGCGACTCGGCGGCGATCACCGGCGCGGCCTACCTCACCCTGGCGATCGACGAGGACGCGGCGCGTGCCGATGCGCGGATGGATGCCTTCCTGGAGAGCTACTACGGCCAGCGCCCGGACGTGATGCGCAAGCGCCAGGTCTGCTTCGCCGGCCCGGCCGCCGCGGCGCGCGACTGGCTGGCGGCCTATGCCGCGGCCGGCGCGCAGCACATCTGCCTGCGCTTCGCCGGCGAGCACGAGCGGCAGATGGACATCGTGGCGGGGTTCCGTGGCGAGCTGTGACCGCGTCCCTCCCCCGCGGGCGGGGGAGGGTCAGGGTGGGGGGTGGCGCGCTGGAGGCCCGCCGGCAACGCCACCCCCACGCCGGCCCTCCCCCGCGGGCGGGGGCGGGAGAGCACTGCGACCTGACGGGAACAGGCCATCATGCGCATAGAAATCCTCTGCACCGGCGACGAGATCCTCACCGGCAAGACCATCAACACCAATTACGGCCACATCGCCCAGCGCCTGCTGGACGTGGGACTGGAGCCGCACTGGGGCACCGTCGTCGGCGACGACCGCGGGGCGCTGCTGACCGCCTTCCGCCAGGCGGCGCAGCGGGCGCGGGCCGTCATCGTCAATGGCGGGCTCGGGCCGACGGTCGATGACCTCAGCCAGGAGATCGCGGCCGAGGCGGCCGGCGTGACGCTCGTGCTGCACGAGCCCTGGCTGGCCCGCATGGAATCCTTCTACGCGGCGCGCAGCCGTCCGATGCCGCCGAACAACCGCAAGCAGGCCATGCTGCCCGAGGGCGCCGAGTTCCTCGACAACCCGATCGGCACGGCCTGCGGCTTCGCCGTCACCATCGACGGCGCGCGCTTCTTCTTCACCCCGGGCGTGCCGCGCGAGATGCGGCGCATGCTGGACGAGCAGGTCATCCCGCGCCTGCTGGCCATGGGCGGCGCGCCCGGCGTGCCGCGGCTGAAGCGCTTCCATTCCTTCGGCATCGGCGAGAGCCGCGCCGACGAGCTGCTGAAGGGTATCGAGGCCATGGCGCCGCCGGAGGCCGGGGTGAAGCTCGGGTTCCAGGCGCATTACCCGCAGCTCGAGACCAAGATCGCCCTGCGCGCCCGGGATGCCGAAACCGCGGAGCGGATCATGGCGCCGCTGGCCGAGGAGGTGCGTCGCCGGCTCGGCAACTTCATCATGGCCGAGGACAATGCGACGCTGGAGACGGTGGTGATCGACGCGCTGCGCGCGCGCGGCGGCCGCCTGGCCGTGGCGGAGACCTTCACGGCGGGCGGCATCGCCGGGCGCATCGCCCACCTGCCGGGGGCGGAGGCGGTGTTCCGCCGCGGCGTCGTCGCGCGCGACACCGGGCAGCTCGCCGATGGCTGCCGGCTGATGGGCGTCTCTGCCGATACGCCGCTGACGCCGGCGCTGGCGGCCGAGCTGGCCGCGACCCTGCGCGCCGACTGCGCGGCGACGCATGCGCTGGTGGTGCTGATCGACCTCGATCCGGGCCTTGGCGAGGATCGCTCGAAGGGCGGCGCGATCCTCATCGGCATCGCGGACGACGCCGGCACGGTGGCACGGGAGGCGCGGCTGCTCGGGGGGCGGGACTGGGTGCGGCTGGGCGCGCAGGAGCTGGCGCTGGACTGCCTGCGGCGGCGCCTGCTCGGCCTGCCGACGGATGAGCGCGTGGATTTCGAGCGGCGTTGAGCGCCCCCGCGCGAACGGCCGGCGTTGAGCGCCCCCGCGCGAACGGCCGGCGTTGAGCGCCCCGCGCGAACGGGCGGCGTTGAGCGCCCCCGCGCGAACGGCCGGCGTTGAGCGCCCCGCGCGAACGGGCGGCGTTGAGCCTGGCACGCGATGCGGGGTAGCCTTGCGCCAGGCCAAGGGCGGGCAACGCCCGGCCGGGAGGACTCATCGATGCCGATCCGCCGCCGCGGCCTGCTCGCCGCCCTGCCCCTGCTGCCCGCCGCCGCGCAGGCCCAGGCACAAGCCGCACCGCCGACCTGGACACCCGACCGCCCGATCCGCCTGCTGGTGGGCTTCGCCGCCGGCGGCAGCACGGACACCACGGCCCGCATCATCGGCCAGGCGATCACCGCCGGGCTCGGCCAGAACGTGATCATCGAGAACCGCACCGGCGCCGGCGGCAACGTCGCCTCCGAGCATGTCGCGCGCAGCCCGGCGGACGGCTACACGCTGATGGTGGGCGGCATGGGCACGCACGCGGCGAACCAGGCGCTGTACCGGGACCTGCCCTTCCACGTCGTGCGGGACTTCGCCCCGGTGTCGCTGATCGCGCTCAGCCACGTGCTGCTGGTGGTGCATCCCTCCGTCCCGGTGCGCACGGTGCCCGAGCTGATCGCGCTGGCCAAGGAGCGGCCGGGCGGGCTGAACGCCGGCACGGGCGGCGGCGGCACCAGCCAGCACTTCGCCGCGTCGGTGTTCGAGCACCTGACGGGCGTGAAGTTCACGATGGTGCACTACCGCGGCGGCGCGCCGGCGGCGGCCGACCTCGTCTCCGGCCGCGTCGAGCTGGTCTTCGCGCCCACGGTGGAGGTGCTGGAGCAGGTGCGGGCCGGCAAGCTGCGGCCCATCGCCACGTCCCGCCAGGGGCGGCTCCCGGTCCTGCCGGAGGTGCCGGCCATCGCGGAGAGCGTGCCGGGCTACGAGTTCCTCTCCTGGCTCGGCGTCTTCGCCCCGGCCGGCACGCCGGCGCCGGTGGTGGCGCGGCTTTCGCGCGAGATCGCGGCGGCGGTCCGCCGGCCGGAGATCTCGGAACGGATGGAGGCGCTCGGGTACGAGCCGGTCGGCAGCACCGCGGAGGAGTTCGCCGCCTTCCAGGTGGCGGAGGTGGCGAAGGCCGCCGAGATCGTGCGCATCTCGGGCGCGGCGGTGAACTGATGCCGCCGAGTTCCAACAGGGATCGAAACGGCGTTGACGGCCTTTGGCTCTCCAGGGTAACGTCTCATTTAGACGTTTTCGTCGAATTGAAATAGCGGCCGTTGCAACTGCGGCCTACCATCCGGAGGGGCGCAGGTGACAACCGATCTCGGTGGCGGCGACTTCGGCCATGTTTCCAACGTCGATCCCGGTGGCGGCCTGTCCTACCGGGTGTACACGGCCGACAACCAGGACAGCTACAGCGTCTCGATTTCGGCACCCTTCTTCGACGACACCATCGACAACTACTACGTCTTCGCCCTGGCTTCGCAGAGCTGGAACAACGCCGACACCATCGCGGCCGGCATGCCCGGCACCTTCGAGGCCGGCGCCGGCAACGACCAGCTCGCCAACAACCTGCCCACCGGGAACACCTATGGCTTTCCCCAGCCGCTGCGCTTCTTCGGCGGCGCCGGGGACGACACGATCAACCCGCCCAGCCTTGTCCAGGACCCCGACGACCAGATCGCCACCGAGGGCTATGGCGGCTCCGGCGACGACCAGCTCTACGGCGGCAACACCAACGACACGCTGTACGGCGACACCGCGGACTCCTTCACCGGCAATCCGGTCATCGCCGGCGTCAGCCTCGCGCCCTACGACACCAGCAATGACGGCGACGACAGCCTCAGTGGCTACGACGGCAATGACAGCCTGTCGGGCGACGGCGGGGACGACCAGCTCTTCGGCGGCAACGGCTCGGACACGCTCGACGGCGGCGAGGGCAACGACTTCCTCTACGGCGGCAAGCGCGGCAGCGGCAACCTCGACATCCTGACCGGCGGCGGCGGCGCCGACGTCTTCATGCTCAGCTACAGCATGGACGGTTCCAACGATGGCGCAGCGTTCTGGGGCGCGTTCTTCGAGAAGATGAGTCAGGACATCGCCAACAACGTGGCGAAGGTGGCGATCCAGGACGCCATCAAGGCCGCGGTGGACGGCATCGCCGGCGGCATCCTGGCCTCCGCACTCGGGCCGATCGGCGGCGACCTGGCAGGCCTTTTCGTCAGCCTGATCGAGAGCCTCGCATCGGGCGCGAAGCCGCAGGCCCCGCAGGATGTCATGGTGGTCACCGACTTCGACCCGCGCGAGGACGTGCTGATGCTGCCGCTCCAGAGCAGCATCATCCAGTCGCTGACCCAGACCGTGGTGGACGCGAGCCAGGTGCCCGGCGGCGGCGGCACCGGGGATGTCCTGCAATTCTCCGCCGGCGGCGATGTCTATGCCTATGTCGAGCTGAGCACGGGTTTCCGGACCGAGATGGGCCTCGCACCCTCCGGCAACGACACGCGGCAGGTGCTGCTCAACCTGTTCAACTTCAGCTCCGCCGTGGACATCCAGAACGGCCAGGCCGGCTTCACCAACCTTGTCTCGTCCTCGATCACCAGCCGGCTGCCTGATGGCGGCTTCCAGCCCGTGGCCGCGACCCTGCCGTCCAACGCGGCTGTCGCGCTGTTCGGCGCGATCGGCGGCACGGTCATCAGCAATGGCCAATCGAACACCTATGGCGCCGTCCTGGCCGGCACGAATTACGCGGACGCGCTAACCACCAACGCCGCGCTCGCCGATCCCTCGGCGATCACCTCCCTGTCGTCCACGGCGGCCTACATCCAGGGCTTCGGCGGCGCCGACCTGATCTACGGCACGGGCGCCGCGGACACGCTCTCCGGCGGCGACGGAGACGACGATCTCTACAGCTTCTACAGCACCGACAACAGCGGCGGCGGCATCGACGCCGAGAGCCTCTCCGGCGGCGCCGGCAACGACACGCTCTATGGCGGCGGCACCGCCGGAACCTTCGACGGTGGCGCGGACAGCGACACCTTCGCGGTGATCTACCTCACCGGCAACCCGGCCATGCAGCTCGAGGTCGATCTCGTTGCCGGCTACGCCGCGGAACGCCCGGCGCCGGCCGATACCGCCGCCCCGGCCGGCGACGATCCGCCCTTCCCGGGAACCGGCCCTGACACCGTGAGGAACACCTATGTCCTCGCCGGCATCGAGAACGCCATCGGCGGCCCGCTGAACGACTGGATCCGGGGCGCATCCGGCTCGGTGATCGAGGGTGGGGCGGGCGCCGACTACCTCGATGCCAACGCCGGCAACGTCTCCATCTCCTACGCATCCTCGGCCGCCGGCGTGACGGTTCAGCTCTATGCCGACTCCTCGAAGGCCACCGGCGGCGACGCTGCGGGCGACGTGATCGGCTATGGCGACACGAACGACATCCTGACCTTGATCGGCTCCGCGCAGGATGATGTTCTCGGCGGCTACAGCAACCAGCCGCTGACCGGATCGGGCGCCGGCTTCCAGTTCACCGGCGACGGCGGCTCCGACACCTTCCAACTGCTCGGCGTGAACGGCACCGGCATCTTCATCATCACGGACTTCACCTCGGACGCGACGGAGAAGGATCTCATCGACCTGCGCCCGTTGGGCATCACCTCCTTCAGCGCCGTTCAGCAGTTCGATCCGATCGCCTACACCATCACCGACCCCGATGGCGGCGACGTGTTCGCGCTCTTCAACCTTCCGGGATACGACACCCCCCTGACTGCGGCCGACTTTCTGTTTGCCTCGGCCGCAACGGGTGCGATGCAGGGACGCCGCGGCGGCGACGGCCTCGCCGGCAGCAGCGGCAGCGACTCGCTTACCGGTCGCGATGGGCAGGACTTCCTGTTCGGCCGCGGCGACGCCGACGCGCTCACGGGACGCGGCGGCGAGGATGTCCTGGCCGGCGGCGACGGGGACGACGCGCTGTTCGGCGGCGCGGGGGCGGACCGGCTGGACGGCGGCTCAGGCAACGACACCGCCCGCGGCGGCGAGGGCAACGACCGGGTCACGGGCGAGGACGGCGCCGACAGCCTGTTCGGCGGCGCAGGGACCGACACGCTGCTTGGCGGCAACGGCATGGACTCCCTGGCCGGCGGCGAAGGCGACGACGTGCTGGATGGCGGCGCCGCGGCCGACCGGCTGCGCGGCGGGGCCGGCGCCGACTCCTTCGTGCTGCGCTTCGGCGAGCTCGATGGCGACGGCGTCGACGATTTCGCGCGGCTGGAAGGCGACCGGCTGGTGCTCATCGGCAGCGGGCCGCTGACGGTCACTGCGCTGGGCAGGGGGGCATTCACCATCACCGACGGCGTGACCGCCGAGACCATCACCGTGCGGAACGCGATGGAGACGGACTTCATCCTCTGACCGGGACGGGGGGCTTCCCCCCGCCGCCGGTACGCACCATGCTGCCTCCCGGGAAACGGCGCGCCCGCCGACAGGGCGTGCCTGGCGCACGCCGGCAGCGGTGCGACGCCACCGCAAGGCCCGGCTTCGTCGGGAGGGAAACGTCCATGACCGCGCTGCGCAACAGCGGCTTCCGCCATATCGAGGTCGAACGCATCGCCGGCTCGCTCGGCGCCGAGGTGCGGGGTGTCGATCTGGGCGAGGACCTGCCGGACGCGGTGGTCGCCGAGATCCGCCAGGCGCTGCTCGAAAACCTGGTGATCTTCTTCCGCGACCAGACGCTGACGCCGGAGACGCAGCTCCGCTTCGCGCGGCGCTGGGGCGAGATCCACCTGCACCCCTACATGCAGGGCATGGAGGACTACCCCGAGGTGCTGGAGATCGTGAAGACGCCGCAGGACAAGAAGAATTTCGGCGGCTCCTGGCACTCCGACCAGATGTTCACCGCGCGGCCGGCGATGGGGACCATCCTGTACGGCAAGGAGATTCCCTCGGCCGGCGGCGACACGATGTGGACCAACCAGTACCTTGCCTATGACAGCCTGTCGGAGGGCATGCGGCGCATGCTCGATCCGCTGAAGGCGGTGAGCCGGGGCGACAATTTCAGCAGCCATGACGGCAAGACGCGCAAGGAATACTACGCCGACAAGATCAGCATGAAGGTGAAGGACCCGGGCAGCACCCAGACGGTCACCACCCACCCGCTGGTGCGCACGCATCCGGAGACCGGGCGCCGGGCGCTGTTCATCGGCGGCCATGTCCACCGCTTCGAGGACATGACGGAGGGGGAGAGCCGGCCGCTGATCGACTTCCTGATGCAGCATTCGACGCGGCCGGAGCACACCTGCCGCTTCCGCTGGAAATCCGGCTCGCTGGCCTTCTGGGACAACCGCTGCACCCAGCACTTCGCGATCAACGACTACCCCGCCGAGACGCGCATCATGCACCGCATCACCATCTGCGGCGACACGCCCTCCTGACGCTGCGGCACACGCCCCCTCACCCGCTGGCGGGGGAGGGCCGGGGTGGGGGTGGCCGCACCCCGCCCGCGATCCCCATATGCCGCGCGATTTAGGACAGGAGATCGCGGCCATGACGACCGAGCCCCAGCAACCCGGCCTGCCCGGCGGCATCGAGACGGTGCTGCTGCCGCGCGTGCACGACATCGGCGGCTTCGAGGTACGGCGCGCGCTGCCCGCGAAGCAGCGGCAGATGGTCGGGCCCTGGATCTTCTTCGACCAGATGGGGCCGGGCGAATTCCTCACCGGCCAGGGCCTGGACGTGCGGCCGCATCCGCATATCGGCCTCTCCACCGTGACCTACCTGTTCGAGGGCGAGATCCTCCACCGCGACACGCTGGGCAGCGCGCAGCCGATCCGCCCGGGCGACGTGAACTGGATGACGGCGGGCCGCGGCATCGCGCATTCCGAGCGCACGGATGCGGCGAAGCGCGACCGCGTGAATCCGCTGTTCGGCATCCAGTCCTGGCTGGCGCTGCCGCGCGACCAGGAGGAGACGGCGCCCGCCTTCGTCCACCACCCGGCCGCGACGCTGCCCACCGCCGAGGGTGGCGGCATGCGCCTGCGCCTGGTCGCCGGCACGGGCTGGGGGTTGCGATCGCCCGTCGTGGTCTCCTCGCCGCTGTTCTACGCCGACGCGCAGCTCGCGCCCGGCGCGCGCCTGCCGCTGCCGGTCGAGCACGAGGAACGCGGCGCCTACGTCGTGCAGGGCGGCGTCGAGGTCGCCGGCGCGCGCTTCGAGGCCGGGCGCATGCTGCTGTTCCGCGCCGGCGACGCGCTGGCGATCGCCGCCGCCGAGCAGGGCGCGCGGCTGCTGATGCTGGGCGGCGCTGCCATGGACGGGCCGCGCTACCTGTTCTGGAACTTCGTCGCCTCCTCGCGCGAGCGCATCGAGCAGGCGAAGCAGGACTGGAAGGCGATGCGCTTCGGCACGGTGCCGGGCGACGACAGGGAGTTCATCCCGTTGCCGGCCGAGCGCGTGCGGGTGACGGCGGCAGTGAGCGCGGGGTCGCCGACGTCGTGAAGGGCTTTGGGGAGGAAGATGAACTCCCTCCCCGGATCCCACCCCCCGTTTTTGGTCCGGCAAAGCTTGCCGGCATGCCTGCTGCCGGACGCCCGCGCAGCGGCTTGAGCACCAGGATCCGTGCCTTGGCGATGCGCCGGGCAACCCGATCCGCTTCCACCCGGCCGGCGGCGCGGCTCATGATCTGCCAGGCGTTGCCAAGATGCTCCCCGATACGCCGGCCGACGCCCTGATTGCCGACAACGCGCTCGCCGCACGCCACCTCGCCGCAGCCATCGCATGGTTCAATCGCGGACACGCGCCAGCAGGCCGATGACGTGTCCGTGCCATTTCCTCGTCCATCATGCCCGGCCTCGAGCCGGGCATTTCCAACCCGTCCGTGGGGCTGTCGTTCGAGGTGACCGAGCCAGGTCCGGCCCTGACGATGGCAGGGCACGACGGCATCGGGCGCCCAGACCTCGCCCGCGGCCCGTTCCGGCGCGGCCTGCTACCGCTTCTCGATGTTCCAGAACACGGGGAAGGCGAAGGGCACCACGCCCTGGACGTTGGAGCGGTAGGCGGCGGGGGCGGAGAACTGCCCGCCGATCACGAGGTTCACGTTCTCATGGAAGGCCGCCTGCAGCTCGGCGGCGAGCGCCTTGCGTTCCGCCTCGCCCACCGCCTCGGAGAAGCGGCGCAGCAGCTCGGCCTGCCGCTCGTCGCAGTACCAGCCCGGGTTGTGCGGGTTGCAGTTCTGCGAGACGTTCGAATTGGCCAGCGGGTTCACCAGGTCGATGCCGTTCCAGATGATCGGCACCAGGCTCCAGCCGCCCTGCTCCACCGGCGCGCGGCTGAGCCGGCGCTGCGCCACCGTGGCGAAGTCCGAGGTGCGCAGATCGACGTTGAAGCCGGCGCGGCGGAGCTGGTCCGCGACCACGATGCCGATCGGGTTGAGGATCGCCGAGCTCTCCGCGTGCAGGATCGCCACGGGCTGCCCGGCATAGCCGGCCTCGCGCAGCAGCTCGCGCGCCCGCGCCACGCCGGCATTGGCGAAGACCTGCGTGCCGGCATCGTTGGTCAGCGGCGCGTCGCACATGTAGATGGAGTGGCAATTCTCCAGGTACATGCCGCGCGGCAGGCCGAGCGAGGCCATCACGTCCGGCTGCTCGACGGCCGCCTGCAGCGCGCGGCGCAGGCGGATGTCGTTGAACGGCGGCTGGATGTGGTTGACCGAGACGATCGAGAGGATCTGCTCGACGCCGCGCTGGTTCGCGATGGTGACCCCGCGCGTGCGGCGCAGCCGGTCGATGAAGTGGAAGGGGACGATCTCCAGCAGGTCCATCTCGCCGGCGAGCAGCGCGGAGACGCGCGTCGCCTGGTCCGGCATGCTGATCAGCTCGACGCGGTCGAGCTTCACCACCTTGCCGCCGGCGAGCCCGCTCGGCGGCTCCGCGCGCGGGCGGTAGCGCGGGTTGCGGTGGAAGACGGCGCGGTCGCCGGGGCGCCATTCCGCGCGGTTGAACAGGAACGGGCCGGAGCCCATGATCTCGGCCACCGGGCGGCTCACCTCGGCATCGGCGGCGATGCGCGCCGGCATCATCACCGGGATGGTGTTGCCCGGCTTGCCGAGCGCGTCGGGCACGAAGGCGAAGGGGCGCGACAGCACGAGGGTGAAGCTGCGCGCATCCACCACCCCGATCTCGCGCGTCGCCTCCAGCAGCAGGCGCCCGAGCGGCTCGCGCTTGCCCCAGCGGCGCAGCGAGGCGACGCAGTCCTCCGCCGTCACCGGCGTGCCGTCGTGCCATTCCAGCCCCTCGCGCAGGCGGAAGCGCCAGGTCAGCCGGTCCTCGCTGACCTCCCAGCCCTCCAGCATCTGCGGCCGGTAATTGCCCTCGGCGTCGATGCCGACGAGCTGGTCGAAGACCATGTAGGCGAAGACACGCGTCGCGTTGATGGTCGCGGCGATCGGGTCGAGGATCTGCAGCTCGGTGTTGAGCGAGACGCGCAGCACGCCGCCCTGCTGCGCGCGCGCGCCGCCGGGCGCCAGCAGGACCAGGGCGCCGAGCAGCGCCGCCGCGGCCGACGCCCGGCGGCGTGCGGGCCGCACCGTCAGGGATGGCTGGTCAAGCGGCATGTCGAGCCTCCGGCGTCACGGGGTGCGCCCGCATGGCCAGGCGTTCTCTCCCCGCCGCGATGGTTTCCGGGATCGGCCGGGCGGTCAATCCCGGTAGCCCGGGTCCATCCGGTCCAGCTTGCGCAGCAGCGCCGGCCAGTCGAGCAGGCCGAAGGCCCGGCGCGTCTTCGGCTGGTACATGGTGTAGGTGTGCTCGACCACGTCGCGCGGCACCTCGATGAGGTTCGCCCCGGTCGCCATGGCGGCGAGCTGGGTGCGGCAGGACAGCTCCAGCCGGTGCAGCGCGTTCCAGCATTCCGGGATGGTGTTGCCCACGGCCAGCAGCCCATGGTTGCGCAGGATCATCGCGTTGTTGTCGCCGAGGTCCTGGACGAGCTTCTCCTGCATCGCCAGGTCGGTCACCACGCCGCCGAAGTCGTGGTAGCTGATGTGGGCGAAGCGCATGCTGGTCTGGGTGTTCGCCAGGAGCCCGCATTCCAGCGTGGAAACGGCCATGCCGGCCACGGTATGCGTGTGCGCGACGCAGGCGATCTCGTGCCGCGCCTTGTGGATCGCCGAGTGGATGACAAAGCCGGCGCGGTTCACGCCGTACTGCACCTCGCCCGGGAATTCCGGCGCCAGCAGCACCTTGCCGTCATGGTCGATCTTCAGCAGGGAGGAGGCGGTGATCTCCTCGTACAGCATGCCATAGGCGTTGATCAGGAAGGCGTCCTCGCCGGGCACGCGGACGGAGACGTGGTTGGCGATCAGGTCGCTCATGCCGTAGGCATCGACCAGGCGGTAGAAGGCCGCGCAATCGACGCGCGCCTGCCATTCCTCCGGGCTGACCCGGTGGCGCATGGATGGGACGCGCCAGGTGGTGCCATCGAGCATCGGTGTGTCTCCTCGTGCCGGGTGGATCGCGTGTCGCGCTACTGCACGGACAGCGCCGCGTAGCGGTTGGTGCCCTCGGTCGGATCGGCCCAGGCCTGGCGCGGCCCGTTGGTCGCCGACGCCTGCCCGAAGGGCGCATTCGGCCGCTTGGTCTTCCTCGCCAGATCGTCGACCATCGTGCCGGGAATGTCGAGCTGGTGGTCCACGTAGCTGATCGCCGCGCCGGCCCGCCGCGCGGTGAGCCAGTGCGCGTTCATGCTCTGGCCCCAGGCCTCGTTCCAGTCCAGCACGGCCACCAGGAATTGCGTGCCGTCCGGCAGCAGCATCATGGCCTGCTCCATCTCGGCGAGCTGCAGCGGCGCCTCCGTCGAGCCGATCCAGGCAACGCGCCTGGCGTGGCGGTTGCGCAGCCACCCCTCCATGCCCCTCGCCTGGTTGCCGAGCGTCACCTTGGCGGCATCGCCCTTGGGCAATCCCATCACGCGGGTGGCATAGACAAAGAAAACCCACTCGGGCTTCACCCGTCCGGCCCCGATCTGCGCCTCGATCAGGCCGCGCTCCGTCTCCGCCGTGCTGCCGACGATTCCCGCGACGGAGCAGAGGCCGCAATTCACCTCGGCCTGCGCGGCATCCGGGCTGTCGTTCACGGGCATGGCCAGGCTCCCCCGCCGCGGAAGGGACCGCGGCCGGCAGCACTGTGGCGATCCGGCACGGTGCCGCGCAAGAGGCCGGCCGGGACGGCTTGGCACCAGGAGAAGCGGAGATGACGGCCACGGGGCGGCGTGCGCCACCGGACCGCGGCCCGCGCCGGCTCGCCCGCCGCTCGCACCGGTTCGCGTCGGCCTTGCACGTGCGAGCAGATCGCGCTGCCTTCGCCAATCAGCCCAGGAGAGGTTCGCGCCAGAGCGGATTGCGTTCGCATGCGCTCACGCAACACGCTCCAGCCTTTGCCGGGTCGCGGGATTCAGCGTCTGTGGCGATTCTGCCTCAAAGCATCCCGCGCTAATCGCCCTGCAGGTTCGCTGCGGTGGCCTGCGCGGCGCGCAGCGCCCGGCGCAGCTTGGTGATGCCGGTCCGCACATGCCCGTTGCCGCAAAGCTCGACTCCCTGCGCCGCCAGGCTGCGCACGGGCTCGCGCGCAGCAGCCGGGTTCGCGGCGACGCGCGCAGCGAGCGTGCCGCAGTATTCCGGCGTGTCGGAGATCACCCGCGCGCTCGACTCCGCCCGCGCCGTGGCGGCGGACAGCAGCAGCAGCACCGACAGGAGGACAGGGGCGCGCACCCGGCGGAATCTGCCACAGCCGGCTTCAAGGCGGGGTTGGCGCCACATGAAGCGTCCGTCATGGACGCGCCTCGACGTTCCGGATTCACCGCAGCGGCAGCACCAGCACCGCCCTCAGGCCCCGGTTCTCGGCCTCCGGCCGCGCATCCTCCAGCCGCAACTCGCCGCCATGCAGATTCGCCACCGCCTGCACCAGCGACAGTCCGAGGCCCGAGCCCGGCGTGCCGCGCGCCTTGTCGGCGCGGAAGAAGCGTTCCCCGGCATGGACCCTGTCCTCGGGCGCAAGGCCGGGCCCATCATCCGTCACGGCGATCTCCACCCACGTCCTCGCGCCGCTGGATGGCCGCGCGGTCAGCGTCACGGTGCCGCCGGGTGGGGCGAACTTGATCGCGTTGTCGAGCAGGTTCGCCACTGCCTGCAGCAGCAGGTCGCGGTCGCCCACGACGTCCAGGCGGTCGGGCAGGTCGGTGGTCAGGCGCTGGCCGCGCGCCTCGGCGGTTGCCTCGTAGATCTCGGCGGCGTCGGCCAGCACGGCGGGCAGGTCGAAGGGGGCGAAGGCGGCGCGGCGGGCGCCGGCCTCCGCCTCGGCGATGCGCAGCAGCGCCTGGAAGATGCGGCTGATGTTGTCGAGGTCGGCGATGCCCTGCTCGATGGCGGCGCGCAGCGCCTCGGCATCCGGCGCCGCGCCCCCGTCCGCACCCGCCAGCGCCTCCTCCAGCTTCGCCCGGGCGCGGGCGATCGGGGTGCGCAGGTCATGCGCGATGGCGTCCGAGACGCCCCGCACACCCGCCATCAGCGTGCCGATGCGGTCCAGCATGCGGTTCATCACGGTCGCGAGGTGGTCGAACTCGTCGTCGCGGCCGGAGACGGCGACGCGTGAGCCGAGATTGCCGCCGGCGATGGCGGCGATGGTGACGAAGGTGGGGCGCATGCGGTGCTGCAGCACCAGGCGCAGCAGCCAGGCGCCGGAGATCGCGAAGACGATGACGGCGGAGGAGGCCCAGATCACCCCCTCCGTCAGCAGCTGCTGCAGCTGCTGGCGTTCGGTCTCGTCGCGGCCGATCACCAGCAGCAGTCCGCCGAGCTCGACACGGTGCAGCCGCGCCACCGCCTGCACGCCGTCATGCAGCACCCGGGTACGCCACCAGGCCGCGTCCGGCGGGTCGGCGGGCGGCATGCGGTCGAGGTTGCCCGCAAGGCGGCGGCCGCCCTCGCGCTCGACCAGCAGGTAGATCGATTCGTTCTGCACATCGACCGCGAGGCGCTCCTCGATGGCCTCGATGAGGCCGGGGCGGCCGGCATCGCGCCAGCGCTCGGTCAGTGCGATGGCATCGGCGCGGATGGCGGCATCGGCCTGGCGCACCAGCGCACCGGCGGTCGCCCACCACAGCACGGCGACCAGGGCGACGAAGGCGGTGGCGAACAGCGCCGCGAACAGTACCGCGAAGCGGAAGCCGGCGCTGCGCAGCAGCCGCGGCTGGCCGAGCTGCGCCGCGGAGAGCGCGCCGCGGCCCGGTCCCGGCGCGGCCCGGCGCGGCGGGACCGCGTTCAGCGGCGCCGCCCCGCGCTCATCGCCGCATCCTCCGGCCGGCATGCCACCTCACGGCTCGGCCCTGATCATGTAGCCGGCGTTGCGCACGGTGTGGATCAGCGGCCTGTCGAAGCCGCGATCGAGCTTCTGCCGCAGGCGCGAGACATGCACGTCGATCACGTTGGTCTGCGGGTCGAAGTGGTAGTCCCAGACCTTCTCCAGCAGCATGGTCCGCGTCACCACCTGCCCGGCGTGGCGCATCAGGTGCTCCAGCAGGCGGAATTCGCGCGGCTGCACGTCGATCTTCTTGCCCGCCCGCGTCACCGTGCGCGACAGCAGGTCGAGCTCGAGGTCGGCGACGCGCAGCTTGGTCGCCGGCGCGTCCACCGAGGGGCGGCGGCCCAGCACCTCGACGCGCGCCAGCAGCTCGGCGAAGGCGAAGGGCTTGGTCAGGTAGTCGTCGCCGCCGGCCTTCAGCCCCTTCACCCGCTCATCCACCGCCGAGAGCGCCGAGAGGAACAGCACGGGCGTGCGGCTGCCCTGGCTGCGCAGCGTCTCCACCAGCCGCACGCCGTCGACGCCGCCGGGCAGCATCCGGTCCAGCACCAGGATGTCGAACTGTTCCGACGCGGCGAGGAAGAGGCCGTCCCGCCCGTTGGTCGCGTGCTCCACCGTATGGCCTGCTTCCTGCAAGCCCTTCTTGACGAAACGTGCGACCTCGGCGTCGTCCTCCACCAGCAGTATCCGCATCGCATCTGATCCTTGATCGCCGGCACCCGATGTGGCGCGCAGCCTTCACGCGGGAAAGGGTGGCGAATCGGGCGTTCCACGGTCCGGACTATAGGCCGATCGCGTTCCGCCCTGTCGCCCCCTGTCGCAGTTTTCATCCGCCGCGCGGCACTGCGGCGCAGCCACGGCGGACGGCCAGGTCGATCAGCACCGGCCCCGCCAGTTGCGAGGCCAGCACGCCGATCAGGACCACCGATATGGCGTCCTCCACCCCCTTCGCCGCGGCCGGCGGCAGCGCCTGCACCGCAGCGGACCCCTTGAGCGCGAGCACCGCCCCCATGGCGAGCCCGCCCTGCGACGGGAAGCAGAGGCCGAGCCAGCGCCGGGTCGGCCCGTCCAGCCGCAGCGCGGTGGCGGCCAGGTAGACCGCGCCATACTTGCCGGCGAAGCGCCCGGCCACATAGGCCAGCGCCGCCAGCAGCAGCCCGAGGTGCCCAGCCCCGGCCAGCGGCAGGTGCGCGCCGGCCAGCACGAAGAAGATGATGAACAGCGGGTCCTCCAGCGCGTGGATCAGTGCCCGCACCCGCTCCCGACCCGCCTCGTCGAGGCCATTGGCGATGGCGGCGCCGATGCCGAGCGGCACCAGCAGGTGCGACAGCCCGAAGCCGATGGCGCCGCCGATGCCGAGCAGCAGCACGCCGCCCAGCGAGGCCAGCAGCCGCGCCTCCCAGCCCGGCCCGCCGCCCTCCAGCAGCCGGAGCAGGCCGAGCCAGGCAAGCCCGAGTCCCGCGCCGAGCAGCAGCGAGGCGGCCTCGTTCAGGACCGCGGCGCCGAGTGCCCCGCCCAGCGCCACCCCCGCGTCGGCCGCCGCGAGCAGCCCGACCGCGGCGGCCGAGACAGCGCTGAAGACCAGCACGGCGGCGGCATCGTTGATCGCCAGGATGCCCAGCGCGCGGTCGACGAAGGGCCCGCTCGCGCCCCGGCGCCGGATCACCGAGAAGGTCGTCGTCGGCGCGGTCATCGGCGCCACGGCCGCGAGGATCAGCGCGGTCGCCAGGGCCATCCCGAGCAGCGCCTCGCCGGCCAGCACGATCAGCGCTGGCGCGACAAGCTGCGCCGCCGCCAGCAGCAGGATGCTGCCGCCGGTCGCGCGCAGCCGCGCCAGGGCAAGCTGGCAGCCGACGTTGAAGGCGATCACCGCCACCGCGAGCTGGGCGACGCTGCCCAGGGCGGCCAGCGTCGCGCCGTGCAGCAGGCCCGCCGCGGAGGGGCCGAGCAGGATGCCGGCGAGGACGCAGCCGGTGATCCACGGGATGCGCAGCCGCTCCGCCCCGCCGCCCAGCAGCGCGCCGAACACCAGGACCAGGCCGAGCGCCAGCAGCGGCGTGTGCGTCAGGGCGTCAGCCATGGTGGGCTCCGCCCTGCCGGCGGCCGCATCCGCTACCGTTCCGTGCCGCCCGTCGGGCGGCGTCCGACCTGCACCGGCAGCTCGCGCTCCCGCCCGTCGCGCAGCACGTTCAGCCGCACCGTCTGGCCTGGTGGGACCGCGGCGACGTTGCGCACCAGCGCGCGCGAGGTCTCGATGCGCTCGCCATTGACGGCGGTGACGATGTCGCCCGGCCTGAGCCCGGCCTGCGCGGCGGGGCTGTTGCGCTCCACGCCGACGATCTGCACGCCGCGCAGCCGCGGCGTGCCGGCCCGCCCCGCCTCCGCGGTCGCCACGTCCTGCACGGAGACGCCGAGCCAGCCGCGCGCCACCGTTCCCTCGCGGCGCAGCGACTCGATGATCGGGCGGGCGAGGTCGGACGGCGTGGCGAAGCCGACGCCGGCGGACGCGCCGGAGGGCGAGTAGATCGCCGTGGAGATGCCCACCACCTCGCCGGCCATGTTGAACACCGGGCCGCCCGAATTGCCCGGGTTGATGGCCGCGTCGGTCTGGATGAAGTCGTCGAAGGGCCCGGCGTTGATCTGCCTGCCGCGGGCGGAGACGATGCCGGCCGTCACCGTGCCGCCGAGGCCGAATGGGCTGCCCGCGGCGAGGATCCACTGGCCGATGCGCAGCGCCCCGGACGCGCCCCAGGTCACGGCCGGCAGCGCGACGTCGCTGCGCGGCTCGATCTTCAGCAGGGCAAGGTCGGTCAGGTCGTCCGAGCCCACCACGCGCGCCGGGAATTCCGCGCCGCTCTGCAGCGAGACCACCACCCGCCGCGCATTGCCGACGACGTGGTTGTTGGTGACGATGTAGCCCACGGCATCGATGACGAAGCCGGAGCCGGCGCCCTGTGCCTCCCGCCGGCCGCGGCGCTGGCGTTCGCGGAAGTAGCGTTCCAGCGGCGTGCCGCGGAATTCCGGCGGCAGCTCGATGAGGCGCTGGTCGCCGGTGACGGCGATGTTGACCACGCTGGGCAGCACGCGCTCGGCCAGATCCGCGAAGTCGGGCACCTGCACGCCGGCGGCGGTGGAACGCTGCGCCGTGGCCAGGCCGCAGCCGGCGAGCGGCAAGGCCGAGGGGGCAAGGGCGAGGGCGGTGAGGAGCAACCCGCGGCGGGGCGATCGCCGGGCAATAGCTGACATCGGGGAGCGTGGTCCTGCTGGTCTGGGGGGGGGTGCCCGGGGGCGTGCCCGGGCTGGCCGGATGTTGGCGGCGCGGCGCGGTTCCTTCAACCGCCGCCGCGTGCGGATTTCGCCGGGAGCGGCGAGGCGGTCGCCGGAATCTCCGGCCAGTCATGCTTCGGGTAGCGTCCGCGCATGTCCTTGCGCACTTCCGACCAGCCGCCCGCCCAGAAGGCGGCCAGGTCGCCGGTGACCGCGACCGGGCGCCCGGCCGGCGAGAGCAGCGCAACGTTCAGCGTCACCCGCCCCTCGGCCAGGCGCGGCAGGGCGGTGGGGCCGAACAGGTGCTGGGCGCGGGCCTCCAGCGTGGGGACCTCGCGGGCGTAGTCGATGGCGGCGCTGCGGCCGGCGGGCAGCGCGACCCGGGCGGGCAGGGCGGTGTCCAGGCGCTGCCGCTGCGGCCAGTCCAGCAGCCCGAGCAGGATCGCGTGCAGGTCCAGCCCGGCCATCTCCGTCAGCCTGGATCGGCCGTGCAGGTGCGGCGCCAGCCAGTCCCGCGCGCCGGCGGCGAGCGCGCGGTCGGACAGGTCGGGCCAGTCCCCGGCCTCCACCCTGCGCATCCAGCCGACGCGCGCCTGGAGCTGGCGCGCCGCCTCCGTCCAGGGCAGGTCGCGCAGGCCCCGCTCCGCCACCGCATCCGCCAGCGTCGCGGCGACCACGGCCGGGTCCGCGGCGGCCAGCGGCGCCTCCTCCAGCACCAGCGGGCCGAAGCGCAGGCGGCGCCGGGCGAGCACCGCGCCGGCGCGGGCATCGAAGGCGGCACCCTCCTCGCGGATGAAGCGGTCGGGGAAGCGCGCCTCCAGCACGGCGCGGCTGAGCGGGGCGGCCATGCGGATGCGCGCCTCCGTCCCCTGCAGGGCGAGGTCCGCCACCGCCAGCAGCGCCTGCTTCGCCAACGGGTCCGTCGCAGGCAGCCGCGCGCCCTGACCGGATGCCAAGCGGAACGCGCCATCCATCACTCCGCGCCTGGCCGCGATGCGGTCGGGGAAGCCGGCCGCCAGCAGCGCCCCGGCATCGCCCTCCGGCAGCGCATTGCCGTGCAGGCCGAGCCGCCGGCGGTGCTGGGCGGCGGCGCGGCGGATGCGCTGCAGGGCGCCACGGTCGAGGTCGGGATGGTCCCAGCCATGCAGCAGGGCAAGGCGGTCGTTGATGTCCGAAGATGCGTCGCGGCTGCGAATCGGATCCCTCTCCTCCAGCAGCGCGGCGAGGTCGGCGGCCATCGCCCGCTCCCCCTCCGTCTCGGCGGCGGCCAGCATGCGCGCGAGGCGCGGATGCGTGCCGAGCCGCGCCATGCGCCGGCCCATCGCCGTGATCCGCCCCTCGGTGTCCAGCGCATCGAGGTCGCGCAGCAGCGCCCGCCCCGCCGCCAGCGCGCCCGGCGGCGGCGCATCCAGCCAGGACAGCGCCGCCGGCGCGGCCCCCCA
>JAIEOP010000168.1 GCA_019750465.1 Acetobacteraceae bacterium | reverse complement strand
GGGCAGCGGCATGGCGCCGCTGCCGGTCGGCTCCCGGGCGGCGCCGCTGACCCTCGCCGAGGCCGAGGCGCGGCTGCTGGAGCGCAACCTCGCCGTGCTGGCGGCGCGCCGCGGCGTCGATGCGGCGCGGGCGCAGCGCCTGGTGGCCTCCTCCCTGCCGCCGCCCGTCGTCAGCGCCGGCAATACCGTCGCGCAATTCAACCAGACCAGCCGCGGCCTGCAGGGCGCGCGGTTCCTCTCGCCCACAAACAACTTCTCCGTCGGCCTCTCCGTGCTGATCGAGCGCGGCGGCAAGCGCACGCTGCGCACGCGCCTGGCCGAGGAGCAGATCGGGGTCGCCGAGGCGCAGGTGCTGGATGCGCTGCGCATCCAGCTGTTCCAGCTGCGCCAGGGCTTCCTCGGCGCGCTGCTGGCGCGCGCCAACCTGGAGGTCGCGCTCGCCAACCGCGCCAGCCTCGACAGCACGGAGACCCTGCTGCGCCGCCAGGTGCGCGACGGCGCAATCCCGGAGGGCGACCTGCTGCGCTTCCAGGCCAGCCGCATCGTCTTCGAGGCCGACGTGCCGAACAATGCGCGCGCCTATGCCGCCGGCGTCGCCGCCGTCGCCGCGCTGCTGGACGCCGACCCGGCCGCCTTCCAGCCGGGGGCGGGCACGCCGGCGGCGCTGGGCCTCGGCAGGGGGCGGGGCATGCTCTCGCCCGTTGCCTTCGACCTGCGCGGCCGCTTCGATGCGGCGCTGCCGCCGCTCGGCCTGGGGCGGGAGGAGCTGGGCGAGGCGGTGGCGAGCCGGGCCGACGTGGTGGCAGCGACGCGCCAGGCTGGCGCCGCCGCCGCCAACCGCGCCCTGGCCGAGGCGGCGCGCTCGCGCGACGTGACCCTCGACACGAGCTGGGGCCGGACGCGGCTGCAGCAGGATCTGCCGATCGCACCGAATGCCCAGGTGAACGCCAACAACAGCTTCGGCCTCGGCGTTTCCATCCCGATCTTCACCGCGCGCATCGTTGAGGGCAATGTCGGGATCGCCGGCGCGCAGCAGGCCCAGGCGGAGCTGGGCGCGCGGCAGGCGCTGCTGGGCGCGCGGGCGGAATTCGCCGCTGCCTGGGCGGGGTGGGAACAGGCGCGGGCGCTGCTGGCGCTCTACACCGGCGGCGCGCTGGCCCGCGCCGAGGAGGCCTATCGCAGCACGGAGCAGGCCTATGCCGCGGGCGGTCGCAGCCTGATCGACGTGCTGGATGCGTTGCGCACGCTGAACCAGACGCGGCTGGGGGCGAACCAGGCGCGCTACGCCGCGCTGCTGGCGCTGGCGGCGCTGGAGCAGGCGACGGGGGTTTCGGGAATCGCGCCGCGGCTCTAGTGTGCCCTCAGACGCCGGGTGCGCGCATCCGCGCGCTTGGCTTCGCGCCATTGGGCGCGGGCCGCATTCGCGGACTAGGCGCGCGGCCCTGCCTCGCGCCGCCAGTTGCAATGAGGGGAGAGACAGCCATGGACATGGAGATCCGCGGCAAGCGGGTGCTGGTCACCGGCGGCTCGAAAGGCATCGGCTTCCATTGCGGCATGGCCTTCGCGGCGGAGGGCTGCGACGTGATCCTGGCCTCGCGCGACGCGACGACGCTGGAGGCCGCGGCGGGGCAGATCCGCGGCCGGCACAACGTGCATGTGGCGATCCATGCCGCCGACCTCTCGAAGCCGGACGAGCGCGCGGCGCTGCACGACGCCCATCCCGAGATCGACATCCTGGTGAACAATGCCGGCGCCATCCCGGGCGGCACGGTGCACGACATTTCCCTCGATCGCTGGATCGAGGCGTGGAATCTGAAGGTGTTCGGCTACATCCACCTGACGCAGCTCTACCTGCCGATGATGGAGCGGCGGCGCGACGGGGTGATCGTGAACATCATCGGCATGGCGGGGCGCGCGCCGCGGGCGGACTACATCTGCGGCGCGGCGGGCAACGCCTCCCTCATCGCCTTCACCGCGGCGCTGGGCGGCAAGGCGCCGGACAGCAATGTGCGCGTGGTCGGCATCGCGCCGGGGGCGACGATGACGGACCGCATCATCACGCTGTCGAAGTCCCGCGCGAAGACGAAGTTCGGCGACGAGAGCCGGTGGGAGGAGATGCTGTCCGGGCTGCCGCTGGGGCGGGCGGGGAAGCCGGAGGAGATCGCCGAGCTGGCGGTATTCTGCGCCTCGCCGCGCGGGGGGTACCTGTCCGGTTCGACGCTCGACGTGGACGCGGGCGCGCAGTTCAGGGGATAGGGCGTTCTCCCTCCCCGGGCGGGCGGGGGGGAGGGCCGGGGTGGGGGCGGCCGTACCACATGGCCGTGCCACCCGGTCGGCGCCACCCCCCTCCCGGCCTCCCCCCGCCAGCGGGGGGCGGAGCAGGCACGACAAGGCACCGTCATGGAATTCAAGCTCACCGACCAGCAGCGCGCCCTCATCGCCCCGGTGCGCGACCTGGCGCAGACCCGCTTCCGCGAGCGCGCGCTGCGCTGGATGGACGGGACCTTCCCCTGGGAGAACATCCGCGAGCTCGCCGCGCTTGGCGTGCTGGGGATGACGGTGCCCGAGGAGTATGGCGGCCTCGGCCTGCCCGTGTTCGAGACGGCGCTCATCCTCGAGGAGATCGCCAAGGTCTGCTACCCGACCGCCATGGCGGTGCTGGGGGAAGCGGGCGTGCAGACCCGCGTCATTGCCCGCTACGCGCCCGACGGCATCCGCAGCCGCATCCTGCCGCAGGTGGTCTCCGGCGAGTGCATCCTCTCGATCTGCATGACCGAGCCGCATGCGGGGACGGACGTGGCGAACTACCGCACCAACGCCGTCGTCACGGGCGACCGCGTCGTGGTGAACGGGTCGAAGACGCTGATCTCGCGCGCCGAGGAGGCGGGGATGTTCGTGGTCTTCACCCGCATCGACGGCAGGCCGGGCCGCGAGGGGATCGGCTGCGTGCTGATCGAGCGCGGCGTGCCCGGCCTCTCCGTCACCGGCACCTACCACACCATGGGCGGCGAGAACCTGCACGAGGTCCGCTTCGAGGACGTCGAACTCCCGCTCGAGAACCTGGTGATCCGCGAGGACGGCTTCCGCCGCCTGCTCTCCGCCTTCAACACGCAGCGCTGCCTGAACCCCGCCATCAGCCTGGGCTTGGCGGAGGGCGCCTTCGACGAGGCGCTGCGCTACACGCGCGACCGGCCGATCTTCGGCAAGCCGATCGCCGATTTCCAGGGCGTGCGCTGGAAGCTCGCCGACATGTACAAGGACATCGAGGCGGCGCGCGGGCTGCTGTACCGCGCCTGCTGGACGGCCGATCCCTTCCCCGATCCCTTCCTGGCAGCGACGGCGAAGGTCTTCACGAACGAGATGGCGATCCGCGTGACGAACGAGGCCGTGCAGCTGCATGGCGGCTTCGGCTTCACCGACGAGTATCCCGTCTCGCGCCTCTATCGCGGCGCGCGCTACGGCAGCCTCGGCGGCGGCGCCTCGGAGACGCTGCGCGACCTGATCGGGCGCAAGCTGGTGGCCGAGGATCCGGGGCCTGACGGGATCCTCGGCCTCGGCTACTTCTGAGGCGCCGCTTCCAGTGCCGCGACGAAGGTCGTCAGCAGCTCCACCCCGAAGGCGCGCATGTTCGCCACGCGGTCCGGGCTGCCGGTCTCGATGGTGAGGCTGCGCGCGACCGGCCCCGCCACGGCGAAGACGCCATGCCCCGCGGCATGGCCGTAGCTGTTCCCGGTCGGGCCCGTGGCGCCCGCCTCGCCCAGCCCCCAGGTGGTGCCGAGCCGCGCGCGCGCGCTTTCGGCGAGCAGCCGCGCCATCTCCTCCGAGGCCGGCGCCGCGGCCTTCAGCGCCTCGGCCGGCACGCCCAGCAGCGCGGTCCGCGCCGCCCGCGTGTAGACCACGCTGCCGCCCACGAAATACGCCGAGGCTCCCGGCACCGCGAGCAGCGCGGCGGAGACCAGCCCGCCGATCGAGCTTTCCGCGACCGCGACCGTCTCCCCCCGTGCCTTCAGCAGCGCGCCGGCGCGCGCGGCGATCGGCAACAGCGTCTCCATCAGGCGATCCCTCCGGTTGGTTCGTTCACCAGCGGCAGCGCGCCGAGTGCCGCCAGCGTGCTGTCCAGGCCGCGCACCTCGGCCCAGCCGACCGCCATCATCTCCAGCGCCGGCTCGTGCAGGTGGGGCAGGGTGGTGCCCACCGCCTCGCGCACCACGATCGGCGCCATGTCGCGGAAATTCGCGTCCTTCGAGGTGGCGGCGACGCACTGGTTGGTCAGCACGCCGCAGAACACCACCGTCTCCGCGCGCAGGGCGCGCAGCACGACCTCCAGGTTGGTCTGGAAGAAGGCGGAGAGGCGCTGCTTCTCCACGAACCAGTCGGCCGGGTCGGGGCCGCATTCCGCGAGGATCTCGTAGCCCCAGCTGCCCAGGCGCAGGCCGCCCCTGTCGAAGAAGGGCCGGTGCTGCGCGAGGATGCCGGCATCGCGCCTGTCGCGGAAGCCGTGCCGTGTCCAGACCACCGGCACGCCGCGCGCCCGCGCTGCCTGCACCAGCGCCGCGGTGGGCCTGATGGCGGCGCGCATGTGGGCGATGTCGATGCCTTGCCGCGCGTACCAGCCCTCCGGGTGCAGGAAGTCGTTCTGCATGTCGATCACTACCAGCACGGTGCGGCCCGGCGGCATCTCGAAATGCGTCAGGGCGAAGGGATCGGTGCCGGCGTAGGATTTCTGCATCGGGGCTGCCTTGCGCGTGCGCTTGCGTGCAACAGCCTGCCACGTCGGCGCGCCGGCGCAAGCGCCGCCCTTGACCACGCCACCCCGTGCCGCTTCGCTGGCGGGCCGGCACCGCGCGCGTGCGCGTGCCAGGAGGATGCCGGGATTCCCAGCGACGTGACCACCCCTCCCGCCGGGCTGGACCGGCGCGTGCTGTTCGGCGTGCTGCTGATGTGCACCGCCAGCACCATCTTCCCGGTGATGAACGGCCTGGTGCAGGTGCTCAGCCGCTCCTACCCGTCGGAGCAGCTGATCTGGGCGCGCACCGCGGCGCATCTGCTGATCGTGCTGGCGCTGCTGCTGCCGCGCTACGGCGTGGCGCTGGTCATTCCGCGCCGGCCCGGGGCGCAGATCCTGCGCTCCTGCCTGCTGCTGGGCTCGACGGCGCTGTTCTTCTTCGGCGTGAAGGACATCCCCCTGGCCAAGGCGGCCTGCATCAGCCTCATGGCGCCCTTCTTCGTCACCCTGCTGGCCTGGCCGATGCTCGGCGAGCGCATCCGGGCGATGCGCCTGGCGGCCGTGCTGCTGGGGTTCCTGGGCGTGATCGTGGTGATCCGGCCGGGGGCGGCGGTGTTCCAGCCGGCCTCGCTGCTGATCGTCGGCAGCGCGCTCTGCTATGCGGTGTACCAGATCTACACGCGCAGCGTCGCCGGGCAGGACCGGCCGGAGACCTCGGTGGTGTACAGCGCCCTCGTCGGCTCGGTGGTGATGAGCCTGGTCGTGCCCTTCGTCTGGATCATGCCGCATTCCGCCGCGGACGTGGCGCTGATGGCTGCCCTCGGCGCAATGGGCGCCGCCGGGCACTACTGCGTGGCGCGGGCGATGACCTATGCGCAGGCGAACGTGCTCTCGCCCTTCCAGTACTGGCAGATCATCGGCTCGGTGCTGGTGGGCTACGCGGTCTCCGGCCTGTTCCCGGAGCCGCATGTCTGGCTGGGCGCGGCAATCATCGTGGGCGCCGGCGTGACCATCGCGCTGACGGCGGCCCGCAGCCGGATAGGCTGAGGCGCCGCGCCTGCCGTTTTCAGCCGGCTTCGGGCTGGAAGGCCAGACCTTCGAAGATCTCGGCCGCCGGCAGGGGCAGGGCCTCGTCCCCGGTCGGCGCGGTGGTTGTCCAGTCCGCATCGCTCATCGCGCGCGCATGCACGGTCCGCACGGCGCTGACGCTGCCGGCGCAACGCGGCACGCCGGCGGCGGAGACCACCCGGTCCATCGGGGTCGCCGGCGGCGCGTTGCTGCTGGCGCGCAGTGACCGTGGCGTGGTGCGCCTGGCCGGTGATGCGCGGATCAGCATCCACCACTGCACGTCGGTGGCGCTGGTCCGTGGGCGGGGCGGTCGGGGGAGTGCACCAATCTGTTGTCCGGGCGCGCAGATTACGCCGCCTTCCTGGGTCGACTCAAGCGATGCTTGCGCTAGAGGCCCGCCATGCAACGTGATCCCGCCGACGCCGCCCCCCTGGCTGCCCCGCGCAGGCAGCGTGCCGACCAGCTGCTGGTCGACCGCGGCCTGGTGGAGAGCCGCGCCCGGGCGCAGGCGCTGATCCTGGCCGGCAAGGTCTACTCGGGCGAGCGGCGCGTGGAGAAGCCGGGCGTCGCGCTGCCGGCGGAGACGCCGCTCGAGCTGCGCGGGCAGGACCACCCCTGGGTCTCGCGCGGCGGGGTGAAGCTGGACCACGCGCTGCGGCATTTCGGCCTGTCGCCCGCGGGGCTGCTCTGCCTCGACATCGGCGCCTCCACCGGCGGCTTCACGGATGTGCTGCTGCACCACGGCGCGGCGCGGGTGGTTGCGGTGGATGTCGGGCATGGGCAGCTTGCCTGGAGGCTGCGCAACGACCCGCGGGTGACGGTGCTGGAGCGGGTGAACGCCCGCTACCTTGAGGCCGCGCAGCTGCCGCCGGGCCCGGTCGGCGCGCTGGTCTGCGATGCCAGCTTCATTGGCCTGGCAACGGTGCTGCCTGCGCCGCTCGCACTCTGCCGGCCGGGCGCCTGGGCGGTAGCGCTGATCAAGCCGCAATTCGAGGTGGGCCCGGCGGTCGCCAAGGGCGGCGTGGTGCGCGACGCCGCGGTGCACCGCATGGTCTGCGACCGTGTTTCCGCCTGGTGGGCGGGGCTTGGCGGCTGGCGGGTGCTGGGGGTGGAGGCGAGCCCGCTGCTGGGACCCGAGGGCAACCGCGAATTCCTCATCGCGGCATGGCGCGAGGAGTAGGGCGCGGGGCTGGACAATGCCGCAGGGGGCGCTAGAAACCGGCGCTCCGGGCACCGCTTGCCGGCCGGGCGCGGGCGCATAGCTCAGTTGGTAGAGCAGCTGACTCTTAATCAGCGGGTCCCAGGTTCGAGCCCTGGTGCGCCCACCAGCAGGGCCGCTTGACGTCGCGCCGCTCGCGGCCAATCTCTTTCGCCATGAGCAGCGTCGAAATCTTCACCACCGCCTTCTGCCCCTATTGCGATCGCGCCCGCGCGCTGTTGGACCGCAAGGGCGTCGCCTATCAGGAATTCGATGCTCCGCACGGATCGGAAGCCCGCAGGGCCGCGATCGAGCGTTCCGGCGGGCGCACCACCGTGCCGCAGATCTTCATCGGCGGCCGCGCCATCGGCGGTTCGGACGAATTGGCCGCGCTCGACCGGTCCGGCAAGCTGGATGCCTTGCTGGCCGGACCCTGAGTTCGACTTTGCACCTACCGCGATGGGCGCGGTCCGTCGCCATGGGTCAAGGCGGGTGGCAGTCTTCGACTAACGAGAGCCGTGACCGGACCAGCCATCGGTGTCGACCGGTGGCGCCCCGCCTGGTGGCGCGCGACACGGTCGGGAAGGGCCGCGCCCTGGCCCAGCCGACGGGGGGACTGCGGCCGGCGGCAAGACGCAGCGCCAGCGCAGGCCTCCGGCGTTGACGACGTGGCCGTGGTCGGAGCGCACCTGACCGTGATGGGTGCCACCTAACCCTGATCCGCACCCGCAGCGCCGCTCGGTGGGTCGTCGAGACTGGTGGCGAGAACCACGCGCGCGCCATGGCGAACAGCCCCGGCCGGAGACCCCTGGCGCCGGAACGCAGCCAGCAGCCCCGGTCAGATGCGCGCCCCCCATCGGCACCGTTACCCAGCCCTCCCAGCGTTGCGGCGTCGAGGTGGCGCGCGCCCTTCGGCGCTGTACGCTCGGCAGCCTGCGCGCGGGCACGCCCGGTGCCCTGCCGCACCCCACCAGCCAAGGCGATCGACTTCCGGTATCGTGACGGCGAAGCAGGATCTCGGGCACCCGGCAACCTTTCGCCCGTGCGGTCGGGCGCCTGATGGGGCCCTCGGGTTCGTCGCCATCGAGGCTCCCTCCGGCGAGGCTCCCTCCGGATCATGCGTCATGACGCATCCGTCACAGCACGTGCAAGGCCAAGGGAGGGCCGGGTTGCGTCGCTGTGGTGCGGAATGTCTTGAACCCGGCGCCCGGTGTCGCCAAACTCGGTCCGTTGCACCACAACCGGAGGACGAACCCCCATGGCCTGGAAGAAGCCGCGCATCGTCGAGGTGTCGCTCGCCCTCGAGATCAACGCCTACGCCTGCGCCGAGATCGGCTAGAGCGGGATGCGTTGAGGCAGAATCGCCGCAACGCTGAATCCCGCGACCGGGCAAAGGCTGGAGCGTGTTGCGTGAGCGCGTGCGAACGCAATACGCTCTAGGCAGAGGAAGGCCGGGTCTGGTTCCGGCCTTTCGACCATCGTCGACGCCCCGCGCCGGACCCGGCCGGCAGCGGGGCGTCGCGTCTTCGGGGCGTGACCGATGTTGCGCGCGATCATCCTCGGCGCCGCGGCGGGAGGTGGGTTTCCGCAATGGAACTCGGCCGGGCCGGGCTGCCGGCGTGCACGCGCCGGCGACCCGGCGGCCAAGCCGCGCACCCAGGCCTCGGTGGCGGTCAGCGCAGATGGCGCGCGCTGGCTGGTGCTGAACGCCTCACCCGACATCGCCGCGCAGATCGCGGCGACGCCTGCGCTGCACCCGGTGCCGGCGGCGGGGCGCGTCCGCCACTCGCCGATCGCCGGGGTGGCGGTCACGGGCGCGGAGGTCGACACCATCGCCGGGCTGCTGACCCTGCGCGAGCGGCATCCCTTCGGCCTTCATGCAGGGGCGGCGGTGCTGCGCGTGCTGGCGGAGAACCCGATCTTCAACGTCCTCGATCCCGCGCTCGTGCCGCGGCGCGAATTGCCGCTGGAGCGGGCGGTGCCGGTGGCGGATGGGGCGGGCGCGCCGCTCGGGCTGACACTCGAAGCCTTCGCCGTGCCGGGCAAGGTGGCGCTGTACCAGGAAGGCGAAGCCGATCCAGGCCGCGCCGATGACGGCGAGACGATCGGCCTCAGCGTCTCGGCCGGCGGCGAGGCCGTGGTCTTCATCCCGGGCTGCGCGGCCATGACGCCGGCACTGCGCGCGCGGCTCTCCGGTGCCGCCTGCGTGCTGTTCGACGGCACGCTGTTCCACGACGACGAGATGATCCTGGCGGGCGCCGGCACGAAGACGGGCGCGCGCATGGGGCACATGAGCATCGCCGGGCCGCGGGGAACACTGGCCGCCTTCGCCGACATCCCGGTGCGGCGGCGCATCCTCATCCACATCAACAACACCAATCCGGTCCTGCTGGCGGACAGCGCCGAGCGCGCGATCGTGCGCGAGGCGGGCTGGGAGGTTGCGGAGGACGGCATGGAGATCCGCCTTGGCTGACCTGCTGCCGCCCGAGGAGCTGGAGCGTCGCCTGCGCGCGATCGGCGAGGAGCGCTACCACATCCACCACCCCTTCCATCACCTGCTGCACGGCGGCCGGCTGGATCGCGGCCAGGTGCAGGCCTGGGCGCTGAACCGCTACTACTACCAGGCGTGCATTCCGGCGAAGGATGCCTCGCTGTTGGCGCGGCTGCCGACACCGGCGCTGCGGCGGGAGTGGCGCCGGCGCCTGGTCGATCACGATGGCGACGGCGTGCACCCGGGCGGCGTCGAGCGCTGGCTGCGGCTGACCGACGGGCTCGGCCTCGACCGCGACGACGTCACCAGCCTGCGTGGACTGCTGCCGGGCACGCGCTTCGCCGTGGATGCCTACGTGCGCTTCGTGCGGGAGAAATCCGTGCTGGAAGCGGTGGCGTCCTCGCTGACCGAGATGTTCTCGCCCGACATCATCTCCCAGCGCGTATCCGGCATGCTGCGCAACTACGACTTCGTGACCGAGGAGACGCTCGCCTATTTCACGCCGCGGCTGACCCAGGCGCCGCAGGACGTGGCCTTCGCGCTGGACTACGTGATGACGGTGCCGCGGACGCGGGAGGAGCAGGAGGCGGTGATGGATGCGCTGCGCTTCAAGTGCGACCTGCTCTGGGCACAGCTCGATGCGCTGCATCATGCCTATGTCTCGCCCGGGCTGCCGCCGCCGGGGGCCTTCCGCCCGTGATGGCGGAGGCTGCCGTGCCGCGCCTGGCCCGCGGCATGCGGCTGCGCCAGGACGCGGCGCGTGACGGCCGCTGGGTGGTGCTGGGACCGGAGCGCATGTTCGTGCCCGACGAGATCGCGCTGGAGGTGCTGCGCCTGGTGGATGGCGCGCGCACCGTCGGCGTTATCGTCGATGAGCTGGCCGCGCGCTTCGCGGCACCGCGGGCGGAGATCCTGGCGGATGTGACGGCGATGCTGGAGGACCTGGCGGGGAGGGGGGTTGTGGCATCGTGATCGATCCGCCCCTCGCGCTGCTGGCGGAGCTGACGCATCGCTGCCCGCTGCGCTGCCCCTACTGCTCCAACCCGGTGGACCTGACGCGCCCCGGCGCGGAGCTGGATGCCGCGACCTGGGCGCGCGTCTTCGCCGAGGCGGCCGCGCTGGGCTGCCTGCAGGTGCATCTCTCGGGCGGCGAGCCGACGGCACGGCGCGACATCCTGGACATCACGCGCAGCGCCTGCACGGCCGGGCTCTACACCAACCTGATCACCGCGGGCGTGCTGCTGGACGCGCCGAAGGTCGCGGCCCTCGCGGCGGCGGGTCTCGATCACGTTCAGCTTTCCGTGCAGGACGCCGATACGGCGTCCGCCGAGCGCATCGGCGGCTACGCGGGCGGCCATGCGAAGAAGCTGGAAGCGGCGCGCCTGGCGCGGGAGGCCGGGCTGGCGCTGACGCTGAACGCCGTGGTGCACCGGCAGAACCTGGACCGCCTGCCGGCGCTGATCGACCTGGCCGTGGCGCTCGGCGCCGGACGGCTGGAGGTCGCGCATGTGCAGTACTACGGCTGGGCCCTGGCCAACCGCGACGCGCTGCTGCCGACGCGGGCGCAGCTCGACGCCGCGACCGAGACCGTGGAGCGCGCGCGGGCCGCGCTGAAGGGCAGGCTGGTCATCGACTACGTGGTGCCGGACTACCACGCCGAGCGGCCGAAGGCCTGCATGGGCGGCTGGGGGCGGCGCTTCCTCGCGGTCTCGCCGGCGGGCCGCGTGCTGCCCTGCCACGCGGCGGAAAGCCTGCCCGGGTTCGACTTCCCGAACGTGCGGGAGGTCTCGCTGCGCGCCGCCTGGGAGGAGTCCGAGGCGTTCAACCGCTTCCGGGGCACCGCCTGGATGCCGCCGCCCTGCCGGGGCTGCGCGCGCGCCGAGATCGACTGGGGCGGCTGCCGCTGCCAGGCCTTCGCGCTGACCGGCGACGCCGCGGCGACCGACCCCGCCTGCGCGCTCTCGCCGCGGCACCACCTGCTGGCCGTGGCGATCGGCGAGGCGGCGGCGGCCGGCGCCGACTTCACCTACCGCGAGATGGGCCGCGTGCCCGGAGGTGTCGCATGACCGCGGAGGAGCTGCGGCGCTCGGCAGAGGCCGATGCGGCGCCGCCGGAGGGGCTCAGCCTGCCGCTGCGCGCGCTGTGGTGGGCGGCGAGGGGCGAGTGGGCCCGCGCGCACGAGGTCGTGCAGGAGGGCGAGGACGCCGATGCCGCCTGGGCGCATGCCTGGCTGCACCGACAGGAGGGCGATCTCTCGAACGCCGACTACTGGTACCGCCGCGCCGGCCGGGCCCGCTCGCCGGCGCCGCTGGAGGAGGAGTGGCTGGCCATCGCCGGCGCGCTGATCGCGGCGGCGCCAGGGCGCTGAGGCGGCGACTGGCACGGGCGTGGGCTGGGCGGTAGTGTCCGGGCTCCGCAACGCCCCACTCGATCGGAAGGGCCATGGTGCTCCCGAACAGCGCGCTTCCCGGCCTCGACTTCGGTCTCGGCGAGGAGATCGACATGCTGCGCGACACGGTGCGCGGCTTCGCCGCTGGCCGCGTGGCGCCGATCGCCGCCGAGATCGACCGCACCGACGAGTTTCCCCGCCATCTCTGGCCCGAGATGGGCGCGCTCGGCCTGCATGGCATCACCGTGGAGGAGGAGTATGGCGGCGCCGCCATGGGCTACCTGGCGCATTGCGTCGCCATGGAGGAGGTGAGCCGCGCCTCCGCCTCGGTCGGGCTGTCCTATGGCGCGCATTCCAACCTCTGCGTCAACCAGATCCGCCGCAACGGCAGCGAGGAGCAGAAGCGGTGCTACCTGCCGAAGCTGATCTCCGGCGAGCATCTCGGCGCCCTGGCGATGAGCGAGCCGGGCGCGGGCAGCGACGTGGTCTCGATGAAGCTGCGCGCCGACAGGCGCGGCGACCGCTACGTGCTGAACGGCACCAAGATGTGGATCACCAACGCGCACTACGCCGAGACGCTGGTGGTCTATGCCAAGACCGAGCCCGAGGCCGGCCCGCGCGGCATCACCGCCTTCATCGTGGAGCGCGGCTTCGAGGGGTTCCGCCCGGCGCAGAAGCTCGACAAGCTCGGCATGCGCGGGAGCCCGACCTCGGAGCTGGTCTTCGAGGAGTGCGAGGTGCCGGCGGAGAACGTGCTGGGCCGGGTGAACGAGGGCGTGCGCGTGCTGATGTCCGGCCTGGACTACGAGCGCGCCGTGCTGGCGGCGGGGCCGCTCGGCATCATGCAGGCGGCGATGGACGCGGTGATCCCCTATGTGCACGAGCGCCGGCAGTTCGGCCAGGCGATCGGCGAGTTCCAGCTCATCCAGGCCAAGCTGGCCGACATGTACACCACCACGAATGCCTGCCGCGCCTATGTCTATTCGGTCGCCCGCGCCTGCGACCGCGGGCAGACCACGCGCAAGGATGCCGCCGGCGCCATCCTCTACGCAGCCGAGGCGGCGACGCGCCTGGCGCTGGACGCCATCCAGATCCTCGGCGGCAACGGCTACATCAACGACTACCCGACGGGGCGCCTGCTGCGCGACGCCAAGCTCTACGAGATCGGCGCCGGCACCAGCGAGATCCGGCGCATGCTGATCGGCCGCGAGCTGTTCCGGGAAACCGCATGAGCATCCTGAACTCCGCCATCGACACCCGCGGCGGCGAGTTCCGCCGGCGCGCGGCGCACATGCACGGCCTGCTCGCCCAGCTCGCCGAGCGCAGCGCCGAGGCGGCGCTGGGCGGCCCCGAAGCCTCGCGCCAGCGTCACCTCTCCCGGGGCAAGCTGCTGCCGCGCGAGCGGGTCGAGCGGCTGCTCGACCCCGGCGCGCCCTTCCTCGAGCTGTCGCCGCTTGCGGCCAACGGCATGTATGGCGGGGAGGTCCCGGCCGCCGGGATCATCACCGGCATCGGCCGCGTGTCGGGGCGCGAATGCATCATCATCGCCAACGACGCCACGGTGAAGGGCGGCACCTACTACCCCGTCACGGTGAAGAAGCACCTCCGCGCCCAGGAGGTCGCGCGGGAGAACCGGCTGCCCTGCCTCTATCTGGTTGACAGCGGCGGCGCCAACCTGCCGAACCAGGACGAGATCTTCCCCGACCGCGAGCATTTCGGCCGCATCTTCTACAACCAGGCGACGCTGTCCTCCCTCGGCATCCCGCAACTGGCAGTGGTCATGGGCAGCTGCACCGCGGGCGGCGCCTATGTGCCGGCGATGTCGGACGAGACCGTCATCGTGAAGGAGCAGGGCACCATCTTCCTCGGCGGGCCGCCGCTGGTGAAGGCGGCGACGGGGGAGGTGGTCACGGCCGAGGATCTCGGCGGCGCGGACGTGCACACCCGCCTCTCCGGCGTGGCCGATCATTTCGCGCTGGACGACATGCACGCGCTCGGCATCGCGCGCCGCATCGTCGGGCGGCTGAACGGGGTGAAGCGCCCGGCCCTCGACCTGCGCGACCCCGCGCCGCCGCGCTACGACCCGGCCGAGCTGCACGGCATCCTGCCCGAGGACGTGCGCCAGCCCATCGACGCGCGGGAGGTGATCGCGCGCATCGTCGATGACAGCGCGCTCGATGAGTTCAAGGCGCGCTACGGCACGACCCTGGTCTGCGGCTTCGCCCGCATCTGGGGCTATCCGGTCGGCATCCTCGCGAACAACGGCATCCTCTTCTCGGAATCCGCGCAGAAGGGCGCCCACTTCATCGAGCTCTGCTGCCAGCGCGGCATCCCGCTGCTGTTCCTGCAGAACATCTCCGGCTTCATGGTGGGGCGGAAATACGAGGCGGGCGGCATCGCCAAGGATGGCGCCAAGCTCGTCACCGCCGTCGCCACCGCCGCCGTGCCGAAATTCACCGTCCTCGTCGGCGGCAGCTTCGGCGCCGGGAACTACGGCATGTGCGGCCGCGCCTATGGCCCGCGCCTGCTCTTCACCTGGCCGAACAGCCGCATCTCCGTGATGGGCGGGGAGCAGGCGGCCAGCGTGCTCGCCACCATCCGCCGAGACAACCTGGAAGCCGCCGGCCGCGCCTGGCCAGCCGAGGAGGAGGAGGCCTTCAAGGCGCCGATCCGCGCGCAATACGAAGCACAGGGCGATCCCTACTACGCCACGGCCCGGCTCTGGGACGACGGCATCATCGACCCGGCGCGGACGCGCGACGTGCTCGGTCTCGCCCTCTCCGCCAGCCTCAATGCGCCCATCGAGCAGACACGCTTCGGCGTGTTCCGCATGTAGGCCCGCGCCATGTTCCGCACCCTCCTCATCGCCAACCGCGGCGAGATCGCCTGCCGCGTCATCCGCACCGCGCGGCGCCTCGGCATCCGCAGCGTCGCCGTCTTCTCCGAGGCCGACGCGCATGCGCTGCACGTGCGGCTGGCCGACGCGGCCTTCCCGATCGGCGGCGCGCGCGCCACCGACAGCTATCTCCGCATCGACCGCATCCTCGACGCCGCGCGCACCGCGGGCGCGGAGGCGATCCACCCCGGCTACGGCTTCCTCTCGGAGAATGCGGAGTTCGCCGATTCCTGCGCCGCCGCCGGCATCGCCTTCGTCGGCCCGCCCCCCGCCGCGATCCGGGCCATGGGCAGCAAGGCGGAGTCGAAGCGCCTGATGGAGCAGGCGGGCGTGCCCATCGTGCCGGGCTACCACGGCGAGGCGCAGGACGAGGCGGTGCTGGCCGACCAGGCCATGCGCATCGGCTTCCCGCTGCTGATCAAGGCCAGCGCCGGCGGCGGCGGCAAGGGCATGCGGCCCGTGCTCGCGGCCTCCGAATTCGCCGCCCAGCTCGCCGGCGCGCGGCGCGAGGCCCGCGCCGCCTTCGGCGACGACCGCGTGCTGCTGGAGCGCTACCTGACCAGGCCGCGCCACGTGGAGGTGCAGGTCTTCGCCGACAGCCACGGCAACACCATCCACCTGCACACGCGCGACTGCTCCGTGCAGCGCCGCCACCAGAAGGTGCTGGAGGAGGCGCCGGCACCCGACCTGCCGCCGGCGGTGCGCGCGCGCCTGCACGAGGCGGCGGTGAACGCCGCGCGCGCCGTGGGCTATGCGAGTGCCGGCACCGTCGAGTTCATCGTCGAGGGCGAGGACGCCTTCTTCATGGAGATGAACACCCGCCTGCAGGTGGAGCACCCGGTCACCGAGATGGTTACGGGCATCGATCTGGTGGAGTGGCAGCTCCGCGTCGCCGCCGGCGAGCCCCTGCCGATGACGACGCCGCCCGAGCCGCGCGGCCACAGCGTGGAGGTCCGCCTCTACGCCGAGGATCCGGCGCAGGACTGGCGGCCCAGCACGGGGCCGCTGCGGCACTTCCACATGCCGCACGGCGCCGAGGACCTCCGCATCGAGACCGGCGTGCGCCAGGGCGACGCCATCACGCCCTTCTACGACCCGATGATCGCCAAGCTGGTGGCCTGGGGGCCGGACCGGCGCGCCGCGCTGGCGCGCCTCGGCGCGGCGCTGCACGAGAGCCGCGTCGCCGGCATCACCACCAACCTGGCCTTCCTGCGCCGCCTCGTCGGGCACCCCGCCATGCAGGCGGCGGAGCTGGACACCGGCTTTGCGACGCGCCACGCCGCGGATCTGATCCCGGCGCTGCGCCCCGCTCCGCCCGCGGCACTGGCGGCGGCGGCGCTTGAGGAGGTGATGGCGCCCATGCCGGCCGCCAGCGCGGGCGACCCGCACTCCCCCTGGGACCGGCGCGATGGCTGGCGGCTGCAGGGCACGGGCGCGCGGCTGGTGGTGGTGCAGGACGGCGATGTGCTGCACCGGATGCGCCTGGCGCCCGAAAGAACGGGCTGGCGCACGGAATTGGGAGGCGCGGCGGCGCTGCTCGCCGGGCATCGGCTACCCGATGGCGGGATGCAGGTGGCGATCGACGGCGTGGTGCAGCGCGTGGTGGCGCAGCACGACGGCGGTTCGGTGCATGTCGCGCTCTCGGGCGGCGAAGCCGGGGAGTGGATGCTGCGGCTGCTCGACCCCTACGCGCCGGTGGGCGGCGAGTCGGCGGCGGAAGGGCGCCTCGCCGCGCCGATCCCGGGCCGCGTGGTGCAGGTGCTGGTGCAGCCGGGCGACGCGGTCACGCGCGGCCAGGTGCTGGTGCTGCTGGAAGCGATGAAGACCGAGATCCGCATCGCCGCGCCGGCCGATGGCGTGGTGGCCGCGATCGGCTGCGCCGCGGGCGAGAGCGTGGAGGAAGGGGCGGAGCTGGTGACGCTGAGGGCGGGATAGGCACGAGTGGGAGGACCCCGTCCCGCGGGAGGGGCGGGCCGCAGACGGCTGGCCTTGAACCGACGGTTATCGACCTGGCGTGGCGGGCTCCGCCGGGTCGCGGGAGCAGGCCTGTTGCGCACGATGTTCGGGGCCGGGGCCGGCCGGCAAGCATATCCAGGGCCGTACACATGCCCTGGAATGCGTTCGCGGCAGCCCTGTGCCCGGAGCGCCCTTGAATCAACGCCCCGCCTGCCAACAGATCACGTGAAGCTCGGAGAACTCCCATGCCGTCACCCTCACCCACCATGGGCCATATCGTGGACGGCTTCGCCGGCGCGGTCGGCAATACCCCGCTGATCCGGCTGCGCCGCGCCAGCGCCGCCACCGGCTGTGAGATCCTCGGCAAGGCGGAGTTCATGGCTCCCGGCGGCAGCGTGAAGGACCGCGCCGCCCTCGGCATGATCGAGGATGCCGAGCGGCGCGGCCTGCTCGTCCCCGGGGAGCCGGGCACGGTGGTGGAGGGCACGGCGGGCAATACGGGGATCGGCCTGACCCTGTTTGCCAACGCGCGGAGCTACAAGGCCATCATCGTGGTGCCGAACACCCAGAGCCGCGAGAAGATCGACTTCCTGCGCATGATCGGTGCCGACCTCCGCCTGATCCCGCCGGCGCCGCTGAAGGACCCGGGCCACTACGTGCACGTCTCCCGCCGCATCGCCGAGGAGCTGCAGACCAAGGGGCAGCGCGCCTTCTGGGCCAACCAGTTCGGCAACCTGGCGAACGCCGCCTACCACGAGCAGACGACGGGCCCCGAGATCTGGGAGCAGACGGCGGGCCGGGTGGATGCCTTCACCTGCTCCTGCGGCACCGGTGGCACGCTTGCCGGCGTCGCGCGGGCGCTGAAGGCGCGGAATCCGGCGGTGCGCACCGTGCTCGCCGACCCGATGGGCAGCGGCCTGTTCTCCTGGATGAAGACCGGGGTGGTGAAGGCCGAGGGCAACTCCATCACCGAGGGCATCGGGCAGGGCTCCGCGGTGCCGGGCAACCTCGAGGCCGGGCGCGACGTGATCGACGACGCGCTGCAGGTGGCCGACCCGGAGGCGCTGGAGCAGATCTACGACCTGCTCCTGCACGAGGGGCTGTCGATCGGCGGCTCGGCCGGCATCAACGTCGCCGCGGCGATCCGCGTCGCGCGCGACCTGGGGCCCGGGCATACGGTGGTGACCATCCTGTGCGACGGCGGCGCGCGCTACCAGAGCAAGCTGTTCAACCCGGAATTCCTGCGGGAGAAGAACCTGCCCGTGCCGCCCTGGCTGACATGACGCGGCGCCGGATACCTCATGGCACGGATGGCCCCTATATGCAGAATGCGATGGCTGGCCTGGCCGGCATGACCCTATCGCACGGGACGGTGTAGGAACGCGCGCATGGAGATCATCGAGCTCGCCCGCTCCATCCGCAGCCGAGACCCGGCGCGGCCGACCTGGATCGAGGCCATCACCTGCTATGCCGGGCTGCACGCGGTGCTGCTGCATCGCGTGGCCCATGCGCTCTACCGCATGAACCTGCGCACGCTGGCCCGCGCGATCTCGCATACCGGCCGCTTCGTCACCGGCATCGAGATCCATCCGGGCGCGAAGATCGGCCGGCGGCTGTTCATCGACCACGGCATGGGCGTGGTGATCGGCGAGACCGCGGAGGTCGGCGACGACGTGCTGATCTACCACGGCGTCACCCTTGGCGGGCTGACGCTGGACAGCACGGGCAAGGCCGGCAAGCGGCACCCGACCATCGGCAGCGGCGTCGCCATCGGCGCCGGCGCGCAGGTGCTGGGGCCGATCCTGGTCGGCGATGGCGCGCGGGTGGGCGCCAATGCCGTGGTGTCGCGCGATGTGCCGCCGGGCGAGACGGTGGTGGGCATCCCCGCCCGCCCGCCGCAGGAGCACCGGGTGCTGACGGTGCCCGGGCGGAGGGCGGTGCCGGCGCCCTCGCCGGGCTACGGGCTGCTCGATCCGGAATGCGATCCGGTGGAGCAGGAGCTTGACCGGCTGCGCGACGAGGTGGCGGCGCTGCGGGCGGAGATGGCGGAGCTGCGTCGTCGGGAT
This sequence comes from Acetobacteraceae bacterium, assembly GCA_019750465.1. Lineage (GTDB taxonomy): Bacteria > Pseudomonadota > Alphaproteobacteria > Acetobacterales > Acetobacteraceae > JAIEOP01. Next base: position 2,253 of record JAIEOP010000168.1, on the reverse strand, counting down.
GATGCCGAGGTGATGCGGCGCTCGGCCGCGGAGTAGGGGCGGCGGCCAGTCATTACCAATCTGGTTCGGCCGAATGGCCTTGACGGCCGTGGCCGGGACCCTGGATGGTCCGCTTCTGCAACGCTCAACGGGGGCGCGGGTGGTACCGACCCTGCCGGGAGGCCTTGAGCCGGACCTGCTGCGCAGCTTCGTGCTGATCGCCGAGCGCGGCAGCTTCACGCTTGCCGGCCAGCACCTGGGTCGCACGCAATCGGCCATGTCACGCCAGGTACAGCGGCTGGAGGGGCTGCTGGGCCAGCAATTGCTGACCCGTGGCCGGGACCAGGTGGCGCCGACGCCGCATGGCGCCTGGCTGCTGGCCCGGGTGCGGCCGCTGCTGGCGCTGCATGACGACATCCTCGGGGCGTTCCGCGCGCCGGCCCTGGCCGGCAATGTGCGCCTCGGCATCCCGGAGGACTATGCCCTCGGCTGGCTGCCGCGGGTGCTGGCGAATTTCGCCGCGATCTGCCCCGACATCGCCGTGGAGGTCGTGGCCGCGCCCTGCGGCACGCTGGCCGGGCAGGTGCGGGATGGCGCGCTGGACCTTGCCGTTGCCTGCGCCGATGACGCTGCTGGGCTGAGCACGGGCCGCCTGCTGCGGCACGATCCGCTGGTCTGGATCGGCTCGGCGCGCCACGTCACGCAGACCCGCACGCCGCTGCCGCTGGTGGTGGCGCAGGCCGGCTGCCGCTGGCGCCAGGCGGCGGTCGCGGCGCTCGATGCCGCCTGCGTGCCCTGGCGCTTGGCCGGCACGACGCTGTCGCAGGCCGGCAGCATGGCGCTGGTGCAGGCGGGGCTGGCGGTGACGGTCGGACTGCCGCTGGGCCTGCCTGCCGGGCTGCGGGTCCTTGGCGCGGCGGAGGGCCTGCCCGCCCTGCCGCAATTCGGCATTGCGCTGATCCCGGGGGACGACATGCCGCTCGCCCGCGCGCTCGGCCGGCATATCGAGGAGGAATTCCGGCTGGATGCCGGTGCCGGCATCGGTGGCGCCGGCCCGGGTGACATGGGGCCTTGAGCATCGGCCGGCGGCGCGGCAAGACCCGCCTGCCCGCGGATGCGATGCGGGCCAATGCCCGGGAGGTAGGACAATGCTGCGTCGCCGATTGATCACCCTGGCCGGTACGGGCCTGATGGCGCCACGGGTGCTGCCTGCCCAGACGGCCTGGCCGGACCGCGCGGTCCGGGTGATCATCCCCTTTCCGCCGGGCGGCTCCACCGACACCATCGCGCGCATCTTCCAGGCGCCGCTGTCGGAGGCGCTGGGGCGGCAGGTGGTGATCGACAACCGGGGTGGCGGCTCGGGCTCGATCGGGGCCATCGAGGCGGCGCGGGCGGCGCCGGACGGCCATACCTGGATGCTGGCCTACGACAACGAGGCGACCAACCAGACCGTGATGCGGCTGCCCTACCGGGCGATGGAGGCCTTCGCGCCGGTGAGCCTGGTGGCGACCGGGCCGCTCTGCATGGTGGCGCACCAGACGACGCCTTACCGCAGCTTCGGCGACGTGGTGGCGGCGGCCAAGGCGGCGCCGGAGACGATCCCCTTCGCCACCAGCGGCGTCGGTGGGCTGGCGCATGTCTCGACGACGCTGCTGCAGCAGCAGGGCGGGTTCAAGCTGGTGCACGTGCCCTATCGCGGCGGCGGGCCGGCGGTGCAGGACGCGGTGGCCGGGCAGGTGCCGCTGTTCATGTCGAACGTGGTGATCATCAGCCAGCACATCCGGGCGGGGACGCTGCGGCCGCTGGGAGTGACGACGCGCGGCGAGACGCGGCACGTGCCGGGGGTGCGGAGCTTCGCGCAGCAGGGGTTCGGGGATTTCGAGGCGCCGACCTGGTGGGCCTTCCTCGGCCGGGCGGGAACGCCGGAGCCGATCCTGCGGCGCATGCAGGAGGCGCTTGCAGGCGTGCTGGGGCAGCCGGAGGTTCGGTCGCGCATCGAGGAGCAGGGCTGCGACGTGGTGGCCAGCTCGCCGGCGGAATGCGGCCGCTTCCTGGCGGCGGAGATCGAGAAGTGGGGCCGGGTGATCCGCGACAACGACATCCGGGTGGACAGCTGAGCGGCGGGCCAGGAAAAGTTTCGGGAAAATTTTTCCAGAACCCCTTTGACAGTTGGCGGGTTGGGTCCTAGTTAGCGCCTCCTGTTGGTTGGCCTTGGAGGTTTTTCCGGGGCTGACGTTCGGGTCCTGCGGTGTTTTTCGGGTCTTGACTGTCTTG
>JAIEOP010000369.1 GCA_019750465.1 Acetobacteraceae bacterium | reverse complement strand
TCGCCGCGCTGGCCGGCGCCGCCGGGCGGATCATGGCCGCGCCGGGCGGCCCGCGCATCGCCGCGCTGGAAAGCGGCGGCTTCGACACCCATGCCGGGCAGGTGGCGCGGCTGGCGCCGGCGCTGACCGGGCTCGACAACGGCCTCACCGTGCTGCGCCAGGGCCTGGGCGAGGCGATCTGGGCGCGCACCGCGGTGCTGGTGGTGACCGAGTTCGGCCGCACCGCCCGGGTGAACGGCACGGCGGGTACGGACCATGGCACCGGCGGCGTCGCCTTCGTGCTGGGCGGGGCGGTCGCCGGCGGGCGGGTGCGGGCGGACTGGCCGGGGCTCGGCCAGGGGCGCCTGTTCGAGGATCGCGACCTGATGCCGACCACCGATCTGCGCGCGGTGGCCAAGGGGCTGCTGCGCGACCACTTGCGGCTGCCGCCGGCGGCGGTGGACGCCGCCTTCCCGGGCAGCGGGGGCGTCGCGCCGGAGGGTGGGCTGATCAGGGCCTGACCGGCCCGTCCCGGAAGGGCAGGGCGAGCAGGCGTCCGGCCGTCACCTGGGCGGGCCGGCGCAGCTCCGGCAGGCCGATGGTGATGCGCTCCTGCGGCACGTCGAGGCGCAGCGTGCCGTGCAGCCGGTCCCAGATCGTCAGGCCGCTCGACCAGTTGGAATGCGTCTCGGCCTCGACCACCGAATGGTGGATGCCGTGCATGCGCGGCGTCACGATCCACCGTGCCAGAAGCCGATCCAGTCCGGCGGGCAGGCGCAGGTTCGAGTGGTGGAACAGGATCGAGGCGAACAGCAGGGTCTGCCAGATCGACAGCGCCCGCGGGCCGACGCCGAGCAGCGCCACCTGCGCCGCCCGCCAGGGCACCGAGACCGCCATCTCCGCCGCATGGAAGCGCAGCGCCGTCGTTGCCGAGAGGTCGAGGTCGGCATGGTGCACCCGGTGCAGCCGCCACAGGAAGGGCACCCGGTGCGTCAGCACGTGCCAGAGATAGAGCGTCCAGTCCATCAGCGCGACCGCCAGCGGCACCTCCAGCCAGCGCGGCGGGCGCAGCCATTGCAGCAGGCCGATGCGCCGGCGCTCGATGGCGCGGGAGAGCGGCTCGACCACGGGTGCCTCCAGCAGGCGCAGCGTCAGCGCGCTGAGCCCGGCGATCGCCAGGTTGCGCAGGTCGCGCTCCGTGCAGGGCTGCGTCGGGCGGCGCAGCGGGCGGCGCCGCTCGGCAATGATCAGCGCGACGAAGGCAGCACCGACCAGCGCGCCGCCGAGCGGGCCGGGGATGCGCCTGGACACCGGCGCCGCTACGGACCCGGCCTTCCGCCGGTGCTGTCGAACACCGCGCCGGAGGTGAAGCTCGACCGCGCGTCGGCGAGCAGCACGAAGATGGCGGCGATCTCCGCCGGCTGGCCGGGCCGGCCGAGCGGCGCCTCCGCGCCGAATTGCGGCAGCGCGTCCGGCAACTGCCCGCCGCTCGGCTGCAGCGGCGTCCAGTAGGGGCCGGGCGCCACGGCGTTCACCCGGATGCCCTGCTCGGCCGCCTGCTTCGCCAGCCCGTGCGTGAAGCTGACGATCGCCGCCTTCGTCATCGAGTAGTCGAGCAGCATCTTCGGCGGGTCGTAGGCCACGACGGAGGCGGTGTTGATGATGACGGAGCCCGGCGGCATGCGCGGCATCGCCGCCTTGGTGATCCAGAACATCGCGTAGAGGTTGGTCTTCATCGTCGCGTCGAACTGCTCGGTGGTGATGTCGGCGATGCTCTTCTGCGCGGTCTGCCGCGCCGCGTTGTTCACCAGGATGTCGAGCCCGCCGAGCTCGCCCGCGGCGCGCTCCACCAGGCGGGTGCAGAACGCCTCCTCGCGGATGTCGCCGGGGATGGAGACCGCCTTGCGGCCGGCCTTGCGGATCAGCTCGAGGACCTCGCGGGCATCCTCCTCCTCCTCCGCCAGGTGGTTGATGGCGACGTCGGCGCCCTCGCGCGCATAGGCGATGGCGGCGGCGCGGCCGATGCCGGAATCGCCGCCGGTGATCAGCGCGCGGCGGCCGGCAAGGCGGCCGGCGCCCTGGTAGCTGGCCTCGCCGTGGTCCGGGCGGGGCTGCATGCGGGCGGCGAGGCCGGGCCAGGGCTGCTCCTGACGGGGGAAGGGCGGGCGCGGATGGGCTTGGCGCGGATCCTCCAGCGTGCGCGGGACGGCCTGCGGCTGCTGCTGGGCCGCCGCCGGCGGGGCAACGGCAAGGATGGCGGGCGCGGCAGCCAGGCCGCTGCCGAGCACCAGGCGGCGGGAGGATCGGGGCGGATCCTCCGCCGTGCCGGCATCGGGCGTCTCTGGGGTCCTGTCGGTCGGCATCGTCGCGTCTCCCGGGCCTGTCGTCCCGCGCCGGGAGCGCCCCGGCCGGCTCTCCGAGTCCAAGGATCGGCACGCTCCGCGGTTCCATGCCGATGCGGCACGGGCGCGCCAATGTCAGGGGCGGGGCGGCAGCACCCCCATCGCCCGCCCGATCCGCCGCGCCAGCCGCGCCCGGCCGAAGCGCAGCGCCGCCCGGCCCGGCTTCGGCACCCGCTTCACCAGCGCCCTGCGCATCGCGCGCACCGCGGCGCGTGCATCCGGCTCGGCCCAGCGCTGGCCATCGCCCAGCACGTAGTCGGCATCCGAGATCGGCACCAGCCGCGCCGGAGGGACGCCGATGTAGCGCGGTTCCGCCGCCATTTCCGTATTGCCCGACCAGTCGGTGACGACGACCTGCGTGCCCAGCAGCAGCGCCTTGGCGATGTTGCGCCCGAACCCCTCGGCCCGATGGAGGGAGACAAGGGCCTCCGCGCCGCGCAGCAGCGCCTCGATGTCGGCATTGGGCCAGACGCCGTCCACCCAGACCACGTCGGGGCTGCGCCGCAGCAGCGCCGCCAGCCGCCGCGCGGCGCCGCGCGCCCGCCGTCCGCGCGTGGTCTTCACCACCAGCACCGCGTTCGGCACCCCCCGGCGCAGCCGGGCGAAGGCGTGCAGCGCGGCCTCCGGGTTCTTGCGCGCCATCCAGGAGGAGAAGTCGAAGACGGTGACCAGCACGCGCTTGCCGCGCGGCACGCGGAGCCGCCGGCGCAGCGCGAGCCGGTCGGCGGCAAGGGGCCGCCCCGCGACCTCGACGGAGGAGGTGACGCGCAGCGCCCGCGCCGCACCCGCGGCGGCGAAGGCATCCCGCGCGAAGCCCGAGGGCGCCATGACCGTGTGGAACAGCAGCCGCGCCGCCAGCCGCCAGCCCTCCGGCAGGCCCGCCAGCTCCCAGGGGGCGAAGAGATCGACACGGCGGAAGGCGCGGAAGCGCTGCCAGTTGGCCAGCGCCCAGAAGGTGGCCTGGAACAGCGTATCCGTCACCAGCGCCCGCTCGCCGCGCGGCACCGCCACCGCATGCGAGCCGAGGGCGGCGATCTTGTCGGGGTCCGGCTCGATATGGCGGCCGACCTCGGTGCCGGTCACCTCCCAGTCCAGGCCGAGCTGGTCCAGCGCCAGGCAGGCGGAATGGCAGTCATCCGACAGGCCGAGCACGTTGCGCCAGGGGCCGATGACGCTGATCCGCCCCGGCACCGGTGCCGGGGGCCGGGTGGATTCGAGGCGGATGCCGTATTCCCCCGCCGCCGAGGCGCGCAGCCATTGCCGCAGCGCCAGCGGCCGGTCGGCCAGCGCCTGCAGGTCCCAGCGGAAGCGCAGCACGGCGGCGAGGAAGAGCGGCGGCTGCTCGGCCGTGCCGCCCAGCAGCAGGCGCCGGTCGGCGGGCGGCAGCAGCGGCCAGAGGCCGAATTCCGCCAGGCCGAAGACGATGCACCAGTCGCGCAGCGCGGCGAGCGAGCCGTCCATCCCGGGCGCCTCCAGCATGTCCGGCCGGCGCAGCCGGATGCCGAGGCAGAGGGTGTGGAACAGCCGCGACAAGCCCTCCGTCCCGGTGGCAGTCCCGGTGGCAGTCCCGGTGGCAGCCCCGGTGGCAGCCCCGGTGGTGGCGCCAAGGCGCGGCAGGTCGCGCTGCGGCAGGGCGGCGAAGCCGGGCAGGGCGGCGGCGGTGAGCAGGCCCGTCTCCAGCGGCACGCCGAGGCGGCGCGCCAGGCGCTCGGCCGCTGCCATGCCACCCGTGAAGCGCCGCTCGCCCCAGCCGCGCAACGCGGGGCCGAGGCCGAGCCCCGCCGCGTCGGCGGCGAGAAGCCTCGCCATGCCGTCGAACCGCGCCGCCAGCATGCCGCCGAAGCGGCGCGCGATCTGGTCCATATCGGCCGGCGTCAGCGCGGTGCCACGGGCGACGCTGCGCGGAAAGCGCGCCGCCGCCTGCGCGATGCGCAGCAGGTCGGCATCCGTAGGCGCCGACGGGACGTCGGCGGCGAGAGGGCTGGCAGCGGCGGTGTCAGGCACGGTCTGTCCCTGCGGTCCTGGACACGACCTTGGAGGCTGCGGCGGGCGAGCGGAAGGGCGAGTGCGTCGGCGGGCACGCGGCGGTGCGGTTTGCCGGCATGATCGAAGATAAGATACTCAACTTTTTATTATGTTTTCCAGAGCAAGACATCCGATCAGGTGATTCCACCCGATCGGATATTGCTCTATCGGATATTGCTCTAGAAGACGCGGGCGCGGCTCGACCGCGCGAAGGGGCGCGTCGCACAGGCGCGTCTGAGAATCGGAACAGCACCATGCCGAGCGCCGCCACCGATGTCGTCGCCGCGGCCGTGCCAGGGGCCCCGCGCAGCCCCGGCCTCGCGCAGTTCGCCGGCGCGGCGCGGCGGTTGGTGCTGGCGGGCTATCCGCGCACGGCGCAGCCGCAGGGGCCGCGGGCCGAGCTGGCGGTGCAGCGCCCGAAGGAGGTGCTGCTGGCGCTGGCGGCGGCGCTGGCGGCGGCGGAAGGGCTGCTCGTGGAGCGCCTCAACCCCCACTTCACGCCCGCCGCCGAGTGGGACGGGGCGCTGGCGGTGGCGCATTTCTGCCCGCTGGAGTTGACCTGCCCGCTGCCGTTGGCGCGCAACGTGCTGCTGCTGGACGGCGAGGACCTGCTGGTGCTGGCCGAGGAACGCCGCGCCGAGGGGGAGTTCGGACTGCAGCGCCGGCGCGTGCAGCTGATGGACGCGGTGCTCAGCGTGGCGCCACCGCGTGCGACGGCCGGCGACCTGCTGCCGCCGGTCCCGGTGCGGCCGGCCCCGCTGGCGGCGCTGCTGGATGTGGCAGCGTGGCTGCCGGCGCCCGGGCGGCGGGGTCTGGGGCAGCCCGGAACGCAATCCGTGCCGGTGCAATGGATGCCCTGCGACCTCGAGACGGGGCATTACAATTTCCTGGAGCTGAAGCGTCACCCGAAGCTCGGCAGCAGCCATGCCCGCGTGCTGCTGGATGCCGCGCAGCGCGGCGGGCAGCCGGCGCTCGTGGGTTTCGCAACGGCGACGACGCTGGCCGAGCTGGGCCCGGCGCTGCGTACCTTCGCCGCCCTCCGGCGCGATGCGGCGGCGGGGGGCGGTGGGCCGCAATTCTTCGTCTTCTTCTTCGGCGGTCCCGAGGAATTCGCGGCGGCGCTCGCGGCGCGGCCGGATGCGTTGTTCTTCGGCGACAATTTCCGCTGTCCGGCGATCCGCTTGCTGTTCGCCCCGTTCTCGGCGCCCGATCTGCTGGAGGCGGTGCGCCGTGCCGCGGCGACGGTGGACTGCTGCTACGGCGGCGTGCTGGATGCGCTGGCTCGGGGCCTCGGCGTGGCCAACCGGGTCGTGCTGGGTCCGGATGGCGGCTTCGATGCGGAGACGCCCGGCGGCGGGGCCCGGCGCGGCGTGGCCTGGGATGCGGTGCTGGCGCCGGGCATGCTGGCGCGGCGCCGGCAGAAGGCCGACCGCTCCGCCGAGCGTGTCCTGGCCGATGTGCTGGAGGCGATGCTGTAGCGCGGGTCGGCGCACCCGAGGCGCGAGCCGCCCGTGCAGGGCCGCCCGCCGCGGTCCCGGGGACGTCCCGCGGCGATACGGACGTTCCTCCGCAATCGGTCAGGCAACGCGCAGGCCGCCGTCGCCCTCCTCGTCGCGGAAGCCGACGAACATGTAGCCGGCGCCGCGCACGGTCTTCACCGCCACCTGGTTCGTGTCGCCGAGCTTGCGGCGCAGGCGCAGCACCAGGTTGTCCACCGTCCGGTCCTCGGCACGGAAGGGGCGGTGGAAGACGATCTCGGCAATCGTGTCGCGGTCGACGGCGCGGCCGCGCCGTTCCAGCAGCAGCCGCATCAGGTCGAACTCGGCGGTGGTGAGCACGCATTCGCTGCCGTCCGGGCGCAGCAGCTGGCGCCGGTCGGCGAGCAGGCGCCAGCCATTCACCGTCAGCGCGCGGCTGCCCTGGGCAAGGCCCCATTCGGCGCGGCGCAGGATCGCGCGCAGCCGGGCGAGGATGGCGCGCAGCGGCAGCGCACGGTCGAGCACGTCATCGGCGCCGGCCTCGAGCAGCAGCACCGGGCTGACATCATTGATGCCGCCGAGGATCACCGCCGGCAGCCGCGATGCCTCGCGGATGTGGCGCAGCATCGCCGCGGTGACGCCCGGATCGCCAAGGCAGGCGCAGATCAGCACCAGGTGCGGCGGATGCGAGCCGAGGCGTGCGACGAGGCTGTCGGGGCCGGCGTGGAGCTCCACGACGAACTCATGCTCCGAAAAAAACTTCGCGAGCCGCGCGCTTTCCGTGCGATCCGTTTCGATGATGCCGAGCGCGAGTTGGGTCATGGCCCTGTCCCGGTTGCTGGCCGCCACGCTGGATTTCAGCGCGCCTGGCCGACCCATTGTGCAGGGCAGCTTGTTGCATGCGCCAACCGCATTCGGGTGACAAAGCCTCACCCACTGACATCAAATTTCCGTTAACAAGCGCCGCAGCGTCGGCACGGATGATCCTGCGTCGCAGGCTTTGGGACGGGCGGGACAGGGGCCTACAGCCGGGGCGTGCCGCCGGCGGCGACCTCGTCCACCAGGGCGAGATGCTTCGGCAGGCAGACCCTGTGAAGGTCGTAATTCTCGCGCACCAGGCGGCGGGCGGCGTCGCGCATCGGTTGCATCTCCCCGGGCCGTTCCAGCGCGCGAACCACCGCCGCCGCCACCTCGTCATGCGAGAAGAAGTCCACCAGCACGCCCGTCTCGCCATGGGTGATCACCTCCTCCACCGGCGCGGTGCGGCTGCCGATGATGGCGCAGGAGGCGCTCATGGCCTCCAGCAGGGACCAGGACAGCACGAAGGGGTAGGTGAGATAGACATGCGCGGAGCTGACGCTCATCAGGTTGCCGAGCTGCGCATGCGCGATCTTGCCGGTGAAGTGCAGGCGCGCGCGGTCGAGGCGGTCGCCGAGCTCGGCCAGCAGCACCTCCTTCCAGCTCCCGCCCTCCTTCGGCTTGGCGCCGTAGTGCGGATCCTCGCCGCCGACCATGACGACCTGCGCCCGCGGGCGGCGGGCCAGGATCTCCGGCAGCGCGCGCATGAAGGTGTGGAAGCCGCGATAGGGCTCCAGGCCGCGGCCGACGAAGCTGACCACCTCGTCGTCCTTCGTCAGGGCCCGCCCGTCCGCCAGGACGAAGGTGGCACGGTCGTTGCGGCGGATGGCGTCGGTATCGATGCCCTCGTGGATCACCGACATGCGGGCCCGCGCCCAGTCCGGGAAGCGGCTGGCCTGCCACCGGGTCGGCGTCTGGCCCCAATCGGCGGCATCCAGGCTGAGCAGGTGCGTGGTGTTCAGCGTGCGCACCCGGCAGGCATCGTCGATGTGCACGGCCTGACCCGGCGGGTCGAAGCCGACATCGGCGCCGGAGGAGCGGTAGTAGAATTCGAAGTAATACAGCGTCTTCGCATCCGGCCACACGTCCTTCAGGTAGATGCCCTCGCCCCAGCCCGGGTGGCAGCAGATGATGTCCGGGTCGAAGCCCTTCTCCTTCAGCGCCAGCCCGGCGCGGGCGACGTGCTGGCCGCGGTAGACCGCGGTCTCGAAGCGCCGGACGTAGCGGTGGGTGTCCTTGTGTCCGCTGGGCGGCGCCTTGTAGCGCACGTGCTGCACGCCCGGCAGCGCATCGCCCGGATTCTCGCCGAGACCGACCACCTGCGTGCCCTTCCGCCGCGCCAGGCTCGGCGCGACGTGGCGGTACTGGCCGGGAAAATTCTGGTGTACGAAGAGCACGCGCATGCGTCTGGGCCGCTCCGCTGGGGAAGGAAGGCCGCCGCGCTTTGCGGGGCGGCATTTGATGCCCGAACTCGCGCGGGCACGCAATTTCGTGCCAGCGGCCAGGCCGCTGGCATTGCGGGCGACGACGCAGCCGTGCCCCTGTTCCGGCCGCCGGAGGCGCGTGCGGTCCATCGCGGCGCGCCGTGCGTCCCGCGCGGCTACCGCGCCGCCGCGCTCGCCTCCGAGCGCGTCGTGCCCACGCGCAGCGCCAGCGCGGCGGCCATGAACTCGTCCAGGTCGCCGTCCAGCACGGCGGCGGGGTTGCCCTTCTCCACGCCGGTGCGCAGGTCCTTCACCATCTGGTAGGGCTGCAGGACGTAGCTGCGGATCTGGTGGCCCCAGCCGATGTCGGTCTTGCCGGCCTCGGTGGCGTCGCTGATCGCCTCGCGCTTGCGCAGCTCCAGCTCGTACAGGCGGGCCTTCAGCATCTCCATCGCGATGGCGCGGTTGCGGTGCTGGCTGCGGTCCTGGGTGGAGGCGGCGATGATGCCGGTCGGGATGTGGGTGAACCGCACCCCGGACTCGGTCTTGTTCACGTGCTGGCCGCCGGCGCCGGAGGCGCGGAAGGTGTCGGTCTTGATGTCGGCCGGGTTGATCTCGATCTCGATGCGGTCGTCGATCACCGGGTAGACATAGACGCTGGCGAAGCTGGTCTGGCGCCGCGCCGCGGCATCGAAGGGCGAGATGCGCACCAGCCGGTGCACGCCGGTCTCGGTCTTCAGCCAGCCGAAGGCGTTGGGGCCGCCCACCTGGATGGTGGCGGACTTCACGCCGGCCTGCTCGCCCTCGGACTGCTCGGTCAGTGTCACCTTGTAGCCATGCGCCTCGGCCCAGCGCTGGTACATGCGCAGCAGCATCTCGGCCCAGTCCTGCGCCTCGGTACCGCCGGCGCCGGCGTTCACCTCGACGTAGCAGTCATTGGCGTCGGCCTCGCCCGACAGCAGGCTCTCGATCTCGCGGCGCTTGGCCTCGGTGGCGAGGGCGCGCAGGTCGGCGACGGCGGCATCGGCGGCGGCGGCATCGCCCTCGGCCTCGGCCAGCTCGACCAGCTCCAGCGCATCGGCGACGGATTGCTCGAGCCTGCGGACGCCCTCCACCTGGTCGGCGAGGCGGCCGCGCTCGCGCATGACGCGGCCGGCCCGCTCGGCGTCATTCCAGAGGGTCGGGTCCTCCGCGGCGGCGTTCAGCTCATCGAGGCGGCGGGTGGCGGCATCCCAGTCAAAGATGCCTCCTCAGCAGGGCCACCGAATCGGTGATCTGCTGGTGCAGGGATTGGGCATCGGCGCGCATGGGGCGGGAGGTAGGGCGGGGGGCGGCGCGAGGCAAGGCGCGGACGCGATCGGCGGGGCCGCTCCGCACCAAGCGGGACGCGGTCCCGTTGCGCGGCTCTGGCGCGGTCCATACACTCGCGCGACGCGGCGGCGACCAATGGATGCCGCGATGGGAGGAAATGCGATGCGACCAGGGCTCCCCCGCAGGCTGCTTGCCGCCTGCGCTGCCGTGCTGCTCGGCCTCCTCACCGCCCCCGGGGCGGCGGAGGCGCAGACCAAGCTGCGCTGCCAGTCCACCTTCCCGCCGACCAGCATGAACTCCGATAACCTGCGCTATTTCGCCGACCGGGTGAAGGCGCTCTCCGGCGGGCGGCTCGAGATCGAGATCCTGCCCGTCGGCTCCCTCGTGCCGGCCTTCGAGACGCTGGACGCCACGCACCGGCGCATCATCGATTGCGCGCATTCCGCCGCGGCCTACTGGGTGGGACGCAATCGCGCCGCGACCCTCTTCGGCCCCACCCCCGGCGGCCCCTTCGGCATGGACACGCTCGACTACATGGCCTGGCTGCAGGAAGGCGGCGGGCAGGCCCTCTATGAGGAGCTGTATCGCGACGTGCTGCGGCGCAACGTGGTGCCGATCCCGCTCACCTCGGTCTCGCCGCAGTCCCTGGGCTGGTTCCGCACGCCGGTGCGGAGCTGGGAGGACCTGCGCGGCCGCAAGTGCCGCCAGACCGGCATCACCGCCGAGGTCTTCTCCCGTGGCGCGGGCATGGCGACCGTGAACATGCCGGGCGCCGAAATCCTGCCCGCGGCGGAACGCGGCGTCATCGACTGCGGCGAGTGGGTGGGCCCGGCCGAGGACATGCAGATCGGCTTCCACACCGTGTGGAAGAATTTCTACGTCAACTCGACGCATGAGCCGGCGACGGTGCTGGAGCTGCTGGTCAACGGCGCGGCCTGGGCCGCGCTCTCCCGCGAGCAGCAGGACCTCATGCGCGTGGCGGCGGCCGAGGCAACGCTGCGCAGCATGGTCCTGCTGAACACCCGCAACGCCGCTGCCCTTGTCGAGCTGCGCGAGCGGCATGGCGTGAACGTGCAGCGCACGCCCGAGGACATCCTGCGCAAGACGCTCGAGACCTGGGATGCCATAGCCCGCGAGGAGGAGGCGCGGAACGAGTTCTTCCGCAAGGTCTACGCGTCGCAGCGCGCCTTCGCGGCGCGCGTCGTGCCCGCGCGGCGCTTCACCCACACGGACTACCGGCTTGGCGCCGACCACTACTGGCCCGAGAACCGCTAGGGCCGGGCAGGCGGTCCGAGCAGGCGGGGCGGGCAGGGCATGGCAAGCACCGCGGGGGCGCCGCCGGCGCCCTATCTCGCGGTGATCCGGGTCATCGACCGGATCACCGAGATCCTCGGCGGCGTCTTCGCGTTGCTGCTCGCTCCACTGGTGCTGGCCAACGTCGTCGAGGTGCTGATGCGCTACTTCCTGCGCCAGCCGACCACCTGGGCGGCCGACACGACCGTGATGGCCTCCGGCGCGCTGTTCATGCTCGGCGCCGCCTACGCGCTGCGCAAGGGCGCGCATGTGCGCACCGACGTGCTGTGGGAGAAGTTCTCCGACCGTCGCAAGGGCATCATCGACAGCGTCGCCTTCCTGGTCTTCTTCTTCCCGACCATGGCGATCCTCTTTGCCCTCTCGCTCGAGGAGTTCCTCTTCGCCTTCGAGATGGACGAGCGCTCGACCCTGTCGACCTGGCAGCCGCCCATCTGGCCGCTGCGCATGGTCATCCCGCTCGCCGCGGCGCTGCTCATGCTGCAGGGCGTGTCGGAGCTGATGAAGTCGCTCTGGGCGGCCTGGACCGGCGAGGCCCTCGCCCGCACCGAGAAGATCGAGATCTAGCCCGCGGACCGGGCCGAGGGGGGACGCGGCTCATGAGTTGGCAGGTGGCGCTCGGCCTCATGATGCTCGTCTCCATGATCGGGGCGATCTTCATCGGCTTCCCGATCTCCTTCACCCTGCTCTTCGTCGCGCTCCTCTTCGGCTCGCTCGGGCTCGGCTACGACCTGACGTTCAACCTGGCCTACCTGCAGATCTGGGGCACGATGAAGGACGACATCCTGCCCGCCGTGCCGCTCTTCATCTTCATGGGCTTCATGACGGAACAGGCCGGGCTGATGCAGCGGCTGTTCCTCGCGCTGCGCGACCTGCTCGCGCCGGTGCGCGGCGCGCTCTACGTCACCGTGATCATGACGGCGGCGATCTTCGCCATGGCCACCGGGATCGTCGGCGCCGCGGTGACCGTGCTCGGCATCATGGCCGGCCCGGTGATGATGCGCGCCGGCTACGACCCGCGCCTCTCCTCCGGCGCCATAGCGGCAGGCGGCACGCTCGGCATCCTCATCCCGCCCAGCGTGATGCTGGTGGTGATGGGCCCTACCATGGGCGTGCCGGTGAACTTCCTCTACGCCGCCTGCCTGCTGCCGGGCTTCCTGCTGGCGGGCATGTATGCCGCCTATTGCCTCGGCCGCAGCTTCTTCAACCCGGCCCTCGGCCCGCCCGTGCCGAAGGAGGAGCGTGTCACCGACCTCTGGCAGGTGATGCGCGAGGTGCTGGTCGGCGTGGTGCCCCTGGCGGCGCTGATCGCCTTCACCCTCGGCACCATCCTCGGCGGCCTGGCCACCGCGACCGAGGCCGCGTCCTGCGGGGCCGCCGGGGCCACGCTGCTCGCGCTCGCCTACGGCAAGCTCAGCTGGGCCGCACTGCGCAATGCCGCGGTGGGCACGCTGCTCACGACGTCCATGGTGCTGTTCCTGGCGGTTTCATCCAACGTCTTCGGCGCCATGTTCACCCGCCTCGGCGGCTCGGCGATGCTCGCCGACGCCCTGCTCGCCGTGCCGCTGCCCGACCTCGGCAAGCTGCTGCTGGTGATGGCCCTGCTGTTCGTGCTCGGCTGGCCCTTCGAGTGGCCGGCCATCATCCTTGTCTTCCTGCCGATCTGCCTGCCGGTGGTGGAGAAGCTGGACCTGGGCCTGTCCCGGCCCGAGCTGCTGATCTGGTTCGGCGCGCTCGTGGCGGTCAACCTGCAGACCGCCTTCCTCTCGCCGCCCGTGGCGATGTCGGCCTACTACCTCAAGAACGTCATGCCGGAGTGGCCACTTGCCACGATCTACCGCGGCATGGCGGATTTCATGGTGATCCAGATCGTCTGCCTCGCGGCGCTGCTGCTATGGCCGGAGATCGCGCTCTGGCTGCCGCGCGCGATGCGCTGAGGATGGGCCGGGGTTCGCGCCGCCGTTCGTCAACGCCACGAGCGCCTGCCACGGCGGTTCGCGTCCAGCCCTGCGCGCCGCAGCCCATGCCTGCGGAGTGGACCCAGGCGCCCGGGCGTTCACGCCCTGCCGCGATCCGCCCTCAATCCGCCGTAGCCCCGCTCTCCCGCACGATCGGCGCCCAGGTCGCAGCCTCCTCCCGCACGAAGCGCTGCGCATCGTCGAGGAACAGCCGCCCAGGCGTCGTCGCCGTGTCGGCGTAGCGCCGCCGCACCGGCTCGGCCGCCAGCGCCGCGCGCGAGGCCGCCGCCAGCCGCTCCATAACCGGCCTCGGCGTGCCCGCGGGTGCGGCCAGCCCGGCCCAGCCATCCACCACCAGGTCGGGATAGCCGAGCTCGCGGAAGCTCGGGATGTCGTCGAAGCCGGCGATGCGGTCGGGGTAGCTGTGCACCAGCGCCCGCTGGCTACCGGCGCGGATATTGGCGCTCGCCGCCGTCAGGCTGTCGATGATCGAGGGCAGCACGCCGGCGATGAGGTCCGTCGAGGCCTGTGCCCCGCCGCGATAGGGCACATGCGTCAGCCGGATGCCCGCCGCCTCCGAGAAGCGCAGCGCCACGAGGTGCGGCATCGAGCCCACGCCCGAGGTGCCGTAGGCGATGCGCTCCGGCGCCGCCTTCGCCGCGGCGACGAACTCGGCCAGGCTGCGCCAGGGCTGGCGCGGGCCGACCAGCAGCAGGTAGGGCGTGCCCATCAGCATGGCGACGTGCGCGAAGCTGCGGTCGGCGTCCCAGCCGATGCGGTCGCGGTACAGCGTCTGCCCCACCGCCAGCGCGCTGATCACGGAGATCAGGAGCGTGTAGCCATCGGGCGCGGCGCGCGCGACCAGCCCGGTGCCGAGCGTCGCGCCGGCGCCGGGCCGGTTCTCCACCACCACGCTCTGCCCAAGGCTGCGCGACATGTCCTCGGCGATCAGGCGCGCGATGATGTCGGTGGAGCCGCCGGGCGCGAAGGGCACGATGACGCGGATCGGCCCCGCCCCCGGCCAGGGCGCCCCCGCCTGCGACGAGGACTGCGCCAGGGCCGGGGTGGCGGGCAGCGCGGCTGTGGCGGCGGCGGCAAGCAACAGGGTGCGGCGATGCGTCATGGCGGCGTCGGTCCTTTTGCGGCTCGCTACCATATCGGCGCGCCTGCGTCGTCGCCGCGGTTGCGGCAGGCCATGCCCCGTCAGCCCCCGGCCAGCGCCTGCGCCGCCGCCGCGGCGCGTGGCTCCGTGGCGCGGGGCAGCAGCGCGCGCTCGATCATGCGCGCGGCGATCTCGCTTTCGCCGAGGACGGTGAGGTTCGCGCCCAGCCCCTCCAGATGCTGCACCGCCGCGTCCGAATGCGCGCGTGCGAGGATGTCGAGCCTCGGGTTCAGCGCGCGTGCCTGCTGCACCACCTGCCCGGCCTCGAAGGCCTCCGGGATCGTCACGAAAAGCCGGCGCGAGGTGGCGAGGTCGGCCAGCGCCAGCACCTCCGGGTCGGCCGCATGGCCGGGGATGGTCTCCGCGCCCGCGGCGCGGGCCGCCGCCAGCGCCTCCTCGCGCTCCTCGATCACCACCACCCGCCGTCCCGCCGCCACCAGCCGGGCGCCGATGAGCGAACCCACCCGGCCATAGCCGACGATCACCTCGTGGCCCGTCTCGGCGGGCGCCGGCGGCGCGGGCGTGGCCGGCGCCGGCCGGCGCCGGTCCACCAGCGCGAAGACCACCGGGTTGAGCATGATGGACAGGATCGCCCCGGCCAGCACCAGGTCCCGCCCGGCCTCCGGCAGCAGGCCGAGCGCCACGCCGAGCCCGACCAGGATGAAGGAGAATTCGCCGATCTGCGCCAGGCTGGCCGAGACCGTCAGCGCGGTGCCCGCCGGGTGGCCGAAGGCGCGCACGATCAGGAAGGCCGCGGCCGACTTGCCGAGCACGATGATCGCCACCGTCGCCAGCACCGCCAGCGGCTGCTCGATCAGCACCGCCGGGTTGAACAGCATGCCGACCGAGACGAAGAACAGCACCGCGAAGGCGTCGCGCAGCGGCATCGCCTCCTCCGTCGCGCGCTGCGAGAGTCTGGTCTCGCCCAGCACCATGCCGGCGAAGAAGGCGCCGAGCGCGAAGGAGGCGTCGAACAGCTTCGCCGCCACGAAGGCGACGCCGAGCGCGCAGGCATAGACCGAAAGCCGGAACAGCTCGCGCGAGCCGGTATGCGCGGCATGGTGCATCACCCAGGGGATGATCCGCCGCCCGATCAGCAGCATCACCGCGATGAAGGCCGCGACCTTGGCCAGCGTCCAGCCGAGCGTCGTGGCCATGCCGAGCGGCGAGGCCGCGCCCCCCGCCAGCGCCGCCGCGGCCACCGGCAGCAGCACCAGCGCCGCCACCATGGCGAGATCCTCGACCACCAGCCATCCCACGGCGATGCGGCCCCGGTCGGTGTCCAGCATCCGCCGCTCCTGCAGCGCCCGGACCAGCACGACGGTGCTGGCAACCGAGAGGGCAAGGCCGAAGACGAGCGCCGCGCCGACCGTCCAGCCGAGGGCCAGGCCAAGCGCGCCACCCATGGCCGTCGCCGCGGCGATCTGGCCGATCGCCCCGGGAACGGCGACGCGCGCGACCGACGCCAGGTCCTTCAGCGAGAAGTGCAGCCCGACGCCGAACATCAGCAGGATCACGCCGATCTCGGCGAGTTCCGTGGCCAGGGCCTGGTCGGCGACAAAGCCCGGGGTGAAGGGCCCGACCGCAACGCCGGCGAGCAGGTAGCCGACCAGCGGCTGGATGCGCAGCCGCTGCGCCAGCAGCCCCAGCAGAAAGGCGAAGCCAAGGCCGAAGGCGATGGTAGCGATGAGCGGCGTGTGGTGCTCCGGCATCGTCTTTCCTTGCGGCGGCATGGCCGGCTTTGGTGATCGCCGCACCGGGATTCGCCCGGCGCCCGCAGCTCCGGTCAGGACGACAGGGCCGATGTCCCGGCGCGCGCCCGGGGAATGGGGCACGCCGCAGCTTGGTTCAGTACAGGCCGCCGATCCCCCGATCCAGCCCGGCCGCAGCGCCGCCGCCATCGCCGCGCGGAGCGCGTGCGGCATTTTCGGTTCCTGGCGCGAAGGCTTCCAGGATGGTCCCGCCGCCGTCGAGCTGGGTCCGCACGAGCGCCACGCCGGGCGGCGCGCGGAACGGCACCGCCGGGCTGTCGCGCAGGGCGGCCGCCAGCACCTCGCGGAAGATCGGCGCGGCCAGCCGCCCGCCGGTGACATCCTGGCCGTTCTCGCCCGGGGCGCGCAGGCTGCGTGGCTCGTCGAAGCCGAGCCACACCGCGATCACGATGTCGGGCGTGAAGCCGACGAACCAGGCATCCTTGTAGTCGTCCGTCGTGCCGGTCTTGCCGGCGATCGGGCGGCCCAGCCCCTCGCCGGCACGGGTGCCGGTGCCGCGCTGCACCACGCCGGTCAGCAGGTTCACCATCTGGTAGGCGGCGATCGGGTCGGTGACCAGCCGGCGCTCGCCCACCAGCTCGGGCGGGCCGGCGGTGGGGCCGGCCGCGTCGCAGCCGGCGCAGCGCCGCACGTCGCTGCGCCAGATCAGCCGGCCGCGATGGTCCTGCACGGTGTCGATCAGCGTCGGCGCCACCTCGCGCCCGCCATTGACGAAGCTGGCATAGCCGGCGGCCATGCGCAGCACCGTCGTCTCCCCGGCGCCCAGCGACAGGGCGAGGTAGCGCGGCATGTTCGGGATCACGCCGAAGCGCGCGGCGACGTCGGAGACGCGGTCCATGCCGATCTCCTGCGCCAGGCGCACGGTGACCAGGTTGTAGGACTTCTCCAGCGCGGTGCGGATGGTGACGTAGCCGGCGCCGGTGCCGCCACCGTAATTGGTCGGCCGCCAGACGCCCTGCGCCGTCTGCAGCTCGAAGGGTCCGTCGAGGAAGCGCTGGTTCGGCGGGATGCCGGCCTCCAGCGCCGTCAGGTAGACGAAGGGCTTGAAGGAGGATCCGGGCTGGCGCATCGCCTGCGTCACCCGGTTGAACTGGCTCTTGTCGTAGGACCAGCCGCCGGCCATCGCCAGCACCCGCCCCGTCTCGGGATCGAGGGCGACGATCGCGCCCTCCACCGCCGGCACCTGGCGCAGCGCCATGCGCTCCGGCCGCGCGCCGCCGCCGCCGCCGGGGCCGCTCACGGCCTCGACCAGGATCACGTCGCCCGGGGCGACCACGTCGGCGATGCGGCGCGGCGTGCCGCCGAGCCGGTTGTTGTCGAGCGCGCGGCGTGCCCAGGCGGCATCCTCCAGCGCCAGGGTGGCGGTGCGCGGCTGCGCCGGGCCGCGCGGGTCGGGGCGGTCCGCCAGGCCAAGCCGGGCCTCGTTGCCGCGGATCTCCAGCACCACGGCCAGCCGCCAGTCCGGCAGCGCCCCGCCCGGCCGCTCCACCTCGGCCAGCGCCGGCAGCCAGGCGGTAGGCGCCGGGGAGATGCGCGCCACCGGGCCGCGCCAGCCGCCGCGGCGGCGGTCGAAGGCGGTGAGCCCGTTGCGCAGCGCCCCCTCGGTCGCGGCCTGCAGCGCCGGATCGAGGCTGGTGCGCACCACGAGGCCACCCTCCGCGGCCTGCTCCGGCCCGAAGCGGCTGACCAACTCGCGCCGGACTTCCTCCGTGAAGTGCTGGCCCACCGCGAGCACCTCCGGCCGGCGGGTCGGGCGGGGCACCAGCGGCTCGGCCCTGGCTGCCGCCGCCTCGGCGGCGGTGATGGCGCCATCCTCCGCCATGCGGTCGATCACCCAGTCGCGCCGGGCCTTCGCCGCCTCGGGGAAGCGCACCGGGTTGTAATTGTTCGGCGCCTTCGGCAACGCGCCGAGGAAGGCCGCCTCCGCCAGGGTCAGCTCATCGAGGGCCTTGTTGAAATAGGCCTGCGCCGCGGCGGCCACGCCATAGGCCTGGGCACCGAGGAAGA
Organism: Acetobacteraceae bacterium; assembly: GCA_019750465.1. Taxonomy (GTDB): domain Bacteria; phylum Pseudomonadota; class Alphaproteobacteria; order Acetobacterales; family Acetobacteraceae; genus JAIEOP01. The sequence goes on along the minus strand of JAIEOP010000369.1, from coordinate 3,342 downwards.
TCTCGTTCAGGTACAGCTCGAGGATGCGCTCCTTCGGCAGCGCCTGCTCGATGCGCAGCGCCAGGATGGCCTCGCGCACCTTGCGCGTCATGGTGCGGTCGGCGCCGACCAGCATGTTCTTGGCGACCTGCTGGGTGATGGTGGAGGCGCCCGACATCCGCCGGCCGCTGCCGTACTGCTCCAGCGCCGTGACCACGGCCCGGCCGACGCCGATCGGATCGACCCCCCGGTGCTCCCAGAACCGCTGGTCCTCGGCGCTGACGAAGGCCTGCTGCACGCGCTGGGGGATCGCCTCCAGCGGCACGAAGACCCGGCGCTCGTTCGCCAGCTCGGCCATCAGCCGGCTGTCGGCGGCGTAGATGCGCGACATCTGTGGCGGCTCGTAATCCGCCAGGAAGCGGTAGTCCGGCAGGTCGCCGGCAATGCCGCGGACCAGCGCATAGCCGCCGACCCCACCGCCGACCAGGCCGACGCCGAGCAGCACCAGCAGCAGCCGCAGCAGGCCGAGGCGACCGCGTCGCTTGCGCCGGGCCGGCGGGGGCGGAGGGGGCGCGGCGGCCGCGGCCGGGGCGGGCGCGGGATCGCGCGGCGCCAGCGCGGCCTCGGCACGAAGCTCATGGGAGGTCATGGCCGCCGCTTACACCCTGTGTCGCCGCCGATCCAAGCCTGGGCACGCCATGGCCTGATCACGGCTTCTTGGGACGAAAAGAGGGCGTGGATGGCAAGGCACGATCATCGATGCCGCGAGTCTCCCCCTGTCGGGATTGTCGCATGGCCCGGTTGCTGCGGTGGCACCTGACGGCACGGCTCGGTCCTGGTCTCATGGCGCCGGGTACTCCCTCCACATCAGCGGCGGCGGCGCGCGCCCGGTCAAGATGTTTGTTCGCGCCACGCAAGATGCAAACGTCTCCGCCGTGGAGGCGGTTTCGTCCCACGATACCATGCAAGGGCCGGGCCTGACATCGCGTGACGCAGGCATGGTCGCGCGCGCCGGGGACCTTCTGCAGCCTCCCCACGCCGCTACCCGGCCCCGTCCGTTGCGCCGTGCTGCGTCGCCACCGCCCGCCGCGTCGCCAGGTAGCCCAGCACCGCCTCGGCCAGCGCCGAGGCCACCTTGGCCCGATGCGCCGGCCGGTTCAGTGCCGCCTCGTCCGCCGGGTGCGAGAGGAACCCCATCTCCACCAGGGCCGCCGGCACGTCGGGCGCCTTCAGCACCACGAAGCCGGCGCGGCGATGCGTGTTCGGCAGCAGATCCACCTCGCCATCCAGCGCCGCCACCGCCAGCCGCGCCAACCGCTCGGACCCGGTGCGCGTCTCCCGCCGCATGAGGCTGAGCAGGATGCGCTGCACCTCGGGCGGGACGCTGGGCAGCGCGAGGCCGCCGGCGCGGTCGGCCAGGTTCTCGCGCCGGGCCAGGCCGGCGGCCAGCGCGTCCGAGGCGGTCTCCGCCAGGGTATAGACGCTGGCGCCGCGCGCGCCGGGCGCGGAATCGGCGTGCAGCGAGAGGAACAGCGCCGCCTCCCGCCGGCGGGCGATGTCGACGCGCGCGCCGAGCGGGACGAAGACATCGCGCGACCGGGTCAGCACGACGCGGCAGCGCCCGCTGCGCTCCAACTGCCGCTTCAGCTCCAGCGCGGCGGCGAGGGTGATGCGCTTCTCCTGCGTGCCGCCGCGGCCGATCGCCCCCGGGTCGCGGCCGCCATGGCCGGCATCGATCACGACAAGGGGTGGCGGCGCGGCCCGCCGCGCTGGATTGGGCCGTCCCGCACCGCGTGATCTCGCGCCGGGCGGGGCGGCGCCGGGCACCCGCCGGTCCTGTGGTCCTGCGACCGCCATCCCCGGCAGCGCTGCGAGCGCCAGCAGCACGGCCGGCAGCATGAACCCGCGCCGCGTCAAGGCGCCACGCTTGCCATTCCCCCTATCCATCCGGCGGCGCTCCCCTGCGACGCCGGGTGAGCCTAGCATGGCGAGGCGCGGACTTGCCACGTGATCCTCAGGCTTATCCCCAGGAATCGTTCCGGAGGCGCGATGCAATTCCGCAGTCCGCCACAACCTCGGCGGGATGTGCGGCCCGGCCTCCCGGAACTCCGATCGAATGCCGTGCGCGGCCCGGCACAAAGGGCGGCCTGCGGACCGGGTTGTGCACCGCGCGCCTATCCGGCATCGGGTCCGGACGACTGGACGCCCGCCGGACGCGTTGCGGTCTTGTGGAAGCCACCCCCCTCTTCTATGGTGAGCCGCCCCGGTAGCGCCCGCTGCCGGTGGAGGTGTCGGCGCGGTCAGTCCCCGCTTCGAGATGCAGGAGTGCCCACCTGTCGGTGGTGGACTCCGAGGGTTCGGCGGCACTCTCCGCAGCCCGAGCGTCCCTGGGGGAGCATCCGCGGCGCCAAGCCCGGCCTTGGGCCGGCGGGCCTCACGGTCCGCGGACCAGCACTTCGCCGGGATCTGGCGCCTGCGGCGATCGTGCGCATCTTCGCCCGCGCGGGACCGGTCGCGCCACGACCTCAGCGATCCTCGCCCCAGTCACGCAGGCGGTTCGCATCCGGGGTCGGCCGCGTCCAAACGCCGCCGGCCGCCGCGCACGCGCGCGGACCGCATGCGCCGGCCGGCGCATCGGGGGCGCCTGACCCCAGGGGCGACGCCCCGGGAATGCCCCACCACACGGGGCGCCCGGCCGCATCGCCCCGCCGAGAGAGGACGGACCGCCGTCGCCGCATGACCATCGCCGCGCCGCGCAGCCCATCCGAATTCGGGCGATCCCACCCTGTTCCGTCGCCGGCGCCCGCTGCGCGCCGCGGCGCGGAGTGCACCCCGCCATGACCAAGCGCATGCTGATCGACGCATCCCACGCCGAAGAGACCCGCGTGGTGGTGCTGGATGGCAACCGGCTCGAGGAATTCGACCTCGAGGCCGCCACCCGCAAGCCGCTGAAGGGCAACATCTACCTCGCCAAGGTGGTGCGGGTGGAGCCCAGCCTGCAGGCCGCCTTCGTGGAATACGGCGGCAACCGGCACGGCTTCCTCGCCTTCAGCGAGATCCATCCGGACTACTACCAGATCCCCGTCGCCGACCGGCAGCGCCTGCTGCAGATGCAGGCCGAGGAGGCGCGGGAGGCGGCCGAGGCGGAGGACGACCCGCTGCCGGAATCGCCGATGGACCGCGCCGCGGCCGAGGAGGTCCCCGGCCCGGCCCCGTTCGAGGACGTGGCCTCCGATGCCGATGACCCCGCTGGCTCCGCCGCCGATCCTGCAGGGGCCGGCCCGGCCGCCGCCCGGCCCTTCCCGGACGGACCCTGGGGCGGCGCGGCGCTGGCACCCCCCGCCCCCTCGGTCGACGGGGCCG
>JAIEOP010000092.1 GCA_019750465.1 Acetobacteraceae bacterium | reverse complement strand
TACTGGTTCGGCAAGAACAAGGCGTTCAGCCTGTTCGGCACCTCGCCGCCCTGGTTCGGCGATGCCAACCAGCTGCTCGGCTGGTTCTACTACGGCGGCGGCGAGGCGCTCTACAACGAGCTGATCAATGATATCCTGAAGGTCAACGTCGTCGGCTTCCAGACCGGGCCGATGCCGACCCAGCCGCTCGGCTGGTTCAAGAACCCGATCGAGCGGCCGGACCAGATCCGCGGCCTGAAGTACCGCACCGTGGGCCTCGCCGCCGACCTGTTCAACGAGCTCGGCGCCGCCGTCACCTCCCTGCCGGGCGGCGAGATCGTGCCGGCGCTGGAGCGCGGCGTCATCGACGGCGCCGAGTTCAACAACCCCTCCTCGGACCGCGTCCTCGGCTTCCCGGACGTGGCCAAGGTCTACATGATCCAGAGCTTCCACCAGCGCACCGAGACCTTCGAGGTGCTGTTCAACAAGGGCAAGTTCGACGCCCTGGCCGATGAGCAGAAGGCGCTGCTGCGCATCGCCTCCGAGGCAGCCTCGGCCGACATGTCGTGGAAGCTGCAGGACCGCTACTCGCGCGACCTGCTGGCGATGGCGCAGACCCAGGGCGTGCAGGTGCGCCAGACGCCGCGGCCGGTGCTGGACGCGCAGCTCGCCGCCTGGAACCGCGTGGTGGAGAAGTACGAGGGCGACAATTCCTCGCCGGCGGCCGGGCCGTTCTTCAAGAAGGTCTGCGACAGCCAGCGCGAGTGGTGCCGCCGCGTCAGCACCTTCTTCCTGCGCTACGAGGCGAACTCGGCGATCTCCTACAACCACTTCTTCGCCCGCCAGGGCTGAGGCCCAAGCGTCACGGCGCCGCCGCAGGATCCTGCCCAGGGGTCCGGCGGCGGCGCACGCGTTTCGGCGCAGGGGCGCGCAGGATTCTTCGCCATGCAGCGACTGCTACTCGGCATCGACCGCTTCAGCACCCTGGTCGGCCAGGCCTTCGCTTGGTGCATCGTGCTGCTGACCGGCGTCGTCGTGTACGAGGTCTTCGTCCGCTACGTCTTCCGCGCGCCGACGAGCTGGGCCTACGACGTCTCCTACATGCTCTACGGCACGCTGTTCATGATGGCCGGCGCCTATGCGCTGTCGCGCAACGCCCATGTGCGCGGCGACTTCCTGTACCGCAACTTCCCCCCCCGGCGGCAGGCCTGGTTCGACCTGGTGCTGTACATCCTGTTCTTCTTCCCTGCGATCATCGCCTTCATGATCTCGGGCTGGCACTTCTTCGGCGAGAGCTTCCGCCAGAACGAGCGCAGCATGTTCTCGCCGACGGGGCCGGTGATCTGGCCGTTCAAATTCCTCATCCCCGTCGTCGGCGGCCTGCTGCTGCTGCAGGGCCTGGCCGAGGTGGTGCGCTGCATCCGCTGCATCCGCGACGGCAAGTGGCCGCAGCGCCTCTCGGACGTGGAGGAGCTGGAGCAGCAGATCCTCGCCCGCGCGCTGGCGATCGACCCCGAGGCGCTGGCGCGCGAGATGGCCGAGACGGGCCGCATCCCCGGCGAGCGCGCCGGCGACGAACACACCGGTCGCTGATGCGCCCGATCACCGAAAACGCCGGTCGCTGACCTGGAACCGCACACATGACCGACGGCATGCTGGGCCTGACCCAGCTCTTCCTGTTCCTGTTCTTCATCATGCTGGGCTTCCCGATCGCCTTCACGCTGATGGCGATGGGCCTGTTCTTCGGCTACCTCGGCATGCAGGAGCGGATCTTCGACCTGCTGGTGCAGCGCACCTATTCGGTCATGGCGAACGATGTGCTGATCAGCGTGCCGCTCTTCGTCTTCATGGGCTACATCATCGAGCGCGCGAACATCCTCGACCGGCTGTTCCGCTCGCTGCAGCTCGCCTCGCGCAACATCCCAGGCAGCCTCGCCGTTGCCACCCTGGCGACCTGCGCGCTGTTCGCCACCGCGACCGGCATCGTCGGCGCCGTGGTGACGCTGATGGGCCTGCTCGCCTTCCCCGCCATGCTGCGGGCCGGCTACGACGTGAAGCTCGCCTCCGGCGTGGTCGCCGCGGGGGGGTGCCTCGGCATCCTGATCCCGCCCTCCATCATGCTGATCCTGTTCGGCGCGACGGCCGGCGTCTCCGTGGTGCAGCTCTACGCCGCGGCCTTCATCCCGGGGCTGATGCTGGCGACGCTCTACATCGCCTATGCCGTCGGCATCGCGGTGGTGAAGCCGCACTACGCGCCGCGCCTGCCGCGGGAGGAGACCGACATCCCCTTCCTGCGGATCGCCGCGGCGCTGGCGACCTCCTTCTTTCCGCTGGCGCTGCTCATCGCCATGGTGCTCGGCGCCATCCTGATGGGCCTGGCGACACCGTCCGAGGCTGCGGCCATGGGCTCGCTCGGCGCCGTCATCCTTGCCGTCGCCTATCGCAGCTTCTCCTGGCCGAAGCTGAAGGAGAGCGTGTTCCTCACCGCCCGCACCTCCGCCATGGTGTGCTGGCTCTTCGTGGGCAGCGCGATCTTCTCCTCGGTCTTCGGCTATCTCGGCGGCCAGGACCTGGTGGAGCAATTCTTCAAGTCGCTGCCGCTCAACCAGTTCACCTTCATGCTGCTGACGCAGATCCTGATCTTCATCCTGGGCTGGCCGCTGGAATGGACCGAGATCATCGTGATCTTCGTCCCCATCTTCCTGCCGCTGCTGGATGATTTCGGGGTGGATCCGCTGTTCTTCGGCGTGCTGATCGCGCTCAACCTGCAGACCAGCTTCCTCTCGCCCCCCGTCGCCATGGCCGCCTTCTACCTGAAGGGCGTGGCGCCGAAGCACGTGCGGCTGGAGGACATCTTCAAGGGCTGCATGCCGTTTATCTACATCGTCGTGTTCTGCATGAGCTGCGTCTATGTCTTCCCCGGCCTGGTCACCTGGCTGCCGCAGCAGCTCTATGGCGGCGGCGGCGTCGGCACGCCGGGGCTGCAGCTGGACGCACCACCGGCCGGCGGCTTCCAGGAGGAAGAGATCGTCCTGCCCTCGATGAACTAAGCAAACCTCTGGAGGTTTGCGCCCGAACAGGAGCCTGAGCAGGCTTGCATTTCAGGCGCTTGGACCGCACGAAGTGTGGGCCAAGCCACGAAAGCCTGCTTAGGGACCGGGCGGATGGAGGACGACGCCGCGGCGGGCTGGATCGCCGAGGCCTTCGAGACGGGGAACCCGCTTGCCGCCCTGCCCGAGCCGCCCGCCGACATCACCGCCGGCGAGCGGATCGCCGCCGCGGTGCTGGACCGGCTGGGGCTTGCCCCCTGCGGTATCCGGCTCGGCCCCGGCGCGACGGGGCTGGCGGGCCGGATCGGCGGGCCCATGCTGGAGGGCCGCCTGCTCGCCCCCAAGACCCCGGTGCTGCTTGCGGCACTGCGCCATGCCAGGGCAACCGCCGCGCTGCTTGCCGTGCTGGCGGAGGATCTCGCGGCCGTGGGCGACGGCCTGCCGGCTTTCGCCACGCTGCATCCGGCGATCGACCTTGCCGCCAGCCGCTTCACCGCGGCGCCGACGCAGGATGCGCTGCTCGCCGCCGATCTGGGCGGCCTGGGCCAGGTCGTGGTCGGGCGTGGCGTGGCGGCGCCGCCCCTCGAGCCCCTGCGCGCCGTCCCGGCGAGCCTGGCCCTGGCTGGGCGTCGCCGGCGCGCCGTGCCGGTGGACCTGGCGGCGGCCCTGGCGGAGGCGACCCTCGCCGCCCGTCGGCTCGGCGGCCTGCCGGCCGGCGCCGTGCTGGTGATCGCCGGCCTCACCCCGGCCATCCTCCCGGCCCCCGGGATGGTGCTCGCGCTCGACCTCGGGCTGTTTGGCCGGGTCCGGGCAACCCTCGCCTGACCCTCCGGCGCGCCGGATCAGCCCCCGAACGCCCGCCCCAGCCAAGCCAGCAGGCCGAGCCCCCAGACACCGATCGCCAAGATGCCGATCCGCTCCGCGTGCCAGATCAGCCGCTGCCGCTGGATGCCGGTGATCAGCCGCTGCGCCTCGCCGCGCGGCAGGGCCCGGGCGAACTCCGCGGCCGTGCCCGGCAGCAGGTGCCACAGCTCGGAATGCCGCACGTTGCGTCTCGGCGCGTGCCAGGCCGACGCGAGCAGGCCCAGGCAGAGCACCGCGAACATTGCCCCCGCGGTCCGCAGCGCCAGGGCCAGGTCGAAGGAAAGCGCCAGCATGGTCGTCCCGATGCCGAGCCCGGCAAAGCCGCAGGCGCGCCGGATGGCGTGGTCGGCCAGGGCGGTCAGCGTGTCCATGCGGTCACCTCCGGGGACGGTGGCGGCATTGCCGGGGGCATGAAGCACCGGCCGGTGCGGCGCATCATCCTCCCAACGGGGGACAACTGTGAAGGTCGCCGCCGGGATTCCCGGCCGCGCCCCGGGCCGCCCGTCCCCGCAACGCCAAGCCGGCCGGGTTTGGTCCGGCGTTGACCTTGGGCATGTTGGCCACGGTTTGTGCTCGTCGGCGTGGCGTGCAAGGCGGGCCGCGAAGCTCCCGACCCGGCTCAGGGCAGCGCCCCGCAGCTGCTGGTCTTCTTCTTCGATGCGCTGCGCACGACGATCCGGCACGGCAAGCAGGCACGCCGCGAGGGCGGTGAACCCGCGCAGCCCCGCCTGCGACACGGCGGCGCCCGAAGCCGGGCGCAGCGATCGCGGCCAGTGGCACGTGCGGCACGGCGAGGAACCACGGCACCAGTCCGATGCGCCGTACGGGCCGCGCCAGACCTGCCAGCCCTGCCCTTTGCCCTTTGCCCTTTGCCCTTTGCCCTTTGGGCGGGCGGCAGGGGTGGTCCCCATGCAGCGATGCTTGCCCGCTGGCGCCGGTGCATCAACCCAGCGCCGCATGCACCGCCTCCGCAGCATGCTCGCCGCTCGACCAGGCACCGCCCACTGTCGCGGCGAAGCGGACATGGCAGGCCTCGCCGGCAAAGCGCAGGCGGCCAGCCGCTGGCGCCGCGTCGCGCAGCAGGCCGCGCGCCCGGGCAGCCCCTGGCAGGGCGTGGCTGTAGGCGCCGAGGAAGCAGGGGTCCTCGCCCCAGCATGTCGCCAACGCCCGGTCGGGAAAGGCGCGAGCCACGGCGTCCGCGCCGAAATAGCGCGCGAGTTCGGCCCGTGCCGCCGCTTCGGCCGACGCCGGGCCCATGCGGGACAGCGCCCAGGCCCGCTCACCGCCGAGGAACCCCACCGCAATGTCGCGGCCGAAGGGCCAGAGCATCCAGGACATCGGGGAGTCGTCCGGCCCCGCCACCTGCCGCCCCAGGCGGGCGAAATCGCCCAGGCCGAGCCGCCCCGCCTCCGGTCCGGCCCGGAATGCCACCTTGCTGAGCAGCCCCAGGGGCAGCCCGGCGATTGCGGCGCGCAGTGCCGGCGGCAGTACCGGATCGAAGCGGATGCCGCCCGCCGCCAGCACGCCGGTGGAGACGGTGACGATCGCCGCCGCACCCCGCCAGGGACCGCCAAACCCTTCCGCCGCCACTCCTGCCGCGCCCCAGCGCAGCCGACGCACCACCGCGCCGGTCCGGATGGGCAGCCCCTCGGCCAGGCGTTCCAGCAGCGTGCCGACGCCCTCCGCCACCTGGGGGTTCCAGCCGCCGAGACCGGTGGCGACGTAGTCGTGCAGGCTGGTGCGCTCCGCCTCCGCCGCGTTGATCATGGCCGCCAGCCAATGCGCCGCCGTGGCGTCCCATGGGCCACCGCGCGGCACCACCTCGGCGAGAGGGCGGTCCGGACTGCCCGCCGCCACCGCCGCCTCGGCCGCCGCGTCGAAGGCATCGGCCGCCGCCTCCCAGGCGGCGCGCTCCTCCGGTGTCGCCGGCTCTCCGGCCGCGGTCAGCAGCAGGTCGCGCCGGCGCCGCCCCGTGTCGTGCAGGGTGAAACCGAGGGCCTGCGCCAGTGGCGTCAGCGGGTTGTGCTCCGCCTCGTGCAGCCAGCTCGCGCCGAGGTCGAGGGGCGCGCCAAGGCTATGGTCCGTCACCGCGCGTCCGCCGGGGCGCGGGCCCGCCTCCAGCACCAGGCAGTCACGACCGAGGTCGCGCAGCCGCCGCGCGGCCGCGATGCCGGCCGCGCCAGCGCCGATCACCAGGACCGGCTGCGGCGTCATGCGGCGCGGAACTGCACCGCCTCGCCGCGCCCGGGTTCCGCCCGCACCCGGCCCTGACGTTCCAGCCGGCGCAGATGCGCCAGCGCCTCGCCCACGGCGAAGCCGATCTGCCCGTTCTCCTGCACCGCGCGCGGGAAGACCGCCTGCGCCGCCTCGAAGGCGGTGGCCGGCTCGGTGCGGCAGGCCATCACCAGGTCATCGAGGCGCGCGGCGTGGTGCGCCGCCAACGCGTCGATCCGGGCATGCAGGGTGCGGAAGGGCTCGCCATGGCTGGGCAGCACCAGCGTGCTCTCCGGCAGGGGGCGGAAGCGCTCGTTGCTGGCGAGGAAGTCGCCGAGCGGGTCGGCCTCCGGCTCGCCCGGGTGCAGGCCGATATAGGGCGAGATGCGCGGCAGGATCTGGTCCGCCGAGATCAGCACGCCGCGCGCCTCGTTGTAGAGGCACGCCATGTCGGGCGCATGGCCGCGGCCGGTGATCACCCCCCAGGCCTCGCCGCCGATGCGCACCGGCTCGCCATCGCGGATGCAGTGGAAGCTGCGCGGCAACTCGCCCACCGCGCGCTGGTAGAGCGGCCCGCGGCCCTCCACGAAGGAGAGGTAGTCGGGCGGGCAGCCGGCCCGGGCATAGTGCGCAATCTGCTGCGCCATCATGTCCGGGCCGCTGTCGTACCAGAGCGCCCGGGCCATCAGCCATTCGATGCGCGTCATCGTCGGGAACAGGCCGAAGCGACCGCAGAGCCAGCCGGTCAGGCCGATGTGATCGGGGTGGAAATGCGTGACCAGCAGCGCCCGCAGGGGCCGGCCACCGAGCAGCGGGTCGGCCAGCAGCCGGTCCCACAGCTCGCGCGTGGTGCGCGAGGCGACGGCGGCATCGACCGCGAGCCAGCCGCCGTCATGCTCAAGGAACCAGATGTTCACATGGCCGGGTGGGAAGGGCAGCGGCATGCGCGCGCGCAACAGGCCGGGCTGGAGCACGCGCAGCTCCCCGGGGCCGGGGACGCTGTCGTTGGGGAGGGCCGGCTGCTGCGGCAACATGGACGGGATCCTTCCGGGGCGCCGCGGTGCGGCCACACGCCGCCCGGCGTAGCAGCCGGCGTGCGGCCTGCGAAGCCATGGCCCCAGGCAGGCGGCTCTCCCGCCCGGCCACCAGGCGTGTGGCGCCGCACGCAATCTCGCCTTCGCTGCGGGGAGGCTGTAGGAAGCGGCGGCGACAAGCGGGGTGAGAATGACAGGTTCATCCACGGCTGGGGAGCAGCGCGCGGAGGGCGGTGCGTCCGGCCCGCGACGACCGCCCCCCCGCGGGCTGCGCGGCGGTGTCGGGCCGCTGGCCCCCTACAAGGTGCATGGCTGGGCCTATGACCCCGCCGCCCCCGAGGCGCGGCTGCGTGCCGAGCTGCTGCTGGATGGCGAACCCATCGGCGAGACAACCGCCGAGCTGTTCCGCCCCGACCTGCAGACCGCCGGTATCGGCGACGGGCAGTATGGCTTCGCCTTCAACACCGACCGCAAGATGCCGATCGAGACGCCGGAGCGGGTGACGGTGCGCCTCAGCAACCCTGCGACCGGGCTGGAATTCCTGCTGCGGCCGCGAACCTCGGTGCCCGGCACCGCGCCGCCGCCCCGGCCCGCGGCGGAGCCGCCCCGAAACCTCGCGGCGGAGCGGCCCCAGAACCGCGCGGCGGAGCCGCCCCAGGCCCCCGCGGCGGAGCCGCCCCAGAATCTCGCGGCGAAGCCGCCCCAAACCCGTGCGGCGCCGCGCCCACCCGCCGCGCCCGCAACGGTGACGCTGGCGACGCTGCCGGAGGGCGCACCGCAGCGACCGGTCTTCGTGCTCGGCGCCGCCCGGTCCGGCACCAGCGCCATGGCACAGGCGCTGTTCCGCAACACCCGCTATGTCGGCCACGGCGAAGGGCACCTGCTGGACATGGCGCCGCGCCTGCTGGGCACCGTGGCCAGGCACTACGCCGAGCGCGCCGGCGAGCGTCGCGCGGGCATCAACACCATGATCGCCGCCGTGCCGCCGGAGCGCGTGGTCGAGGCGATCGGCGAGGCGCTGGCCTCGGTGACCCGCGGCCTGTTCCCGGGCGGGTACTGGCTCGACAAGACGCCCGGCCACCCGATGATCGAGGCGGTTCCCGCCCTGGTCCGCATCTGGCCGGAGGCGCGCTTCATCTTCATGCGCCGCCGCGCCATCGAGAACATCGCCTCACGCGGGCGGAAATTCCCGAAGGAGGGCTTCGCCTCCGCCTGCCGGCGCTGGGCCGACTCGCTGCGTGCCTGGAGCGAGGTGCGCGGCGCGCTGGCGGGCCGCGCCATCGAGGTGGACTGGCTGCTGATGGCGCGCGAGCCGGACCGCGTGGCGCCGGCGGTGGCAACCCTGCTGGACCTGGACGCCGACGAGCAGCGGCGGCTGCGCCAGGCGCTGCAGGTGGACCTGCCGGAGCGTACCTCCGACCGCTTCGCCGAGGTGCTGGACGGCTTGCCGGAGGAGATGGACGCCGAGCAGCGCCGCGCCTTCGAGGAGATCGCGCTGCCCTGGATGGAGCGCACGGGCTACGACGGCACGGCGCGCTACTGGCGCGCGGGCGAGGAGGGGCGCGCGCTGGTGGTGGTGTAGCGGCGGCGGGCGATCATCAGGCGGGCGCGCGCGCGCCCGGCGGCCGCTGGCGGCCGGTGGGACGCGGGCCGAACTGGCTGCGCAGAACGGTTGCCATCATGTCGCCGAAGCGGGCCGCCACCTGCTCTACCGGAGGCGGCGCGGGGGTGCCCACACGGATGCGGTCCGACCGCATGAGCAGCTTGTCGGGGCCGGGCAGCCAGGCGGCGTTGACCTCCGCCACGGCGGCCTGATTCCGCGCCGCGAAGCGCTCGAAATCCTCCTCCGCCACGGTGAAGGGCAGATCCGACCGGGCCGGGCTGTTCAGCAGCAGGTCGGAGAGTGCGCGGCAGAGTCGCGTACCGTCCGGCTGGCGCGCAACAGTCTCGAACAGCGATACCTCCTCCGGGGTCGGCGAGCGGTTGACGACGCCGCCCTGCGCATCTGCCGCGGGCGGCGGTGGCGCACCGATCAGCGCGAAGAAGTTCGGCACCAGCCGCGGCCGTTCCGCGTCGTAGAGGCGTACATGCACCGCCTCGCGCGGCAGCACATCGGCGAAGGGGCGCAGGCTGCGCAGGTAGCGGCAGCGGTAGTGCGGCAGGAAGCTCGCCAGGCTGTCCACGCGATCGCGCACCGCGAGGGTGGCGAAGCCCATCTTCACGTGCTGCAGGTATTCCGCCACGGCATGATCGAGCAGATGCCGCACGTAGAAGATCACCTCCGGCACGTAGCCGGCCTCCTGGAACAACCCGAGCATCTCCCGCGTCTCGTCCGGCCGGGCGGACTGCATGGCCTCGCTCGAGAACACCAGGTCGCGGCCGCGCGCCGCCGCGATGCTGTCGGCGATCCAGCGCTGCGCGCCATCCAGCGACGCATCGCGTGCGGCGAGGTTGCGGTTGCAGAACCAGGCCAGCAGCCGCGCATTGCCCGAGGAGATCTCGCCGCGCGCGGCGCGGTCGTCGCCGCCCGCGGGAAGCTCCGGGTAGTGGAGGCCGGCCTCGGCCAGGGCGCCACGGCTTTTCGCGAGCGCCACCTGGATGGCCGAGGTGCCGGTCTTGCCCGCGCCGATGTGGAAGAAGACCTTCAAGCGCTGCGCCCTTTCCTGGGCCGGCGCTTCCGCCGGCACGCCTGCCTCGTCAGATCGGATAGGACAGGCGCTGCATCATGTCGCCGCTGACGCGCAGGAAGACGTCCTTCTCCTCCGCCGACCAGGCGCCGTCGCCGAGCGTCAGCGGCCTGCTGCGGTCATGGCTGGAACTCGCCTGCTTCTCGTTCTCGCGCAGGAAGCGGGCGACCTGCGGCGTCTTCTCCGGCTGGCCGAGATAGGCGCAGAGCGCCGCGGCGACCTCGTCCGTGCGGTTCGCCATGTCGAACTGCTCCACCACGTGCACGTCCTCGCAATTCTCCTGCGCCCAGAGGATGGCGCGCATGCAGGCCGTCCAGGTCTTGCTGGCGGCGCCGACCGGCATGTTGAACTTGCGGCGGAAGGAATCGACCGTCTCGATGCCGCCGCGCTTGGTGATCACCACCCGGGCATCGGGGAAGATCGCGCGGATTACCGGGATGCCGTGGATGGCGCGCGGTCCCGGTGTCTTGTCGATGAAGGCGCCGCCCGGATAGAGCCCGGCGTAGAATTCCCGCACGAAGGCGTGGACATGCGCCTCGACCCGCGCCGGGTCGAGCGAGAGGAAGGCGATGTTGCCCTTGGGCCGCTTCTTCGCCTTGTAGCGGTGGAAGGCGTCGATCATGTCCTGGAAGGCGGGCATGACGTGACTTTCGCCGCGGCCGGGCAGCCGGAAGACGCGGCGCATGCAGGTGTAGGTGATCGACGTGCCGGACCGGGCCGGACCGAGCACGAAGACCTTCAGCTTGTCCATGGCGCACGTCCTGGAGGTGCTTGGCAAGGCAGGCGCAATCTAGGGGATCGCCCGGCACGTCGCCAGGGCACGTCGCCAGGGCATGTCGCCACGGCAAGCACCGCGATCATTGCCGTGCGAACCGATCCGCGCCGGCCGCGCGCGAGGCTGCGGCAGCCCGGTTTGGCGCCCGAACCCCGCGGGCGGATGGACCGCCTGTCGGCATCGTGCTGTTGCCCATGCGCGCGGACGCGCGCCATCAGGAAGGGGGCTGCTCGTCGGCCTCGCGGGCGCCGGCATCGAGGCCCTTCCGCGTGCTCCCGGCATTGCGGCGTCGCCGGATCGGGGCGGGCGAGAGGCAGTAGCCCGTCAGGATGCCCGAGGCCACGCCGTTGTCCCGGAACCGCGAGCCGCTCTCCAGCCACGTGTTCCTGATCAGCGGCGCCACGACATCCTGATCGAGACAGTAGCGGAGCAGGCGCCAGTCGACATGAGCCGCGTATCCGTCCCGCTCGACGGCGGCCACGAGCTTTCCCGCACCGGCCTTCGAGAGCAGGTATCCGTCGGTTCCGACCGCCCGGCGCGCCGCAATTTTGATCGGCAGGATGCTTCGCACCGGGTAGGCGCACAGGCCGTCCTCCTGTGCCCGGTCGGGTCGCGGGTCCATCCGGGAGTTGCAGAACACGATGTCCGCATCCGCCGGAATACGGAGAGAGGACAATTCCCGGACCCGCTCCCGATCGACTTCGATGTCGTCTTCCACGACCAGCACCCAGGCGATGTCTTCGTCCACCACGCGCCGCCAGATGCCGGCATGCGATAGAAAGCACCCGAGCGTCCCGCGCGCCGGGTCTTTCCGCTTCGTCAGCCGGAAGCACAGCTCATCCGCCAGCGCACTGCCAAGCACCGCCGATATTCTTTCAGCGGCGATTGTGGGAATATGGGACAGTTGCTTGATCGTTGCAGCCAGGCGATCGGTGTCCCGGTCGAGATTCACCACCAGGGTGAGCAGCGGATTCGGCAGCAAGCCGGCCTCCAAACCAACCATGGCAGCGCCGCCGTCTAGCAATGGAGGCATGGAACGTCTAGCCTCTACTCACGGCAGGGCCGACGCTTGCCCGTTGCCATGCGGTTCGAGGGGTGCAGCGGCTTGCCCAGCGTGGTCGTCCATCTCGGCGCGCATAAGACGGCGACCACCTACCTGCAGAAAAGATTGCGCTCCGCATCGACTCACCTCGATGAGATCGGCGTCCAGTACATTCCCATGGAGCGTTTCCGTCGCAGGGTGACCCGCTTCATGCGGGACACGCTCAGGGAGCCCGGCAACGAAGGCGTCCTGGCCGAGCGGATGGCGGAGTTTGTCCGGCCATCACCGCGCTCGATACTGCTGTCCGACGAGAATATCCTCGGAACCTGTTCCCAGATCGTCAAGTCCGGACGGCTCTATCCCGAATTGACCGAACGCATTCAGCTGCTCGCACGCCATGTGCCGGCCGATGGCAAATTCGTTCTCGCTATACGGAATTATCCGGACTTCCTGGCATCCGTGTATTGCGAGGCGCTGCTCTGGATGCCGTTCCAGCCGTTCGCAGCTTTTCTGAAACGTTTTGCCCTGGACGATGGCCTTTGGGTCAGGGTGGTGAATGACATCGTGAAGGCCGTTGGTCAGGAACGCCTGCGCGTCTTCCCGTTCGAGGCGATGCCGAACCGGTTTCCCGATCTTCTTTCCGAGCTGCTGAACAGGCCGTTCGACATCGCACGGATCCCCGATAGCGACGAAAAGCGCGCCGGCTTCACCGGCCAGGCCGTGGCCGCGCTGGCCGAGATCGCCGAGGCCCTCGACCCGTCGGCGACGCCCCGCCTGGCGCCCCTGGCCGCAAGGTGGTTTCCGCGCACCGCGCAGACGCCCCGGTTCGATCCCTGGTCTCCGGACGAGGCCGGGCGACTGGGGAAGCTGTACCAGGATCACCTGGTTGAACTCGAGACAGCCTATCCAGGCATCACGATCTAGCGGCCTGGACCGGCCGCCGGATCTCCGCTTGCCCCACGCGGGCGGTCCGGCTGACAGTGACGCATCGTGCGGAGGCACCATGTCGCGCGTCATCCTGCATGTCGGCATGCACAAGACCGGGTCGTCGTCGATCCAGGCCTCGCTGCACGCGGCCCGCGACGCGCTTGCGGCCAGGCGAATCATCTATGCGCCGCTCGGCAAGAACCACAGCGTGCCGATCTTCAATGCCTTCAATGACGGCGACGCCTACCACCGCTGGCACCGCCGGCGCGGCATCGCCGAGGACGGCACGGCCGACGATGTCGTCCGCGGCGCCCGGATGCTGCTGCGCGAGCATTTCCGGTCCAACCCCGGCAAGGACTTCGTCATCTCGGGCGAGGGCATCCCCGGGCTTTCCGAGCAGTCGACGAAACGACTCCTGCGGTTCCTCGACCTGCACTTCGCGCGCGTCGAGGTGGTGTTCTTCGTCCGGCCGCCGGCCTCCTTCATCCACAGCCAGGCGCAGCAGCAGATTAAGGCCGGCTGGACGCTGGAGCGGCTCACCGCCGCCAGGTTCCGCATCCCGTACCGCCAATTCGAGAAGTACTTCGATCTGCTGCCGCCGGACGCCATCAGCGCGCGGGTCTTCTCCCGCTCGACCCTTGTGGAGGGCTGCGTGGTCAAGACCTTCTGCAGCCTGGCGGCCCTGCCCGAGGTGCCGGTGCGGCGCGCGAACGAAGGGCTGTCGCGCCTCAGCGCCGACCTGCTGCTGGTGGCCAACGAGGTCCTGCCGGCCACCCTGCCCGACGGCAGGCGCAACCCCGAGCGCTCGCCGCGACTGTCCCAGCTTCGCCTGCCCGGCCCCAAATTCTACGCGCCACGGGAGACCGTGCTGCGCGGCCTGGAATCCTCGCGCGACCAGATCGAGTGGATCAGCGCGGTGCTCGGGGCGAACATCGAGGAGTACGACGACGGGCTGACGGTGCAGGACTACCACCCTGGCACCATCGACCCCGACGCCATGTCCGAGCTGAAGGACCGGGTGCTGCACGAGAACGGGCGCCTGCTCCGCGACGCCGCCGACAACCCCGGCCGGCGCGGCGGGGGCGGTCAGCGCCGCCGGGGTGCCGCCACCGCCGCCGCCACCGCAACCGCGCCGGATCCGCCGCGGTAGAGGTCGAGGAAGCCGCCCACCATCACCTCGCGCCCCGCCGGCGCCGTGATCCCGGCCGAGAGCCGCTCCCACAGCCCCTCCTCCGTCGCCGCGCGGCGCAGCGCATCGGCCAGCGACCGCGCGTCGCCGACGTCGAAATGCAGCCCGTCCACCTCGTGCCGGATGCGCTCCCCCGGCCCGCCGATGTCGGAGGCGATGACGGGCCGGCGGAACATCCAGGCCTCGGAAATCACCAGCCCGAAGATCTCCCACCAGGTGGAGGGCACCACGCACCAGTCCACGCGCCCCATCCGCTGCCCGAGCTGGTCCACCTGGTAGGAGCCGTTCATCTGCACGATCCGCTCCTCCAGCGGCAGCGCCTCCTCGGCAGCGAGGAATTCCTCGATCTCGCGCCGTCGCGCTTCGCTCGCATAGATCAGGTTGTCGCCGTTGATCTCCACGCTGAAGTCGGTGAAGCCCTCGGCGCGCAGCAGCGCCACCGCGCGCAGCAGCAGCCAGACCCCCTTGTTGTCCACGAGCTGGCCGAAGAAGCCGAAGCGGTTGCGCCGCGCGCGGGGGGCCAGGCGCGTCCGCCCGCCGCTGTAGTCGCGCTGGCCGTTGGTCACGTGGTGCATGCGCGCGCGCTCGATGCCCCAGCCGGCGTAGTGCTCCTGCATGAATCGGCTCGGCGTGGTGAAGGCGTCGATCACCGAGAGGTGCCGCTTCATCCACATCTCGCGCATGAAGAACTGCTCCGGCCCCTGGTCCGGGAAGCACTGGTGGCAGCGCACGTTGGAGGCGCGGGTGCAGAGCGCGCCGTCGGTCCGCCGCAGCATCTGCCCGTCGGCGGCACAGATCGAGAGGAACTCGTGGAAGGTGAAGACCAGCCGCGCCTCCGGCAGGATGCGCCGCGTCAGCGAGAACAGGTTCACCCCGAACAGCAGGAAGTGGTGGAAATGCACCACATCCGGCCGCACCATCTCGAGGAACTCGACATAGGCCTCCAGCAGCAGCGGGTCGGTGCAGCGGTGCCACCAGTAGTCGTAGCCGCGGCTGAGAAACAGGTACTCGTCCGGGCGGTTGTCGAAGCCGGTGATGCGCGCCCCCGCCTTGTAGAGCGCGGCGAAGCGCGGCTCCACCGCGGCCAGCAGCACCGGCTCCACGCCGGGGGTGGCCTTCAGCCCCTCGAACAGCTCGTAGCAGACCTGCTGCGCGCCGCCGCGCACCAGCTCCGGATGGAACAGCGAGACCAGCAGGACCTTCATGCGTCGAATCCATCGGGCGGCTGCAGCAGCGGATGCGACGGATACGCGCCGAGCAGCCCCTGCGCCTCCAGCCGCGCCGCCCAGCGCGAGGAGAACAGCCAACGGTTCACCGCCGAGCCGCCCTCATGCGCCGGCAGCCGCGTCGAGCCCTTGCCCTCCAGGTGCCACAGGCGCAGCGGGTGCATCCAGGGCGCGGTGCCAGCCTCGATGCTCTTGAGGCAGAGGTCGGCATCCTCGTAGTGCCCGAAGACGAAATCCTCGGTGAAGCCGCCGAGCCGCTCGTACCAGTCCCGGTCGGCGGAGATGAAGGCGCCGGTCACCGCCGGCACGGGGCGGCCCTGCAGGTAGCGCGCCGTGCCGGGCGGCGCGCCCTTGCCGTAGTGCTCCACCCGCACCAGCGCGCGGCGATGGAAGGCGCCCTCCACCAGCGACAGCGCGTGGTCGATCTCGAAATGCATCCCCCCATGCATGAGCGAGCCGTCGTCGTAGTAGAGCGGCACGCCGAAGATCCGCGTGCGCTCCGCCGGGGCCTCCGCGACCAGCGCGCTGTGCCGCGCCGCCCAGTCCGCATCGAGGGGGAAGACATCCGGGTTGACGATCATCACCCGGCCGCTGCGCGCCGCCCGCGCGGCGGCGTTGTTCGCCGCGCCGAAGCCGGCATTGCCGGCCAGCACCATCACGGTCTGGGCAATGCCATGGGTGCGACTGCCGCCACGTGCATCGCGCAGCAGCGTCTCGCCCAGCTCAGGGCTGTTCGAGACGTAGACGAACTCGTAGTCCTCGATTCCCGGCAGCCCGGCATAGAGGGCGTTCTGCACCGCCAGGAACTCCGCTTTGCCGTAGAGGCAGACCACGATGGAGCCGCGGAAGCCGCCGGCGCGCGGCGGCGGCCCGAAGCGCTCCAGGTAGGGTGCGGCGACCAGGCGGTCGGTGATCGAGCGGTTCAGCCGCACCACCTGCGCGCCGAAGCCGCCCTCCATCGCGGCGACGCGCTCGATGCCAGGATTGCCGAGGAAGTCGGCATGCGCGAGGGTGGCAAGCAACGCCTCGCGCAGCGCCACCTCGCCCTGCATGCGGCAATCGGCGCGCAGGCTGACGCAGCCGCCATTCGCCATCCACAGCTCGACGCCGCAGGGGCCGAATTCGCTGAGCACCGCGCCCGGCTCGCCGGCCACGAAGCCGAGAAAGCCGTAGGCATGCGCGACCGGCCGCCCCAGCGCCGCCTCGGCATCCTGGCGGCGGATGCGGATCAGGCTGGCGCCATCCAGCACCAGGCGCCAGCACGGCCCGGTGACACGGATGCTTTCCAGAGGCGAGGCCGCATCATCGACCCAGCCGACGATCATGACGCTGCCATCGGGCCCGGCGATCAGCGCGTCGCAGGAGCCGGCGACCTCGGCCGTCGGCGCCGCCGCGGCACCCGGCGCGCGCAGCAGCCGGTTGCGCGGCTCGATCGGGGTGCGGCCGGTCGGCCTGCCCTCGCGGAAGCCGTGCACCAGGAAATGGCGGTAGCCGCTGTCGATCTCGCCACGTGCCACGGACGCTGCGACATCGGGATTGGCACGGAGATAGGCGGCCTCGTCGAAGGTGCCGGGATCGAGGGGGTCGTAAGCGTCGGGATCGGCGGCGCCTGGCCGCGGACCCGCCGGTTCCACCGCAAAGGCGCCGACGCCCTCCGCCAGGATACGCAGGACTTCGTCGGACATCACCCTCGGCCTCCCAGGCCGGCCGTCGCTGGCTCGCACGCAGGTCTCCTGGAGCGTATTGCGTTCGCATGCGCTCACGCAACACGGTCCAGCCTTTGCCGGGTCGCGGGATTCAGCGTTTGCGGCGATTCTGCCTCAACGCATCCCGCTCTAGGGCAGCGTCCGCGCTGATGGAACGCATGCACGGTCTGCCGGCGTGAAGGCGGGCTGCCCGGATCCGACGTTTCCGACATCAGGCATCCGGTCCGATGGAACGCAGGCGCGCTGCGTGAGCGCGAAGATCAGCCGCCCCGGTCCCGTGCTTCGCACCGCCCGGAGCGGCGGCCGGGCCAGGCATCCACGCGGGTGCCCGCACCGGATCAGAGGCTGCTCAGCATCGCGCGCCGGCGGCCGCCTTCCCGCCGCGCTCCGTCATGCCGCCAGGGCGACGTCGCCGATCAGGCGGAAATTCGCATAGGGCAGCCGCCCCTCGCGGAAGCCCACCACCATGAAGTGGTCCTGGCCGGAGCTGAACACGCCGCGGGCGACGGCATCGCGGACATCCTTGTGGGTCTCGAGGTACCAGGTCTCATCCACCACGATCCGCCGCGGCATCCGGTTCTCGTAGTAGCCGTAGCGGGCGTAATGCTGCAGCGCGCTGGCGACCAGGCCGGAGCCGATCGCTTCGCGCACGTCCGGATAGGTCTCGAGGTACCAGTTCTCGTCGAACGGGATGCGCAGCAGGTGCGGCAGCATCAGGTCGTAGAGCAGGTACTGGTCCACCGCCAGGTACTTGGAGGTGGTGGAGGGTACCAGCCGCTTGTCGTGCAGCAGCGCGGCAAAGGGGGGCAACCGGACGAAGGTGGCGTCGCGCCGCTGCATGTCTCGCCCTCCCGGCCCCTCGCTCCTGACGCTCACGGCGATCGTCTCCTGCAGGGCATCCATGGTTCAGAACCGGCCAAGGCCGAGACGGCCGGGATGCTGCCTCGAGGAATGGATCGGATCCACCGCGTTGCGGTGAAACAGATGCATGGCGGGGTGAGCCTCAGCTGACGGCATGTGTCCTCGACCGCAAGATGCAACCAATGAGCTCATGTGCGGCGCACAAAAGCACGAGGCGAAGACCCTAAGCAAACCTCTGGAGGTTTGCGCACGACAAAAAACCTAAGCAGGCTTTCGCTACAATGGCTTGGACCACACAATGTGTGGGCCAAGCCATGAAAGCGTGCTTAGGCGCGCAGCAGCACGGCTTCCCAGCACGCAGCCATTCCGGATGGCGGCACCTGATCCGCATCATCCAGTTGCAAACCTTGCGTTTTCGTCCCTCAGGCCATCGCGCCGCGTGTACGCTGCCGGAGACATCCTGAACCCTGGCAGGCCATGCCTTCTACCACAGGTTGTCGACGCTTGAAAGATGCCGCGAAGGACTTTTGACGCGTCGCAGCGTAGCCGGCCGTCTTTTGATCGAACTGCAATCATTGCCGGCTGCCCTGGCGTGAACCACGCGACCGGGGTCTGCAACGCCGACGGCTTGTGCGGAATGCCGCTTGAAAGCGCCAGCCCTCCAAGATGCGCTCCGGCACGGCCGGCTGCCATATCTTCGGCGCCGCGCTGGCACTCAGCCGTCAGATCGGGATGCTCGCGAACGGATCCTCAGCCGCGGCCTTCGCCGCGCGGGCCTGTGCTTGTGCCTGATAGGGACCGCAGGCCCACATGTAGAGCTGGATGTCGAGATAGGCCCATTCATAGGCGGCGCGGAAGACGCTGGCCGGCAGGTCGGCCAGTGCTGCCCGCTCCTCGGTCACGTTCGCATGCTGCAACGGCAGCTCGACGCCGAAGGCCGCCTTCATGTCGGCGAGGAACTGCCCCATGTTTTCCTGGATGCCGACCACGGCAAAGCCGGACAGGTTGGCGATTGCCGTGGAGAGCAGCACGTCGTCGGTGACCCCGGCCTCCCGCGCCGCACGCCGCTGGCCAAGCGAGCTGCCATAGGTGAGCTGCCAGGTCATGCGGTTGGCGAATTCCTCGAACAATTGCGGCTCATCGCCGATCGCGAGAAACTGCTCCAGAGAATACTGCGACGCGAGCCGGGTCTTCACCGCACGCTCGATGCCCTTGGCATAGAGCTCGCGCCAGAAATAGTAGGTGGAGACCAGCCGATCCACCGGGTTCCGCAGCACCGTCAGCATCCGGCCGCCGATCTTTTGCGCCGTCGGGTAGCCGATATGCCCGCTGAAGAAGGCGTAGTCCTCCGCCATGAACTGCGCCGCGTTCTCCTCCGTCAGGTGCGGGGCGACGCGGAGAGTCGGGTTGAATTTCTTCTCGAAGGCAAGCCGCAGCGCCGTGCCCGCGGTCTTCGGGATATGGATATGGACCACGCGCGGACTGGAGGGTTGCATCGTCCGTGGTTCCCTGGATGTCCCGACGGTGGCCATGCCCGGGCGGGCCGGCGTCCGCCGGAAGGGCGGACTACCCTCCGTCGCCCGCGCCGCTCGACGCGGTTCTGTTCGGTTGCCGCAATGGGCCGGGCCGGAGCCTAGGGGAAAGCGGCAAGGCCCCGCAAGGTGCGGCGAATTCATCGCTCGCCGGCGAATCCTCCCGCGGCCGGGACGCGGCCGGGAGGGTATGGCGCCCCGCGGCGGAGCGCGGCCTGGAGCTCGGGCGCCCCGCTGGGCCGGCGTGGTCCGCCGCGGCGGCCGCCAATGCCACCCCATTGCATCGGCCGCGAGACAGCCTCACGGGAACGTGCACGATCGATGCGCCACGCCGGTGTAGCGCCCCACCCATCGCGCCCGACCGTCGCGGCGAGGAGAGTGCAGGCTGTCCAACCATCCACCGCGCACGCCGGCACAGGCGGCACGGCCCGGCGCCGAGCGCATCGCCCTCGGCCTGGAAGCCCGACGCCGCGGCGACCGCCTCGCTGCGCTGGCGCATTTCGAGGCCGCGGCCGCGGCCGAGCCCGCCAGCCCCGGGATCCGGACCGAGCTCGCCGCAGAGCTGCGCGCCCTCGGCCGCCATGCCGAGGCCGAGGCCGCCTGCGCGGATGCGCTGCGCCTGCGCCCCGGCTTCGCGCCGGCCCTGCTCGGGCTCGCCTTGTCCGCCCGGCAGCGTGGCGACCATGCCGGCGCCCTTGCCCGCTTCGAGGCCGCCGCCGCCGCCGACCCCGCGAACCCGGGGCTTCGCGCCGAGTTGGCCGCCGCGCTGCGCGACGCCGGCCGGCCAGACGAGGCCGAGCTGGCCTGGCAGGCGGCGCTGGCGCTGCGCCCCGGCTTCGTCCCCGCCCTGGTCGGCCTCGGCCTCGCCGCCCGGCGGCGCGGCGACCATGGCACCGCCCTTGCCCGCTTCGAGGCCGCCGCCGCCGCCGACCCCGCCAATCCTGGCCTCCGGGCGGAGCTGGCGGCGACGCTGCGCGACGCGGGGCGTTCGGCCGATGCCGAGGCTGCATGGCAGGACGCCCTCCGGCTGCGCCCCGGCTTCGTCCCCGCGCTGGTCGGCCTAGCCCTCGCCGCCCGCCGCCACGGCGATCGCGCCGCCGCGCTCGCGCATTTCGAGGCCGCCGCCGCGGCCGCTCCCCGCACCCTGTCCGTGCTGCTGGAGCTGGCGGCCGAGCGGCGCGAGCAGGGCGATCTCGAGGGCGCCCGCGATGCGGCGCGCCGCGCCCTGGCAGTCGAGCCTAGTGACGCCGCGGCCTGGATCAGCCTTGGCCAGACCGAGCGCCGCGCCGCCCGGCACGAGGCGGCGCGCGACGCCTTCGCCCGCGCCCATACCGCCGATCCGAAGGCGCTGCCCCCTGTGCTGGACCTCGCCGCGGAGCATTTCCTGCTCGGCGATCCGGATGCTGCCGAGGCCCTGCTGCAGCACGCCATCGCCGCCCACCCACGCGCCGCCGCGCCGCGCGCCGCCCTTGCCCGCCAGCACCGCATCGCCGGCCGCTTCGCAGCGGCGATCGACCTTGGCCGCGAGGCCGATGCGCTGGCGCCTGAACTGCGCCCTGCCGCGATCACCGTCGCGGAAGCGCTGTTCGAATCGGCGGAGCCGGAGGCGGCGCTGGCCGAGCTGGCCGAGGCCGAACGAGCCTGCGCCGCGGCCGAGCAGCGCGCAGCCCTGGCGGCTGCGCGCATCACGCTGCTGCGCCGCGCCGGGCGCATCCCGGAGGCGG
>JAIEOP010000199.1 GCA_019750465.1 Acetobacteraceae bacterium | reverse complement strand
GGCCCCCTTCCGCCAGCTCATCGCCCGGCTCGAGAGCGGCGGCCCGGCCCGGCCCGATGGCGGCTACGGCGCCCGCAACCCGGCCTCCGGCGCGCTCGGGCGGTACCAGATGCTGCCGGTGGCGCTGCGCGACATCGGCTGGCAGGACGCCGCCGGCGGCTGGACGCCGCTGGCTGCCGGCCACGGCGTGCGGTCGGAAGCCGAGTTCCTCGCCACCCCCGCCGCGCAGGAGGCTGCGATGTCCGCCTTCCTGCGCCGCGCCGAGGTGCAGCTGGGCCGCAACGGCAGCCTGGCCCGCACCGGCGGCAGCGTCGGGGGGCTGGACGGCGCGCCGGTGCCGCTGACCGATGCCGGGCTGGTGGCCGCCGCGCACCGCAGCGGCGCCCACAGCGTGGCCCGCTACCTGGCCTTCGTAGGCAACGGCGCGGAGACGCCGCTCGGCGCCGCCGACCGGAACACCTTCGCGGCCGTGGAGCGGCGGCTGCGGCAGTTCGCCGAGCTGCCCTATCAGGTGGCGTCGCGGCGCGGGCCGCGTGAGGCGTAGGATGCCGTCACGCCCGCATCAGCGCCCGCACATGCGCCGCCGTGCTGGCGGCCAGGGCGTCCAGGTCGTAGCCGCCCTCCAGCAGGCTCACGACCCGGCCGCCGCAATGCGCCTCCGCCACGCCGCAGAGCGCGGCGGTCAGCCAGGCGAAGTCGGCCTCGCGCACGCGGAGCTGGGCCAGCGGGTCGCGGGCATGGGCGTCGAAGCCGGCGGAGATCACCAGCAGGCCGGGCCGGAAGGCCTCGATGGCGGGCAGCAGCGCCACCTCCCAGGCCTCGCGGAAGGCGGCGCCGTCCGCGCCGGCGCGCAGGCCGACGTTGAACACGTTGCCGACGCCGCGCTCCATCGGGTCGCCCGTCCCCGGGTAGAGCGGCATCTGGTGCGTCGAGGCATACAGGATCGAGGCGTCGCGCTCGACGCAGGCCTGGCTGCCATTGCCGTGATGCACGTCGAAGTCGACGATCGCCACGCGCGCGACGCCGTGCTCGGCCTGGGCGTGGCGGGCGGCGACGACGGCGTTGGAGAAGAAGCAGAAGCCCATGGGGCGCGCCGGCTCGGCATGGTGGCCGGGCGGGCGGGTGGCGCAGAAGGCGCGCCGCACCTCGCCCCGCATCACCGCGTCCACGGCGGCGACGGCGGCGCCGGCGGCGCGCAGCGCGGCCTCGGCGCTGCCATGGCCCATTGCCGTGTCGCCGTCGATCTGCACGGTCTCGCCAGGATCGGGGCGGATCGAGAGGATCGCCTCCACGTAGTTGCGCGGATGCACGCGGCAGAGCTGGTCCAGCGTGGCCTGCGGCGCGCCCGTCTCGCGGATCAGCTCGGCGAAATCCTCGCTGTCCAGCGCCCGCAGCACGGCGCGCAGGCGGTCCGGGCATTCCGGGTGGAACTCGCCCATGTCGTGGCCGAGGCAGGCGCGGTGGGTCAGCAGCAGCACGCTCATGCGCCAGGGGTCCCGGGATCGGCGCGCTTGCGCAGCACGAAGCGATACACCCCCCCGTCCTCGCCGAAGGAGACCAGCGCGTGCCCCGTCTCCTGGCAATACGCCGAGAAGTCCTTCACGCTCGCCGGATCGGTGGCGAGCACGGTCAGCCGAGCCCCGGCGGGCAGGCCGCGCAACGCCTTGTTGGCCTTCAGCACGGGCAGCGGGCAGGTCAGGCCCTGCACGTCGAGCAGCGTTTCCGACATGGGGCAAGTGCAGCATCCGGCGGCGCGCGCCGCAAGGCTTGCGAAGCGCCCTCGCGCTGTCCCACCTTGCCGCCATGCTGCGCATCGGCATCGACCTCGGTGGCACCAAGACGGAGATCGTGGCGCTTGGCCCGGACGGCGGGGTGCTGCTGCGCCGGCGCGCGCCGACGCCGCCGAGCTATGGCGGCGTGCTCGACCTGATCGCCGGGCTGGTGGCGGGGATGGAGGACGACCTCGGCGCGCGCGGCACGGTGGGCCTGGGCATCCCGGGCAGCCTCTCGCCCTCGACCGGCCTGGTACGGGGGGCGAACTCCACCTGGCTGAACGGCGGCCGACTGGACCGGGATCTCGCGGCACGGCTGGGGCGGCCTGTGCGCCTCTCCAACGACGCCAACTGCCTGGCGATGAGCGAGGCGGCGGATGGTGCCGGCGCGGGGTTCGGCCCGCGAGCCACGATCTTCGCGGCGATCCTCGGCACCGGCGTCGGCGCGGGGATCGTGATCGGCGGGCGCATCCTGGAGGGGCGCAACCGCATCGCCGGCGAATGGGGCCACAACCCGCTGCCCTGGATGACGGCGGAGGAGCACCCCGGCCCGGCCTGCTGGTGCGGCCGGCGCGGCTGCATCGAGACCTTCCTCTCCGGCCCTGCCCTGGCGGCGGAGGCGGATGGGCCGGGCGCGACAGATGCCGCGGCGCTGCCCGCGCGGGCCGCTTCCGGCGATGCGCGGGCGACGGCGGCGCTGGAGCGGCATGCGGCGCGGCTGGCGCGGGCCCTGGCGCATGTGATCAACCTGCTGGACCCGGATTGCATCGTGCTCGGCGGCGGGTTGTCCAACATGGCGCATCTGTACGAGCGGGTGCCGGCGCTGTGGGCGCGCTGGGTGTTCTCGGATACCGTGGCGACGCCGCTGCTGCCGGCCCGGCATGGCGACAGTTCCGGCGTGCTGGGCGCCGCGCGGCTGTGGGACCCACCATGAGGGGGCTGTGCCGCGATTGCTGCGCCGAGGTACCGGGGACCGTTGCGTCCTGCCCCACCTGCCGCGGACGCCGCCTGGTACGGCACGCGGAGCTGTTCACGCTGAGTGTCGCGCACGTGGACTGCGATGCGTTCTACGCCAGCGTCGAGAAGCGCGACCGGCCGGAGCTGGCGGCGCGGCCCGTCATCGTCGGCGGCGGGCGCCGCGGGGTGGTTTCGGCCGCCTGCTACGTGGCGCGCACCCGTGGCGTGCGCAGCGCGACGCCGATGTTCAAGGCGCTCGCCGCCTGCCCCGATGCCGTGGTCATCAAGCCCGACATGGCGAAGTACGTGGCCGTGGCGCGCCGCATCCGTGGGCTGATGGAGGCGCTGACGCCGCTGCTGCAGCCACTCTCGATCGACGAGGCGGTGATGGACCTGCGCGGGACGGAGGCGCTGCACCGTGCACCGCCGGCCATCGTCCTGGCGCGTTTCGCCCAGGACGTGGAGCGCGCGGTGGGCGTCACCATCTCCATCGGCCTGGCGCCGAACCGGCTGCTGGCGAAGCTGACGGCCGAGCGCGACAAGCCGCGCGGCTTCGCCGTGCTGGGCGCAGGCGAGGCGCGCGACTGGCTGGCCCCGCAGCCGGTGACGCTGCTGCCGGGCGTCGGGCCGGCCCTGGCGCGGCGGCTGGAGGCGGCGGGCTTCACGCGGCTCGGCCAGCTCGGCGCGCTGGAGGCGCGGGAGGCGGCGCGGCGCTTCGGCGAGGACGGTCCCGTGCTGGCGGCGCGGGCACGCGGCGAGGACAGCCGCCCCGTCGATCCGTCGCGCGAGACGAAAAGCATCAGCGCCGAGACCACCTTCGAAGCCGACATCACGGCGCTGGACGCGCTGGAGCGGCCGCTGTGGCGGATGTGCGAGCGGCTCGGGCGGCGGCTGCGCGAGAAGGAGCTGGCGGCGGCCGGCGTGGTGCTGAAGCTGAAGACGGCGGGCTTCGCGCTGCGCACGCGCAACGCCCGCCTGCCCTCCCCCACCACCCTGCCGGAGACGCTGTTCGCCGCGGCACGGCCCCTGCTGGCGCGGGAGGCGGACGGCACGGCGTTCCGTCTCATCGGCATCGGCGCGCAGCCGCTGGCGCCGGCGGCGGAGGCGGATCGCGGCGACCTGGCCGACCCGGATGCGCCCCGGCGTGCCGCGCGCTGGCAGGCGGTGGAAGCGCTGCGGGCCCGGTTCGGGGAGGATGCCGTGGTGCAGGGGCGGGGCCTGAAGCCTCCGCGCTGATCAGGCCAGGGCTGGCCGCCGATTTCTTGGCCGTTTGCCGCCCCCGACTGCTCCCTTTCGGGACTGAACCCGTGTCGTCGGGCGAATTCGCCCGACGATTATGCTTGTTCCCGCGGCATGTTTGGCGTGCCCTGGCCGCCGGCGGTGGAGCCCCACGGCACCACGCTGCGTGGCGCCGGCCGGCGCGGCCGGGACACGCCCCGCTCCACCCGCCAACGGCAGGAGACCGCAGGGATGCATGCATTCGCTCGACGACAGGGCTTCACCCTCGGCGCCGCCCTCGCCACGGCCGGGCTGATCCCCGGCGCCGCCGCCCAGGGACGCGGCGGCGAGCTTCGCATCGGCATGACCTTGGCCGACATCCCGACCGCACGCGGCGCGCCGGACCAGGGTGGCGAGGGCATCCGCTGGATGGGCTTCACCATCTACGACAGCCTCGTCTACTGGAACCTGAACCAGGACCGGACCATCCCGGAGATCGTCCCGGCGCTCGCCGAGCGGTACTACCCGAACCCGGACGACCCACGGGAGTGGATCTTCGAGCTGCGCCGCGGCGTGACGTTCCACGACGGCTCGGAGTTCGACGCCGAAGCGGTGATCTGGAACATCGAGAAGGTGGCGAAGCGCGACGCCCCGCAATACGACCCGCAGCAGCGCCTGACGCTCGCCTTCCGCATCCCCGGCATCAGGACCTGGCGCCGGATCGACGCGTTCACGGTGGCGATCGGCAACGACGTGCCCGATGCCTCCATGCCCGACCAGGTGGTGTTCCTGCACATCTCGAGCCCGGCGCAATGGCGGAAGCTGGGCGGCTGGGAGGCGTTCAGCAAGCAGCCCTCCGGCACCGGCCCGTTCCGCGTGCAGGAGATCGTGCCGCGCCAGCGTGCCGTGCTGGTGCGCAACGAGAACTACTGGGACAAGGCGCGCATCCCGAAGCTCGACCGCCTGATCCTGCTGCCGGTGCCGGATGCCAACCAGCGCGTCGCGGCGCTGCTGACGGGCCAGGCGAATTTCATCGAGGCGCCGCCGCCGGACGCGTTGCCGAAGCTGCGGCAGGAGCGGATGGTGATCGTCACCAACCCCTATCCGCACATCTGGCCCTACATCCTGCGCACCACGGGGGAGAATACGCCGCTTGCCGACCTGCGGGTGCGGCGCGCGCTCAACCTCGCGGTGAACCGCGAGGAGGTGGTGGCGCTGCTCGGCGGCTTGGCGGCGCCCGCCCAGGGCATGGTGCTGCCGGACAGCCCATGGTTCGGCAATCCGGCGTTCAAGATCCGCCACGACCCGGCCGAGGCGCGGCGGCTGCTGGCGGAGGCCGGCTACGGCCCGGGCAATCCGCTGCGCATCCGCTTCCTGATCTCCGCCTCGGGCTCCGGCCAGATGCAGCCGCTGCCGATGAACGAGCTGGTGCAGCAGCACATGCGCGCCGTCGGCATCGAGCTCTCCTTCGAGGTGGTGGAGTGGAACGCGATGCGCGTGCAGCGCGGCAAGGGTCCGCTCGACCCCAGCGCGCGCGGGCTGCACGCGATCAACAACTCCATGGGCACCTCGACGCCGTTCGATGCCTTCCAGCGGCACTTCAGCTGCGACGCGGCGCCGCCGCAGGGGCTGAACTGGGCCGGCGTCTGCGACCCGCGGCTGCAGGCCATGCTGGAGGAGGCGTCCCGCACCTTCGATGTGG
This sequence comes from Acetobacteraceae bacterium, assembly GCA_019750465.1. Lineage (GTDB taxonomy): Bacteria > Pseudomonadota > Alphaproteobacteria > Acetobacterales > Acetobacteraceae > JAIEOP01. The sequence continues at coordinate 14,986 of JAIEOP010000199.1, read as the reverse complement.
TGGCACGCGACGCCATCGTCGCGCGCATCCACGAGCACGTGGTGGACAATGCCTACTGGCTGTTCGTGGTGCACGACGTGAACCCGCGCGCGCTGCGCCCCGAGGTGCGCGGCTTCACCCAGGCCAAGAGCTGGTACCAGGACCTGACGCAGGTCTGGATCGGGCGGTGAGGTGAGGCGGGCGGGCCGCGGCAGCGCGCCGCGCCGCGGCGGGGGGCCATCGCGCGCGGCGGGCGGTTGCCGCTATACCGCCCGTTCCGATGTACCGCGCCGATTCCAACCCCCATCGCCGCCGCCGGCCCGCGCCGCCACGCACCGAGGCACAGGCTGGCGGCGCCGTCTGGCTGCACGGGCTGCACGCCGTGGCCGCCGCGCTGGCCAATCCGGCCCGGCGCTTGCGCCGGCTGCTGCTGACCGAGGAGGCCGAGGCGGCGCTGGCCGCGCGCGTCGCCCCGCCCTGGCGCATCGCGCCTGAGCGCACGGACCGTGCCCGCTTCGCCACCTTCCTGCCGCCCGACACGGTGCACCAGGGCGCGGCGCTGCTGGCCGACCCGCTGCCGGACCTGCCGCTGGAGCGGGTGCTGGAGCAGGCCGGCACGGGGCCGGTGCTGGTGCTCGACCAGGTGACCGATCCGCGCAATGTCGGCGCCATCCTGCGCTCCGCCGCGGCCTTCGGGGCCAGTGCGGTGGTGATGCAGGACCGCCATGCGCCGCCGGAGACCGGGGCGCTGGCCCGCGCTGCCTCCGGCGCGCTGGAGGTGGTGCCGGTCGTGCGGGTGGTGAACCTGGCGCGCGCGCTGGCGGCGCTGAAGGGGGCGGGGCTCTGGGTGGTCGGCCTCGATGGCGCGGCGCCGGTGACGCTGGCGCAGGCGAAGCTCGCCGGCCGGCGCGTGGCGCTGGTGCTGGGCGCCGAGGGCGAGGGCATGCGCCGGCTGACGCGGGAGAGTTGCGACGAGCTGGCGCGGCTGCCGATCAGCCCGGTGATGGAAAGCCTGAACGTCTCCGCCGCCGCCGCCGTGGCGCTGTATGAGCTGGCGCGTGGCTGACGCGCCGCGGGAGGACCCGAAGCATGAGCACCGATCCCGTCGCGCTGATCCTTGAGTCGCGCCGCCCGCCGCGGCGCACCCTGCCCTCACTCGGCGCCGGCGCGCCGGCGGACGAGGCATCGGGCTACGCGCTGCAGCACAGGGTCGCGCAGGCGCTTGGTGCGATGCCGCCCTTCGGCTTCAAGATCGCCGCGACGACGCGGCAGATGCAGGGCTACCTGGCGCTGAGCGGCCCCGCGGCCGGCTTCGTCCTCGCCGCCAGCCTGCATCCGCAGGATGCGGTGCTGCGCTTCGCCGATTTCCTCAACCCCGGCGTGGAATGCGAGATCGGCGTGCGGCTCGGCCGCGACCTGCCGGCGGGGCCGTGCACGCAGGAAGCCGCCGCGGCGGCGGTGGCGGAATGCTTCGCCGCCATCGAGATCGTCGAGAACCGCTACGCGGACTTCCGCGCCCTCGGCGCGCCGACCCTGATCGCCGACCAGGTCTTCCATGCCGCGGGGGTGATCGCGCCGGCGCAGCCGGGGTGGCGCGACCTCGATCTTGCCGCCGTGCAGGGCCGCTTCCGTATCGGTGGCGTCGAGCGGGCGACGGGCCATGGGCGCGACCTGCTGGGGCATCCCTTTGCGGCGCTGGCCTGGCTGGCGGGGTCCGGCGCGGCGCGGGTGTTCGGCGGGCTGCGCGCCGGGCAGGTGGTCTGGCTCGGCTCGGTGACACCGGCGATCTGGCTGGACGGGCCGGCTCTGGTGGAGGCGGATTTCGGGCCGCTGGGAATGGCGCGGCTGCGCTTCGCGTGAGTGCGGGGGTGTGGACCGGGTCGCTCACGTCGCCGTGCGCGCGGCCTGATCGGGCGCCGCTGCAACGCTCTGTCAACCAGCGCGACGGCAGGATGGCGGCGTCGCCCGGCACGCGGGCGGCCCGCGCATCACAGCCAGGAGGGCACCGCCGATGGAAACGCCATGCTGCCCTCCTCCAATTGGAACAGCCTGCCCGACGAGCAGCAGCTTGCCCTGACGCGGGAAGCGCTGCGGCGCGCGGCGGAAACCCTGGCCGAACACGCCGAGCTGCTCGCCGTCGAGATCGAGGACGGCGCGCTGTGCGACCGGGGCGGGCCGGATGCGCTGCGCCTCTTCGCCGCGGTGGTGCGGGCGACTCAGCAGGAGCACTTCGCCACCGTTGGGCACGCCTGACCCGCGGCGGCAACCCGCATGGTTGAGTGCGGGGTGCGGAGCCGGTATCGCTGGGGCTGCCGTGCCAGGACGTGGGCTGGGCCGGGTTAGCACAGCGGCAGTGCAGCGGTTTTGTAAACCGAAGGTCGGGGGTTCGAATCCCTCACCCGGCAGGCCGGCAGCCGGCGACGGTGCCAGGATTGTCAGGCTCCCACCAGGCGGCCCATAATTCGCGTTCCCCCAGGTCCGGGCCGGCCCACGCCAGCGGCGGAGCGCACGCCATGCCAGATACCCAGCTTCTCGAAACCCGCCCCGGCGGCACGGAGGCGACCAGCTTCGACGCCATCGTGATCGGCGCCGGCATCGCCGGCCTCTACCAGCTGCACCGGTTGCGCGGGCTCGGCCTCTCGGTCCGCGCCTTCGAGACCGGCACCGGCGTCGGCGGCACCTGGTACTGGAACCGCTACCCCGGCGCGCGCTTCGACTCGGAAAGCTATACTTACGGCTATTCCTTCGACGACGGGCTGCTGCAGGACTGGAACTGGTCGGAGCATTTCGCACCGCAGGCCGAGACGTTGCGGTACCTCAACCACGTCGCAGACCGCTTCGACCTGCGGCGCGACATCCGCTTCAGCAGCCGCGTCACCATGGCGCGATGGGAGGAGGCGCGGCGGCGCTGGGACATCGCGCTGGAGGACGGCGCGCGCTTCGACTGCCGCTTCCTGGTCACGGCCCTCGGGCCGCTCTCCGCCGCCACCCTGCCACGCATCCCGGGCACCGAGGATTTCAGCGGCCAGTCCTTCCACACCCATGACTGGCCGCATGAGGAGGTGGACCTCGCCGGCAAGCGCATCGCCGTCATCGGCACCGGCGCGACGGGCGTGCAGGTGATCCAGACCATCGCGCCCATCGCCGGGCAGCTCACCGTGTTCCAGCGCACGCCGAACTGGTGCACGCCGCTGCACAACCGGCCGATCGGCGCGGAGGAGCAGGCGTGCATCAAGGCGGGCTACCCCGCGATGTTCGAGCTGCTGCGCCGGACGCCGGGCTGCTACATCCACAACACCGATCCGCGCGGCACCTTCGAGGTGACGGAGGAGGAGCGCGAGGCCTTCTGGGAGCGGCTCTACGCCGAGCCTGGCTTCAGCATCTGGATGGCCAATTTCCGGGATATGCTGACCGACCCGGGGGCCAATGCGCTGTTCAGCGACTTCGTCGCGCGCAAGATCCGCCAGCGGGTAAGGGACCCGAAGGTGGCGGAGATGCTGATCCCGAAGTGCCACGGCTTCGGCACCCGCCGGGTACCGCAGGAGACGCACTACTACGAGGCCTTCAACCTGCCGCACGTCCGGCTGGTGGACATCAAGGCGACGCCGATCGAGCGCGTGACCGAACGCGGCATCCGCACCGGCGCCGAGGATCTCGAATTCGACGTCATCATCTACGCCACCGGCTTCGACGCCGTGACCGGCGCCTTCGACCGCGTCGATTTCCAGGGCATCGGCGGCCTCTCCCTGAAGGAGAAATGGGATGCCGGCGTGCGCACCTATCTCGGCCTGATGAGCCAGGGCTTCCCGAACATGCTGACCATCGTCGGGCCGCACAACGCCTCCACCCGCTGCAACATCCCGCGCTGCATCGAGCAGAACGTGGAGTGGATCACCGCGCTGATGCGCCACGTCCAGGCGCACGGCATCACCCGCTTCGAGACCACCCCGGAGGCCGAGGCCGAATGGTCCCGCCATGTCGAGGAGCTGGCGAGCGGCATGCTCTATACGCTGGTGGATTCCTGGATGACCGGCGTGAACCGCAACGTCGAGGGCCGGGAGGGCCGCCGCATCCTGCAGTACCAGGGCGGCGCGCCGGCCTACCGCGAGCGCTGCGACGCCGTGGCGACGGCAGGCTACGAAGGCATGGTCCTCAGCCGGTGAGCCGACACATCGACGAGGCCACGGCGCGCGCCGCCTTCGCGCGTGCCGTGGCCGGCACGCAGGAGTGCTTCGGCGACTTCTTCCTGGCGCGCCTGCTCGGCCTGGAGATCACCTACCCCGGTGATGCCTGCGAGGTGACGTTCGACGCCGCCGACTTCCTGTTCAACCCGCAGGGCACGCTGCACGGCGGCATCCTGGCCACCGCGCTCGATGTCGCCATGGGCCACCTGATCAACCGCCAGAACGGCAGCCCCGGCACCACGCTCGAGATGAAGATCCAGTACCTGGCGCCGATCCGCGCCGGCCGCGTCACCTGCCGCGGCGAGGCGCTGCGCCGCGGCGGCACCTGGTTCCTGCGCGCCGAGGCACGCGACGCAGAGGGCACGCTGCTCGCCTTCGCCACCTCCACCTGGAAGCTGCTGAAGCGCGCCGCGCCGGGCTGACCGGCCGCAAGAAAGGGAAACGTCCCGCCGATGATCGACAAATTCGTCCGCTCCATGGCCGAGGCCATGAACGGGATCGCGGACGGCGCGACCGTGCTGGTCGCCGGTTTCGGCGATGTCGGTTCGCCCAATGCGCTGCTGGAAGGGCTCATCGAGCAGGGCGCCACCGACCTGACGCTGGTGGTGAATTCGGCCGGGCGCGTGCGCAAGCCGGGCCAGCCGGCGCAGGGTGCGGTGGCGCGGCTCATCGAGATGGGGCGCGTGCGCAAGGTGATCACCAGCTTCGTCCGCGCGAACAGCGTCGCCGGCGAATGGGTGAAGGCCGGCCGGATGGAGGCCGAGGTGGTGCCGCAGGGCACGCTGGCCGAGCGCATCCGCGCCGCCGGCGCCGGCATTCCCGCCTTCTTCACGCCGACCGGCGCCGACACGCTGGTCGCCGAGGGCAAGGAGGTGCGCGACTACGACGGCCGCCGCTGCATCCTGGAGCGCGCCCTGCCCGGCGACGTGGCGCTGATCGATGCCTGGATGGCCGACCGCTGGGGCAACCTGGTGTTCCGCGACAGCGGCCGCAACTTCAACCCGATCATGGCCATGGCGGGCCGGCTGACCATCGTGCAGACGCCGCATGTCTGCGACCTCGGCCAGATCGAGGCCAATGGGGTGGTGACGCCGGGCATCTTCGTCGATCGCGTGCTGCGCGTGCCGGTGCACGAGCCGGCGCTGCCGGAATGAGGGGGGAAAGCATGACCGACACGGGCTTCAGGCCGCTCGGCCGGCAGGGCATGGCGGCGCGCGCCGCACGGGACATCCCGGAGGGCTGGTACGTCAACCTCGGAATCGGCATCCCGACCCTGATCGCGGACCACATCCCGGCCGAGCGCGAGGTGGTGATCCATTCGGAGAACGGCGTCCTCGGCGTCGGCCCGGCGCCCGAGACGCACAAGGCGAATCCCTGGCTGGTGAACGCCAGCACGCATCGCGTCAGCATCCGCCCCGGCGGCAGCTTCGTGCACCACGCGGACAGCTTCGCCATGGTGCGCGGCGGGCATCTCGATCTCTGCGTGCTGGGCGGATTCCAGGTGGCGGAGAACGGCGACCTGGCGAATTGGGCGCACTCGGCGACCGAGGCCGGGCGGCAGATCGGCGGCGCCATGGACCTGGCCGTGGGCGCGAAGCAGGTCTGGGTGGTGATGGAGCACACGACGAAGGATGCAGGGGCGCGCATCCTCGAACGCTGCACCTACCCGCTGACGGCCGCGCGCTGCGTCACTCGCGTCTATACCAGTCTCGCCGTGCTGGAAGTCACGCCGCGCGGCTTCGTGGTGATCGACATGGTCCCCGGCCTCTCCTTCGAGGCCTTGCAGGCGCAGAGCGGCGCCCGGCTGCACCGCGCCTGAGCCGCCGCACTTTACGCGCGGCGGCATCGGTGCAGACTTGGCCTCGCAGTAATGCGACGAGGCGCAGGTGGCACAGGCGGCGGATGACGGGGACATCTGGGACGACGTGATCGTCGGCGCCGGCTCGGCCGGCTGCGTGCTCGCCGCGCGGCTCTCCGCCGCCGGGCGGCGCGTGCTGCTGCTGGAAGCCGGCGGCGATGACCGGGCGCAGCGCTGGGTCCGCATGCCGCTCGGCGCCGGCAAGCTCCTGGGCAACCCCGGCGCGGTCTGGCAGTTCGAGACCGAGGCCGATCCCGGCGCGGCGGACCGCCGCATGGTCTGGCCACGCGGCCGCATGCTCGGCGGGTCGAGCAGCGTGAACGGCATGATCTGGGTGCGCGGCGACCCGGAGCGCTGGAATCTCTGGGGCGAGGTCGCGCCGGGCTGGGGCTGGCGGGAGATCGGGCCCGTCATGCAGGCGACGGAGGACGCGCCCTTCGCCCCCGGCCGCGGCCGCGGCGGCCCCATCGCCATCCAGGAGGTCGCGCGCGGCGACCCGCTGTCCGAGGGCTTCATCGCCGCCTGTGGCGCGGTCGGCATCCCGGCGACGCCCGACTACAACGGGGCGCAGCATGAGGGCGTCGGCCTGCTGCAGATGAACACGCGCCGAGGCCGGCGCTGGAGCGTGGCTGAGGCCTATCTGCGCCCGGCGATGGCCCGCGGGACCCTCGCCGTCCGCACCGGTGCGTGCGTCAGCCGCGTGGTGTTCGAGCGGCGGCGCGCCGTGGGGGTGCAGTATCGTGATGCCGGCGGCGCGCCGCATGTGGCGCGGGCACGGCGCGAGGTGATCCTGGCGGCGGGCGCCATCCAGTCGCCGCAGCTGCTGGAGCTGTCCGGCATCGGCGACGCGGCGCGGCTGCGCGGGCTCGGCATCCCCGTTGTGGCGGACCGCGCGGAGGTGGGCGAGAACCTGTCGGACCACTTCCACATCCGCGTCACCTGGCGCGCCCGCGGCGTGGTCACGGTGAACGACCTGCTGCGCCGGCCCTGGCTGCATGGGCCGAAGGCGATGCTGGAATGGCGGCTGCGCGGCACCGGGCTGCTGGCGCAGGTGGCCGCAACCGCGCATGCCCTGGCGCGCACCGCGCCGGATGCGACGCGCCCCGACATGAAGCTGCAGATGCACAAGATCAGCGCCGCCGACCGCACCGGCTACACCAAGGGCACCGGCGTCGATCCCCATTGCGGCGTCTCCATCGGCTGGTTCCAGCTCTACCCGGAAAGCCGCGGATCGGTGCATGCCGGCACGCCCGACGCAACGGCGCCGCCGCGGATCCTGGCGAACTACCTGGCCACGCCGGGCGACCGCGCCGCCGCGCTGCGCGGGCTGCGCCTGGCGCGCGCGATCGCCGCGCAGGCGCCGCTCGCCCGCTTCCTGGTGCAGGAGACCCGGCCCGGGCCGGCGATGCAGGAGGACGCGGCGCTGCTGGACTACATCCGCCGGTTCGGCGCCACCTCCTACCACCCCGTCGGCACCTGCCGGATGGGGACGGACGCCGGCAGCGTCGTCGATCCCGCCTGCCGGGTGCGCGGCGTGGACGGCCTGCGGGTGATCGATGCCTCGATCATGCCCTTCCTGGTCTCGTCCAACACCAACGCCCCGGCGATCGCGATCGGGGAACGCGGCGCGGCGCTGATCCTGGCGGAGAGCAACCTCGCCGCCACCGCGGCGTGAGGCACGGCTACTCCTTGGTGCCGCCCGCGGTGAGACCCTTCACCAGGTAGTTGCGCACCAGCATCGAGAACACCACGACCGGCAGCATCACCAGCGTCGCCGCCGCGGCGATGCGGCCCCATTCCCACCCCGTGTACTGGATGAAGTTCACGATCGCGACCGGCGCGGTGGAGGCGTTGGTGCGCGTCAGCACCAGCGCGAAGAAGAAGTCGTTCCAGGACAGGATGAAGCACAGCACCGCGGTGGCGGCGAGCCCCGGCGCCGAGAGCGGCAGCGACACGCGCAGGAAGGTCTGCCACACGCCGCAGCCGTCGATCCAGGCGGCTTCCTCCAGCGCGCGCGGCACGCCCTCGAAGAAGCCCTGCATCATCCAGATCACCAGGGCGAGGTTGAAGGTGAGATAGACGATGATCAGCCCGATCTGCGTGTCCTGCAGGCCGATCCATCGATACGCCAGGAAGAAGGGGATGGTGAAGGCGATCGGCGGCGCCATGCGCGTCGCCAGGATCCAGAGCGCGATGCCGCGCCGGCGCCGGAAGCCGCCGCGCGAGAGCGCATAGGCCGCCGGCGTCCCGAACAGCAGCGCCAGCGCGGTGGAGGACAGGCTGATCACCACGCTGTTGACGAAGGAGCCGGCGAAGGTGCCGCGCCAGAGCACGCCGTAGTGCTCGAGCGTCGGAGTGAAGGCCAGGTCGTAGCCGAAAATGTCGTCGTTCGGCCGGATCGACATCTGCAGCAGCCAGAGGAAGGGAAACAGCACCACCAGCACCAGTACGAGCGTCGCCGCATCGCCGATGGCACGCCGGTGGCGCCGCAGGACGGAGAGCCGTGCGCGAGGCGGGGCTGCGGGCACGGCGCGGGGGATGGCCAGCGCCTCAGTCGTGCCGGCCATCGCTGTTCCCCCCAAGCCGGTCGATGATCCAGGAGATGACGAAGATCGTCGCCACCATCAGCGTGGCGATCGCGCTCGCATACCCCCAGAGGGAGAAATTGAACGCCTGCACGAAGGCATAGTAGTTCGTCACCGTCGTCGCGTCGCCCGGCCCGCCGCTGGTCAGCACGTAGATCAGCGGGAAGGCCTTGATGCTGTCGATCAGACGGAACAGGGCGCAGACGACCAGCGTCGGCGCGATGTAGGGGAACAGCACGTAGCGGAACATCTGCCACCCATTGGCACCATCGATCCGCGCCGCCTCGATCGGGCTTTCCGGGATCATCTGCAGCGCCGCCAGCACCAGCAGCATGGTGAAGGGGAACCACTCCCAGGAATCCACCAGCACAATGGCCCAGAGCGCGAAGTCGGGGTCCGTCGTCAGCGGCGGCACCGGCAGGCCGATCCAGGCCATGAAGCGGTGGAAGGGGCTGATGTCCACCGTGTACATCACGCGCCAGAGGATGCCGACGGCAATCGGCGGCAGCACCATCGGCACCAGCAGCGCGCTGCGCCCGAAACGGCGGATCGGCGTGTCGCGGTTCAGCAGCAGCGCCGCGCCCAGCCCGCCGAGCAGCTGCAGCGCCACCGTCGCGACGGAGAGATGCGCCTGGAACCAGGCGGAGCGGAGGAAGCGCTCATCCTCCCAGAGATCGAGGTAATTGTAGTGCGGCCCGGAGAAATCCCAGGCCGTGCCAGGCATGGTCAGGTTCAGCGGCGTCAGCGAGGTGAGGAACAGGTATCCCGCCGGCGCGATGGTGATCGCCGCCAGCACGATCAGCGCCGGGGCCAGGCCGAGCATGAAGGCGCGCCGGCGCCGCTCGCTCCAGCCGGCGCGCGCCCGTGTTGCCGCCACCTGTCCGCGCCCGCCCCGCTTCCCGGCTTAGAACCGGATGCCCGCGCGCCGCAGGTCCTGGATGGTGTTCTGCTGCGCCTGGCGCAGCGATTCGCGCGCGCCCATCTGGCCGGAGATGATGCGCTCCAGCGCCTGGGTGATCTGCGCGTTGGCCTGCGGATAGACGTGCACGGTGCGGTACCGCATGTGGCCCTGCGCCGCCAGCGCCAGCGTGTCGATGTAGAGCTGCGTCATGTCGAAGCCGTTGACCATGGTGCGCTCGCGGAAGCCCGGCGCATTGAGGATCGAGGCGCGGGTGACCGCGGCGTAGCCCTTCTCGTTCACCATGCGGTTCATCAGCTCCTTCGAGAGCGACCACTTGATGAACTCCCAGGCCGCCGGCTTGCGGCGCGAGCCGACGGGGATGCCCCAGGCATGCGAGGCGATCCCCGGGAAGCGCCCCTTCGGCCCCGCCGGGATCAGGCTGAAATTCGCCGTTCCCCGCACGCGGCTGCCAGGCTCGCTCGCCGGCACCAGGAAGGCGTGGTTGTTCACCTGGTAGTTCACCCGGCCGGTGCGGAAGGCAAGCGTGGTCTGGTCCACGTTGTAGCCGATCGCCTGCGGCGGGCCGTACTGGCGCAGCAGCTTGGCCAGGAACTCCGCCGCCTCCACGGCCTCCGCGCTGTCGAGCGTGGGGAAGAGGTCGTCGGGTGGGTTGCGGAAGACGTTGCCGCCGAAGCCCTGCAGGAAGGGGATGAAGACCCAGCCGTAATGGTTCTCCACGATGAAGGCGGGAATGTCGTCCTTCATGTGGATCGCCGCCATCGCGCGCTCCAGCTCGGCGAAGGTGTCAGGCATGCCGAGCCCCTGCTGGCGCAGGACGTCGAAGCGGCCGCTGCCGCCGCAAAGCACATCCGCGACCCAGGGCGCCCCGTAGATGCGGCCCTGGCGGTCCTTCATCGGCCGCACCGAGCCCTCGAGGAAGTCGGCAAAGTCCCAGTCGGCCGGGGTGCGGTTGCGGTCGTTGAGGAACTCGTCGAGCGGCGTGAACCAGCCGGCGCCGATCCAGCGGCTGGTGAAGATGAAGGTGATGTTCAGCACGTCATAGGCGCTGCCCTTGGTGGAGAGCTCGAGGTCGGCGCGCTGGTTGTAGATCGGGAAGCCCGGTGTGTCGTAGGTGACGCGGATGCCGGTGGCCTCGGTGAACTCGGGCAGGTACTCGCCGATGAACCGCGCATAGGGCGACGCCCAGCAGGAGATGTTGAGCGTCGTGCCGGCGAAGGGCTTGGCCGCCTGCGCATAGGCCGGCGCCTTGCCCGCCAGGAGCCAGGCCGGTGCCGTGGCGGCTGCCGCACCTGCCTGCAGTACTCCACGCCGCGTGGCTGCCTTCCCGTCCATGCCGTCCTCCATCTCGCCTGTTCTCGCGATTTCGCGGATGATAGGCAGGGACCGGTTGCGGTTACCAGCCCCCAGGCGTGGGGCGGCTGGCCGGACCGCCGCGACCTCAGGGGGATACGCGTTCATGCCGGCACGGCCCGCCAACCTGCTCTTCATCCTGTCCGACGAGCACAATCCGAAGGCGATGGGATGCGCAGGCCATCCCTTCGTCACGACGCCGAACCTCGATGCGCTGGCGGCGCGCGGCACCCGCTTCACCGCCGCCAGCACGCCCTCGCCGATCTGCGTGCCCGCCCGCGCGGCGCTCGCCACGGGCGAGCCGCTGCACCGCATGGGCCGCTTCTTCGACAATGCCGATCCCTATGAGGGCAGCGTGCGATCCTGGCACCATGCGCTGCGCGATGCGGGCCGCAGCGTCGTCTCCATCGGCAAGCTGCACTTCCGCGGCATGCCGGGGGACGACCACGGCTTCTCGCGCGAGGAGCTCGCGATGCACGTCGTGGACGGCAAGGGCGACCTGCTGGCGCTGATCCGCGACGACGGCATGCCGGTGCGCAAGGGCGCCTCCAAGATGGCCGCGATGGCCGGGCCCGGCGAGAGCGACTACACGCGCTACGACCGCGATATCACCGCTGCGGCGCAGGTCTGGCTGCGCGAGGACGCCCCGCGGCAGCAGCACCCCTGGTGCCTCTTCGTCTCCCTGGTGACGCCGCATTTCCCGCTGACCGCACCGCCGGAGCACTACTACCGCTACCTCGACATCCCGCTGCCCAAGCTGCACGCGCCGGAGCAGCGGCCGCGGCATCCCTTCCTCGAGGATTATGCGGCGATCATGGCCTATGGCGACCACGTCAAGGATGAGCCGACGCTGCAGCGCATGCTGGCCGGCTACTACGGCCTGGTCTCCTTCATGGACGAGCAGGTTGGCAAGATCCTGCGCTGCCTGGAGGATTGCGGCCTCGGCGGCAGCACGCATGTGCTCTACTCCTCGGATCATGGGGACAGTGTCGGCACGCGCGGCCTGTGGGGAAAGTCCACGATGTACGAGGAGAGCGTGGGCATCCCGATGATCCTTGCCGGACCCGGGGTCGCGGCCGGCAAGGTGGTCGGCACGCCGGCCTCGCTCACCGATGTCTTCGCAACCGTGGTGGACGCTGTCGGCGTCACCGAACCGCCGCCCTCCGGCTCGACGTCGCTGTTCGCGCTGGCGGAGGGCGCCGAGCCGGACCGCGCCTGCCTGTCGGAGTACCACGCGACCGGCTCGCGCGAAGCCGCCTTCATGCTGCGCGAGGGCCGCTACAAGTACGTGCGCTACGTCACCTACCCGCCACAGCTCTTCGACCTGCAGGAGGATCCGGAGGAGCTGCGCGATCTTGCCGGCGACCCCATGCACGCGGCGCTGCTGGCGCGGCTTGAGGCACGGCTCCGCGAGCGCCTGGACCCGGAGGCGGTGGACCGGATGGTGAAGGCGCGGCAAGCCCGACTGGTCGAGGAGAATGGCGGCCGCGAAGCGGTGCTGGCGCGCGGCGACCTGCCCTATTCGCCGCCGCCGGGCGTGCGCGCCAACTGGAGCTGAGGCAACGCGTCACTCCATGCGAACGCCGGTGAGGCGGACCCATTCGCGGTACTGCTCGCGCTCGCGCCGCACGAACTCGCCGTGGCCCTCGACGGTGGAGCCCAGCGGCTCGGCGCCATTGGCGAGGAAGATGCGCCGTACCTCGGCATCGCGCAGCGCCGCGTTCGCCGCCGCGTTCAGCCGCGCCACGGCCGCCGCCGGGCTGCCACGCGGCACCACCAGGCCCACGGCGTTCGACATGTCGAAGCCGGGGATGCCGGCCTCCTCCAGGGTCGGCACCTCCGGCGCCGCCGGCGTGCGCCGCGGTGTCGAGATGGCGAGGATGCGCAGCCTGCCCTGCCGTGCCTGCGCCAGCACCGGCGGCAGCCCGGACACCACCGAGGCCAGCGTCCCCGCCGACGCATCCGCCACCGCTGGGGCGGCGCCGCGATAGGGCACGTGCTGGATGGTCACGCCGGTGCGCAGCGCCAGCAGCGCCGCCGCCACGTGCATGATGCTGCCGGCGCCCGGATTGCCCATGTCGATGCCGCCAGGCCGCGCCTTGGCGAGCGCGATCAGCCCCGCGATGTCGGCCGCGGGCACCGAGGGGTGCACGGCGAAGACCACCGGCGTGATGCCGAGCAGCACGACCGGCGCGAAGTCGCGGTCCGGATCGTAGGGAAGGTTGGCCTCCAGCAGCGGCTTCAGCGCCAGCTCGCTGCCGGTGGCGAGCAGCATCGTGTAGCCGTCCGGCCGTGCCTGCGCGACCGCAACGGCGCCGACCGTGCCGTTGCCGCCGCTGCGGTTCTCGACGATGATCTGCTGGCCGAGCAGCTCCGCCATCCGCTGCGCCGCGCCGCGCGCCATCACGTCGGCACCGCCGCCTGGCGCGAAGGGAACGATGAGGCGAAGCGACCGCTCGGGAAACTCGGAGGCTGCGGCCGGCCGGAGGCACAGCGCCGGCGCGGCAGCGATCGTCATCAGGGCGCGGCGGCGCATGATCAGCCTCCCTTCGCTGCTGGTGGCGGGGTATAGGCGGCGCGTTCGCGCGCGCGCACCGCCGCCTCGCCGCCATGGTGGGCGATCATCCGCGCCTGGTCGGCCTTGGCACGGGCGTCCACCGCCTCCGGGTCGAGCATCGCGCGCATCGCCCGCTCGAACTCGGCGCGGATCGGGGCATGGGCGTTGTCGCGGCCGAGGTCGTTCAGCTCCTCCGGATCGGCCTCGAGGTCGAAGAGCTGCGGCGGCGCGCCGATGTAGTGCACGTATTTGTACCGCGGCGAACGCAGCATGGTGATGCCGTCCGGCCCGTAGGTGTGGAACTCCGAGAGCGCGAGCCGCTCCCGTACCGGCGCACCGGCAAGGTCCAGCAGCGAGGCGCCGGGCAGGCCAAGCTCGCCGATCGCGTCGCGCGCGCCCACCCCATCCAGGATCGTCGCCGAAAGGTCGCAGAGCGTCACCGGCGTGCCGCAGGCTGCCCCCGCCGGCACGCCGGGCCCCGCCAGGATCAGCGGGATGCCGGCACTCTCCTCGTACATCGTCGCCTTGCCCCAGAGGCCCCGCGTGCCGAGGTTGTCGCCATGGTCGGAGGTGTAGGCGACGCGCGTCTCCCCCACGAGGCCGGAGGCCTCCAGCGCCGCCAGGATCTTGCCGACATTCTCGTCCATGAAGGAGACGAGGCCGAAATACCCGGCGAGCGCGCGCTGCAGGTCGGCCTCGCCCTTGAAGTGGCGCCAGTGGTCGGAGCGCTTCGCATAGGTCTGCACATAGGGATGGTCCGGCCGCTCCGCCGGCGAGGCGAGCTTCGGCCGCGGCAAGTCGCGCCCGGCGTAGCGGTAGTAGTGCTCCGGCGGCGCGGTCAGCGGGAAGTGCGGCGCCACCATGGAGACGAAGAGCACCCAGGGCCGGTCGCGCAGCCGCGGCGCGGTCTCGCGCAGCCAGACCTGCGCGGCGGCCGCGACCTGGCGGTCGTACAGCGTGTAGCTGCTCTCGCCCGGCCCGGCATCGGCGATCAGCTTCCTCGCCGCGACCTCGCGGATGTCGTCGGGATCGCGGATGAGCATGGTGACGTCGCCGGTGCCGCCGGTGATGTGCATCGGCAGGATGGCCTCGCTCAGCCCGTAATCCTCCTGCGGATGGCCCTTGAAATGCAGCTTGCCGATCGAGGCCACATGGTGCCCGCGCGCGCGCAGCGCGTGGTGCCAGGACGGGATCGACCCGTCATAGGCGATCGCGTTGTCCCAGCATCCGGTGCGGTGCACCGGCAGCCCGGTGGCAAAGGCGGCGCGCGCGGGGACGCAGATCGGCGAGGGCGTGTAGGCCGCGGTGAAGCGCGTGCCGTGCGCCGCCAGCGCATCCAGGTGCGGCGTGGCGATCACCGGATGGCCGGCATGGCCCAGCACGAACTTGTTGTGCTCGTCCGACATGATGACGAGCAGGTTGGTCGGCTTCGCTGCGCCCGGCATCGCCGCATTCCCCTTTCTGGTCGGGGCGAGCCTAGCCCGCATTTCTCACACGCTGCCAGCGTGACGGCCGGAATGGCTGTGGGATCGGCGTTTGCTCGGCAAGTCG
>JAIEOP010000029.1 GCA_019750465.1 Acetobacteraceae bacterium | reverse complement strand
GCCGCCGCGACGCGCCGGGCGATGGCCAGCACGTCGGGCGCCGGCACGCCCTGCTCGGGCAGCGCGACGATGGCCGGCGCGGCGAGCAGCGCCTCGATGGCGCGTGCCTCGGCCTGCGCCGCCTCGGCCCTGCCCTGGCGCGCCAGCGCCTCGGCCCGCGCGTAGTGCCAGTGCGCGCGGATATAGGGGAATTCCTCGGCCGGCGGGGCCAGGGGCAGCACCGCCTCGGGCGCCGAGAAGCGGGCATGCGCGACATAGGGCGCGGCGGCGACCGGCAGCGCCAGGCCCGGCAGCGCCCGCTTCGCCTCCTCCGGGATCAGCGTGGCGAGGCGCGTCGCCGCCTCCACCGCGCGCGGGCCGTCGCCGCCCATCACCGCCGAGGCCATGACGAAGTGGACGTTGTGCGCGAAGTAGCCGCCGGCATAGAGCGGGCTGGCGCCGCCGCGGGCAAGCTGCGCCTCGTCGGCGGCGACGGCGCGCAGCTTCGCCTCCAGGCTGTCGCGCGAGAGGCCCAGCCGGTACCAGATGTGCGCGGGCATGTGCACGATGTGCCCCGCGCCCGGCATCAGCGCCTCCAGCCGCGCCGCGTGCGGCGCCGCGCGCTCCGGCCGGTCCGAGGCCTCGACGGTGTGGATGTAGAGGTGGATGGCGCCCGGATGCAGCGGGTTCGGCGTGACGGGCGTGGCGCGGCCGCCGAGCACGCCTTCCAGCAGCGTGACGATCTGCGCCGTCGCGCCCTTGGGGCGCCGGCTTGCGTCCTCCCAGTAGTCCCAGGGCTGCAGGTTCATCAGCGCGTCGGCGGTCAGCACGGCGATCTCGGTATCGGCGGGGAAGCGTGCCTGGACCCCTCGCATGGCGTCGGCGAAGGCCTGGTCCAGCGCCTTGCGCTCGGCCGCCGGGTCGGCGCTGTAGCGCTGCGACAGCGCCTCGATCAGCGCGGCGCGCATCTCGCCGGCGCGGGGTGCGAGGCGGCGTGCCTGCTCGAGCGCCGCCAGCGCGCGGCGATTGGCGTCCGCCTCCATGAAGAAGTTCACGTGCGGCCCGAGCACCCAGGCCTCGCCCCAGAAGCACATCGCGCAATCGGGGTCGGGCGCCTGGGCGGCGCGGAAGGCGCGCGCCGCCTCGGCATGGTTGAAGGCCCAGGCCAGGCCGTAGCCCTGGTCGAAATAGGCCTGGGCCTCGCGGCTGGCGGTGCCGGCGGGCCAGCTCAGCGTGCCGAGGGTGTCGATCAGCGCGGGCGTCGCGTCGCTGGTCGGCGCCGCGGCGCCGCGCGGCAGGTCGCGCACCTGCCCGCCGAGCTCGGTGCGCGCCGGGGCGCTCGCGGTGGCCGGGGCGGCGGCGGGCGGCGTGGCGTGCTGCGCGCCGTGGCCGCGCGCCTCGTGGCCCCGCGGCGCCGGGTTCGTGGCCTGGACGTGCAGCGGCGCCAGGTTGGGCCTGAGCCCGGAATGGTCGTGCCGGGCCTGCGACCCGGTGGCGCGGGCTGGTCTCGCCGCACCGAAGCCCCTGACCGGTGCGGCGCGCGTCGGCGGCGTGCCGCCCGCCGGTGCCGGCGAATTCCCGCCCCTGCGCATTGTCCGCCGCTCCTCGGCCGCGCGCGTCGCGGGCCTGACGCTAAGCAGGCTTTCATGGCTTGGCCCACACATCGTGTGGTCCAATCCATTGTAGCGAAAGCCTGCTTAGGTTTTTTGTCGTGCGCAAACCTCCAGAGGTTTGCTTAGGCCGGATGCGTTGCCGGTCGATATCACCGTGCAGGCACAATGGTTTCGTCTGTTTCGCGCCGCCTGCGGGGTGCGCGGCGCCTCGGCCGCCCTTGCGCGATTGACCCCGGCGACGACGCGTGATCGCCTTGGCCGTGTTGCCCGAGGAAAAGGAACCGCCCATGCCCATCGCCCCCAACCACGTGAAGCAGCGCCTTGCGAAGGGCGAGCTCGCCCTCGGCTTCGGCGTGCATCACCTGCGCGGCAGCGCCGTCGGCATGCTGGCCGCCGCCGCGGGCTACGACTGGCTGTTCATCGACATGGAGCACGGCGCGATGTCCGTGCACGAGGCGACGCAGATCGCCATCGCCGCGCTCGGGCAGGGCATCACCCCCATCGTCCGGGTCTGCCGCGACGCGGTGTTCGAGGGCACGCGGTCGCTCGACAACGGGGCGATGGGCGTCGTCGTGCCGCATGTCGACACGGTGGAGGATGCGAAGGCGGTTGCGG
The DNA here is from genome assembly GCA_019750465.1 of Acetobacteraceae bacterium. Taxonomy (GTDB): domain Bacteria; phylum Pseudomonadota; class Alphaproteobacteria; order Acetobacterales; family Acetobacteraceae; genus JAIEOP01. Next base: position 18,018 of record JAIEOP010000029.1, on the reverse strand, counting down.
CCGCCTACCGCTTCCCGCCGCTCGGCACGCGAAGCTGGGGCGGCCCGCCCTTCGCCTACGGCATGCAGCCGCCCCCGAACGCCGAGGCGCAGGCGGAGCTGAACCGCGAGATCCTCGTCGCCTGCATGATCGAGACGCCGGAGGCGGTGGCGAACGCCGACGGCATCGCTGCCGTGCCGGGCGTCGACGTCTTGCTGATCGGCACCTCCGACCTGACGGCGGCCATGGGGATCTCCGGCCAGATCGGCCACAAGGATGTCTATGCGGCGTATGAGACGGTCGCCGCCGCCTGCCGCAAGCATGGCAAGACCATGGGCATGGGCGGCGTCTACGACGAGACCCATGCCGCCGCCTACATCAGGATGGGCGCGCGCTTCCTGCTGAGCGGGTCCGACCACAACCTGCTGATGGCCGGTGCCACCGCGCGCTCGAAATTCCTGCGCGGCCTGCCGGCGGGCTGATCTGCACCAGAAGGGGGGCGGCCCTCGGGCCGTTCCCCTTTTGCGGTGGCGCAAGGCGCCGGACTCGGCGCCCGTGCAATTTGCGATTGCCTCGCAGCCGCGCACACTTGCGAATGGTTCTCATTATCGCTATGAAGCGGCGATGCAGCAGCCCGGGAGTCCGCCACCCATGCCCGCCCGCCTCCTTCGTCGCAGCCTCGGCCTCCTGGCCGCCGGCGCCGCCTCCGTCCTTCTCGCCGGACCGGGCGCGGCGCAGCAGGGGGGGGAGGTCCATGTCTATTCCTCCCGCCACTACGATACCGACCGCGAACTCTACGACGCCTTCACGCGCGAGACCGGCATCCGCGTCCGCCTCATCGAGGGCGATGCCGACCAGCTCATCCAGCGCATCCGCTCGGAAGGGGCCAACAGCCCCGCCGATGTGCTGATCACCGTGGATGCTGCCCGCCTTGCCCGTGCGAAGGAGGCCGGGATCCTCCAGCCGGTGCGCAGCCCGGTCCTGGACAGCCGCGTGCCCGCCAGCCTGCGCGACCCCGAGGGGTACTGGTTCGGCGTCTCCAAGCGCGCCCGCGTCATCATGTATGATCGCCAGAAGGGCCTGCCCGAGGGCCTCGCGCGCTACGAGGACCTGGCCGATCCGCGGTTCCGGGGGATGGTCTGCATCCGCGCCGCGGCGCATCCCTACAACACCAGCCTCGCCGGCTCGATCCTCGCGGCCAATGGGCCGGAGGCCACCGAGGCCTGGGCGCGGGGCGTGGTCGCCAACATGGCCCGCCCGCCGCAGGGCGGCGATCGCGACCAGTTCCGCGCCATCCCGGCCGGGCAGTGCGGGATCGCCGTCTCCAACACCTACTACCTGGCGCAGATGGCGGTCTCCCAGCGCGCCGAGGACCGGGCCGTGGCGGAGCGCATCGGCGTGCTCTTCCCGAACCAGGGCGCGGGCGACCGCGGCGCGCACGTGAACATCTCGGGCGCCGGGGTGGTGCGCACCGCGCCGAATGCGGCTGCCGCGCAGCGCTTCCTCGAATACCTGACCGGCCCGCGGGCGCAGGAGCTCTTCGCCGTCGGCAACATGGAGTATCCGGTGGTGGACGATGCGCCGCTGCATCCCGCGCTGGCCGCCTTCGGCGCCTTCCGCGAGGATGGGCTGAATGCCGCCCGCTACGCCGCCAATGCGGCGCAGGCGCTGCAGATCATGCAGCGCGCCGGCTGGCGCTGACGAGACCGCGAGGGGAACGCGAGACCGTGTACATCTGCCTCTGCAACGGCATGACCGATGCCCAGATCAGCGCCGCCGTGGCCGCCGGCGCCAGCCGCCCGAAGGAGGTCTATTGCGCCTGCGGCGGGCGGGCGCAGTGCGGCAACTGCACCGCGACGATCCTCACCATGATCCGCGCCGGCGGCGATTCCGCAGCCTCGGCCGCGCCTGCCGCTTGACGCGCGTCGGCTGAACCGGGTCATCTGAACCGGAAGCGTTCCCGGCCGTTTCGGCGCGGGCACGCCGAACGGAGAAGGGATCAGGCCGATGCTGCGCGACCCGAAGGTGGTGGAGCACCTGAACACGGTGCTCACCAACGAGCTCACCGCGATCAACCAGTACTTCCTGCACGCCCGAACCCTGCGCCACTGGGGGGTCACGCAGCTCGGCCGCAAGGAGTACAAGGAATCCATCGAGGAGATGCACCACGCCGACTGGCTGATCGAGCGCATCCTGTTCCTCGACGGCCTGCCCAACGTGCAGCGGCTGAACCAGGTGATGGTCGGCCAGGACGTGCGGGAGATCCTCGAGGCCGACCTCAAGCTCGAGGAGAAGGCGATGGAGGACCTGCGCGAGGGCATCGCCTATTGCGAGAGCGTGCGCGACTACGTCTCCCGCGACCTGCTGCGGCGCATCCTGGAGAACGAGGAGGAGCATGTGGACTTCCTCGACCGCCAGTTCGACCTGATCCGCCAGATCGGCATCGAGCGCTACATCCTGCTGAACAGCGACCCTGCGCCGAAGCAGGATGACGGGGCGGCGGGGAAGGACTGACCGGATGCGGCGGATAAAGCCCTCCCCCGCGCGCGGGGGAGGGTTGGGTGGGGGTTGGCGTCTCAACCAGGGCCTCGGTCAGCACCCCCAACCCCACCCTAGCCCTCCCCGGCCGGCGGGGGAGGGAACGCCCCCAGCCCCGCCTCCGCCACCCTGAACCGCTCCGGGTCGGCGATCACCCGCGGCACCTTGTGCTGGCCGCCGAGCTTGCCCTGCGTCCGCATCCACGCCGCGAAGGCACCCGGCGGCAGCAGCACGACCTCCGGCGGGTCGAGCTGCGCGCCGCGGCGGTGCGCCGCGTAGTCGTCGTTGGCGGCGACCAGCGCCGCGTCGATAAGCCCCGCAATGCGTGACGCCAGCGACGGGTCGGCCGGCCCGGCTGTCTCGACCAGCCAGCGATGATGCCCGCGCACCGCGCCGAAGACGGGCCCCACGGTGTACTCCGCCAGCGCCAGTCCGCACGCGGCCAGCGCGCCGAGCAGCGCCGCCTCGATCTCCTCGCCCGCCAGGTGCTCGCCGAAGGCGGAGAGCGTGTAGGAGGTCCGCCCCGTCACGATCAGCCGCGGCCGCACGCGATCGACGAAGCGCACCGTGTCGCCCAGCACGTAGGACCACAGGCCGGCGCAGCAGGACAGCACCACGGCGTAGTCCACGCCGGTCTCGATGGTGGCCGTCCAGTGCCGCGCCGGCGCCGCCGCGTCGAGCTCCTCGACCGGCACGAACTCCCAGAACACGCCGCGGTCGATGCACAGGCGCAGCCCCTCGCCGTCGCCCCGGTCGGCGATCGCGACGAAGCCCTCGCTGGCCGGATAGACCTCCCGTGTCGAGCAGCCCGGCGGCAGGAAGGGCGCGACGCGGTCGCGATAGGGCGGCCAGGCGACGCCGCCATGCACCAGCAGCTCCAGCGCCGGCAGCGGCGGCGAGCCGTGCCGCGCCGCCAGCCGCTCCAGCAGCACCAGCAGCCAGGACGGCGTGCCGCTCAGCACCCGCACCTGCCCCACGGGCGTCGCCGCGGCCAGCGCCGCCAGCTTGCGGTCCCAGTCGGCGATCAGCGCGACCTCCCGCGGCGGGAAGCTCCAGCGGCGCAGGAAAGCCGGCACCTCGGCCGCGGCGATGCCGGACAGGTCGCCCTGCCGCACCCCCGGCGCCACCTCCGCCAGGTCGGTGGAGCCGCCGAGCATGAAGGACAGCGCGCCGAAGACCCGGCTGCGCGGATGCGCGCGCAGGTGCCAGGCCAGCGTGTCCAGCGCCGCGCCGCGGTTCGCCACCACCATCTCGCGCGTGACGGGGATGAACTTCGTCGTGCCCGAGGTGGTGCCGGAGGACAGGGCCAGATAGGGCACCAGGCCGGGCCAGGTGACGTCGCGCAGCGCGGGGTGGCCGGGCTGCCACCACTCGCGCCAGAAATCCTCGTAGCGCCGCAGCGGCACGCGGGCCTGGTAGCCGGCGACGTCGTGGATCGCATCGAACCCATGCGCCCGGCCGAAGCGCGTGCCGGCGGCGCGTCGCAGCAGCCTCGTGAGCAGCGCGCGCTGGGTCGCCGCCGGATCCTTGCGCTCGAGCCGTGCAAGGCGCAGGGCGCAGGCCGCGCGCAACAGCGGGGTGGCGTCGAAGGGCGGGCTCACGGCCGCACTATGGTGACGCGCGGGAATTCCCGCGCCACCGTCTCGGCCCGCAGCGGCACCCGGATCGCCCGGCCCTCCCGCCACAGCGGCAGCTGGTCGGCGAAGGCGGCGCTGCCGAGCCAGCCATCCTGCCCGCCGAACAGCACGAACCAGTTGGCATCCGGGTCCGACATGTCGCTCACATGCCGCGCCATGGAGCCGAAGCCTACCTCGTGCGGACCGGACACCAGGCCGTGCCCGGTCTTCATCGGCGTCTCGCGCGAGCCGCCGACGGGCAGGCTCTCCAGCACGAAGCGCCGGCCCAGCACGGGCAGGTTCACCAGCCAATGCGCCGCTCGCAGCCGGTGCACCTCGCCCCAGCTGCGGTACCGCGCGGCGATCGGTGCGGCCGCCGCCACCGCCCCGCGCAGCACCGCGGCGCGGCGTTCGGGCGGCAGGGCGTCGAGGTCGCACAGCAGGAAGGTGGTGATGAAGTTCCACCCCGTCTCCGGCCCGCGGCCCGGCAGGCTGCCGTCGGAGCGCAGCAGCGGGACGAGCTGGCCGAGGAGCAGCTCGAACACCAGCGCCGCCTCGCTCTCGGCCCGGTAGTCGCCGTCCCAGCCGCGCAGCCGCGCCAGCATGGCGGGCTCCGGCGCGCCGCCGGGCAGCGCATCCAGCCGCGCCAGCAGCGCCGCCGCCAGGACCGCCGCCTTCGGCGCCAGCGTGTCGCGCTGCAGGGCGAAGAGGTCCGCCACGCCAAGGCGCGGCCGTTCCGTCAGCAAGGCGCGCAGCCGCGCCAGCCGGTCGCCGTCCGAGAAGAACCAGCCGATGGGCGGCGGATCGGCGGCCCAGGTCGCGGGATTCTCGTTGGAGGAGGCGAGGATGCCGTCCGGCGGATCCTCCAGCCGCGGCAGGCTGCGCGCGTCGCGCAGCCGCCCCCAGGCGCTGTCCGCCGGGTCGAGCACCGGGTCGTCCGGGGGAAAGCCCGCGCGGTCCGGCAAGGTCGCGGCGGTGACCCGCCCGATCGTGCCGCGCCGATCGACATAGAGCATGTTCTGCGGCGAGACGCCGAAGCCGGCGAAGCTGTCGCGGAACTCGGCGGCGCTGCGGGCGCGGGCCGCCGCGAGCAGGGCGGTGACCTCGTCGGTCGGTTCATGCCCGGCCCAGCGCAGCGCGATCACGTCGCCCTCGCGCCGCGGCACGATCGCCGCGTCGGTCATGATGGGGCCGTGCGGCGTGGTGCGCACCCGCCGCGTCGCCGGGAACCACAGGCGCTGGCGGATGCGCGTCTCCCCTTCCGTCACCTGGCCCGGCGGCAGGCGCGCCACGTCGAAGAGATCGGACGAGGCAGCGCGCAGGTTGGTGCCGCCCCAGGCCACGTCCGGGTTCCGCCCGAGGCCGATGATCGGCAGGCCGGGCACCATCATCCCGACCGCGTGCCAGGACGGGCTGCGCATGCCGACGACGAGCCAGAGGTTGGGCAGCGACAGGCCGAGATGCGGGTCGGAGGCGATCAGCGCCGCGCCGGTCGCGCTGCGCGCCGGCGCCACCGCCACGGTGTTGCTGCCGCCCTTCGCGCTCGCCGCGAGGATCGCCCCCAGCGCGGCGCGGCGTGCATCCCCCGTGTCCTCGGGCGGCGTCAGGCTGGCGCCGGCTTCCAGCACGCGCTGCCAGGTGCGGGCGAAGCCGGGGCTGCCGCGCTCGCCGAGCAGGGAGAACCAGGTGAGCCAGGAGATGTCGGTGCCCGCCAGCCGCCCGATCGCCAGGATGTCGGCCGGGGTATAGGGCTCCGGCGCCAGGCCGAGCAGCGCGAATTCCGGCGGCGGCCGCGTGCCGTCGCCCATGGTCGCGCGGTTCAGCCCGGCGACGAAGCGCTGCATGAAAGCACGCGTCGCCGGCGGCCAGCGCCGCTCGATGTCCGGCGCCGCGCGGCCGAAATCGAGGATGCGCAGCGCATGGTCGATGTCGGTCGCCAGGGGCCCCGCGATCTCCGCCAGCCGGCCGCGCGCGACCATGCGCAGCAGCGCGATCTGCGCGCCGCGCAGGTGGCCATGCACCAGGCCGAGCGCGAAGGCGAGGTCGGCGTCGCTCCCGGCCTCGATCCAGGGCACCAGGTGGTCGTTCCAGCGGATGGTGACAGGTGCGGTGAGGCCCTCCATGCGGTCGGTCGGCAGTGCGGCCAGACGCTGCCCGATGCTGGCCGGGCGGGGCGAGAGCGTGGCGCAGCCCGGCAGCAGCGCGGCGATCGCGATCGCCAGCGCCGCCGCCCTGCGCCCCTGGTTGCGTCGTCGCGCCATGGCCAACCCTGCTGTGGTTCCGGCCGGAGAGCTTGGGCCGCATCCCGGTTCGGCAAGGCGGGCACCCTGGCCGCGGCGTCCGCGTCATCCTAGCGTCACGCCCGAGACTTCACGCGGGACTGCCGGCCATGCCCCTCCGCCTTGCCGTCTTCACCAAGAACGCGGTGAACCCGAACTACCGGGCCTTCCTGCGCGGCGTGGAGCGCGTCGCCGCGGCGGCTGGCGCGACCGTGAGCTGGCATCCGCCCGCCACGCCCGACGACCCGGCGCAGCAGACCGTGCTGCTGCGCGCCGTGGCGGCGGAACGGCCCGGTGCCATCCTCTTCGCCCCGGCCGATGACGCGGCCCTGGAAGGCCCCGTGGCGGAGGTTCGCGCGGCCGGCATCCCGCTGGTCGGCTTCGTCAACCGCGTGGCGGGCGAGTTCGTCACCTTCGTCGGCGCCGACGACACGGCGATGGGCCGCAGCATCGCCGGCGTGCTGATCGCGGCGCTGGGCGGCCAGGGCGACGTGGTGCTGATCGAGGGGCCGGAGACCGCGCCGACCAGCCGCGACCGCGGCCGCGGCTTCCGTGAGGCCATCGCCGCCGCCCCAGGCATCCGCCTGCTTGGTTCCGCGCCGGGACGCTACCTGCGCGAGCCGGGGCGCGCGGCGATGGCCGGGCTGCTCGCCGCGCATCCGCGCATCGACGGCGTGATCTGCACCAACGACCTGATGGCGCTCGGCGCGCTGGATGCGCTGGACGCGGCGGGGCGGCGGGCGCTGGTCGTCGGCAACAACGGCACCATCGAGGCGGCACAGGCGATCGGCGCCGGCCGCGTGCTGGCGAGCATGGACTATGACGGATTCAAGATGGGCGCCGTCGCCGCCATGGCCGCGCTGCGCCACCTGGCGGGACAGCCCGTGCCGCGGGAGATCCTGCTGCCGGCGCAGGTGATCGACCACGCCAACCACGCCGCCTGGCTGGTGCCGATCGAGGATCGGCCGCTGCCGGACTGGGCGGCGATGGTGCCGGGCTGACCTATCCCGCCCGCATCAGCGCCCGCAGCGCCCGGAAGTCGATGCGGCGGATGCCCTGCGCGTCGAGGGTTGCAGGCAACGCCGGATCGCACATCCCCCGCGCATCGGCGGCACGCAGCTCCGGCGCCCAGGGGTCGTAGCCCCGCAATTCGGCGCCGTCCTCCACGGGATGGGCGAAGATCTCGGTGACGCCCGGCGCCAGCGCCGGGAGTGCCTCGACCAGCACCTCGGCGGCCGGCCGTGGCCAGGGATAGAGCAGGTGATCGGGGCAGGGGATGCGGCGGGCGGCGGCACGCTCGCGCGCGGGGAAGCCGTAGGTGGCCGCCATCGCCGGCGGAAACATCCGCACCGGCAGCCGGAACTCCTCCGCGAGGTCGAGATAGACCTCGAACAGGTCCGCCCGTGCCTGCATGACGTTCATGTGCGCATCGAGATGCGTGACATCGACGCCCCAGGCGAGTGCCGTCCGGATCTGCGCCCGGCATTCCGCGCGCACCTCCTCAGTGTCCAGCCGTGCCAGCGCGTGCCGCGCCGCGGCGTGCAGGAAGCCTGCCGCGTCGTGCAGCGAGGCACCCGCGGTCAGGCCGCGCCAGCGGCGCGACGGATACTCGCTGGTCAGCGTCAGGTGCACGCCGACGGCCAGGCCCTGGCACATCGTCGCCGCCTCCCGCGCCGCCGGGCAGGGCACCATCAGCGTGGCGCCGGTGGCGATGCCCACGGTCATGGCGCGGTGGATCGCCCGGTTGGCGGCCGCGCTGACGCCGAGGTCATCGCAATTGACGATCAGCAGGCGCTCCGTCGGGCCGTGGCCCAGCCGCTCCGCCAGCGCGGCCATCAGCCGTGCCGCATGGCGCGCGTCAGCGCCACCACCGGCAGCAGCCCGACCGCGACGATCAGCAGCGCCGCCGTGCTCGCCTCCGCCAGCCGCTCGTCGGACGCCAGCGAATAGACCCGCACCGCCAGGGTGTCGAAGTCGAAGGGACGCACGATCAGGGTCGCCGGCAGCTCCTTCATGGTATCGACGAAGACGAGCAGGAAGCCGGTGAGCAGCGCGTTGCGCGCGAGCGGCAGCTCCACGTGCCAGATCGCCCCCGCCGGCCGCTGCCCCAGCACCCGCGCGGCGTCGCGCAGCGAGGGCTTCAGCCGCCCCAGCCCCGCCTCCACCGAGGACAGCGCCACCGCCAGGAACCGCACCAGGTAGGCAAAGACCAGCGCCGCGATCCCGCCCGACAGCAGCAGCCCGGTCGAGACTCCGAGATGCGCCCGCGCCCAGCCATCCAGCGCATTGTCGAACAGGCCGAGCGGCACCAGCGTCCCCACCGCGATCACCGATCCCGGCACCGCGTAGCCCAGCCCCGCGATGCGCGCCGCCAGCCGCTGCGAGGGCCCGGGATGCAGCCGCACCGCCCAGGCGATCAGCGCCGCGATCAGCACCGCGCATGCCGCCGCGGTGCCGGCCAGCACCACGCTGTGCCAGGCGAAGGGCATGAAACGGCCCGGCGCCAGCGGATCGCCGACCTCGATCATCAGCGCCGCCAGCGCGCCGGCCGGGACCGCGAAGCCCAGCAGCACCGGCATCGTGCAGGCAAGCGTCGCCGCGGCCGCCTTCCAGCCATGCAGCTGCACCGGCCGCAGCGGCGGATGCCGCGTGGTGGTCGGGTGGTAGCGCCGGCCGCCGCGCGACACGTGCTCCAGGGTCAGCAGCAGCGCCACCAGCCCGATCAGGCAGGCGGCGAGCTGGCTGGCGGCACCGCGGTCGCCGAGCCCGAACCACGCCTCGTAGATGCCGGTGGTGAAGGTGCGCACGGCGAAGTGCTGCACCGTGCCGAAATCCGCCAGCGTCTCCATCAGCGCCAGCGCCACGCCGCCGACGATCGCCGGCCGCGCCAATGGCAGCGCCAGGTGCAGGAAGCAGCGCGGCAGCGAATGGCCGAGGGTGCGGCTGGCCTCGACGAGGCAGACGCTCTGCTGCTGGAAGGCGCTCCGGCAAAGCAGGTAGACGTAGGGGTACAGCACCATGCCGAGCACCACCGCAGCGCCGGGCAGGCTGCGGATCTCGGGGAACGGGTATTGGCCCCAGCCCAGCCCGGTGGCGCCGCGCAGGCCGGACTGCACGGGACCCGCGACGTCCAGCAGCCAGGTATAGGCATAGCCGCAGACATAGGCCGGCATGGCCAGCGGCAGCAGCAGCGCCACCTCCAGCACCGAGCGGCCGGGGAAGCGGCAGGCGGTGACCAGCCAGGCCGCCACCGCGCCGGCGCTGGCGGTGATGGCGCCGACCAGCAGCACCAGGAGCACGGAGTTGCGCAGCATCTCCGGCAGGGTGGTCTCGAGGATGTGCCGCCAGACCGCGCCGGCGGGCACGACCGCCGCCACCAGCACGGCCAGCAGCGGCGCCGCGACGAGCAGCGCCACCGGCAGCGGCAGCAGCGTCCAGAGCGGCCGCCGCCGCCCCGCCCTGACGCGGGGTGCCGGCAGGGACGTGGCGGCGCCGGCGGTCATGGGCAGGCGGCTCATGCGCGGGCGGCTCATGCGCGTCCGCCCCCCGGTTGCGAACGACTCTCAACGACCGGTTAGCATGGTGCCCGGCGGCGGGAAAGCCGGTGGCGGGAAAGCCGGTGGCGGGAAAGCGGGTGGCGGGAAAGCCGGGACGGCCTACTCCGCTGCCCTGGCCTGGATCGCCTTCTTCGCTTCCCATTCGGCGACACCCATGCGCGGCACCTCCAGCCGGTCGCGCGTGCGGGTGTACCAGCCGCGCCCGTGCATGCGCCCGACCAGATCGAGCTTCGGCGTGTCGACGTAGAACCTCGCCGCATCCAGCACGCACTCGTCGGCGATGTGCAGGCCGACGACCCGGCCCAGCACGATGGTATGCCGGCCCGCCGGAATGAGCTGGAAGGTCACGCATTCCAGCGCCACCGGGCTCTCGGCGATGCGCGGCACGCGCACCTTGGCCGAGGGCACGGTGGTCAGCCCGGCTTCGGCCACCTCGTCGCGCCCGGCGTCGAACTCCACCGCGGTGACGTTCATCGCCTGCACCAGCCGCTCCGGCACCAGGTTCACCACGAACTCGCCGAGGGCGCGGATATTGGCCAGCGTGTCCTTCGCCGCCCCCTCGGGCCGCGGGCCGCAGCCGATGCCGACCACGACCGGGTCGGAGGAGAAGGCGTTGAAGAAGGAGTACGGCGCGGCGTTGACCGTGCCGGCCGCGTCCTGCGTCACCACCCAGGCGACCGGGCGCGGCACGACGGAGGAGACCACCAGCTTGTAGGCGTTCTCGGCACCGATCTTCTCGAAGTCGAACAGCATGGGTGGGGCTCCTGTCGCGCCGGCCTTGGGGGGATGCAGCCGGCACGGTGACGCGGGGCCCGGGAGCTGTCGAGGGGTGGGCGAGGGGGCGGGCCAGGGGGCGCGGGCCAGGGGGCGCGGGCCAGGGGGCGCGGGCCAGGACGGGCTCTTCGGCGTCGCTTAACGCGTGGCGTGCGAGGAATGCCGCAGGAGGATCCTGCATGGCCGTTCTGCGTAACCTCTCCGTGGGCTGGAAGCTGGCCCTCGGCGCCGGACTGGCGGTGCTGCTGCTGGTCGCGCTCATCGGATTCGTCCAGCGGGACCTGCGGGATGCCGGCCTGGCGCAGGACAGCGCCATGGCCGCGACGGGCCAGCGTGGCGCGGCGCGTTCGCTCTATGTGCGCATGGTCATCGGCGAACTCGCCCTGGCCGAGGTGCTGATGGCCACGACGCCGGGCGACAGCACCCGCGCCGCGGCCGCCCTGGCCGAGGCCGGCGCGACGACCGCCCGGCAGGTCGGCGGGCTTGAGCGCACGGCGCGCCCGGCCCAGCTTGCCGAGATCGGCACGGCCCGCCAGGCCGCCGAGGCCTGGATGGCCGCCGCCGCCGGGGTCGCCGCGCTGCGCCGCCAACTCCTCGGGCTCCGCGACGACCGCCTCTACCCGCAGATGGCCGAGTACGACCAGGCCTTCGAGGCCGTGGCCGCCAACCTCGACTTCGAACTGCAGGGCGAGGCGCGGGAGGAAGCGCGGCAGCGGCTGCTCACCTTCCACACGGCGGTGAACGACAGCCGGTCGGCGGTGCAGCGATTCCTCGAGGCGCGGGACGAGACCCAGGCCCGCCGCGTGCGCCGTGCCGGGGCACAGGCTTCGGTGCATTTCCGCGGCTTCGTCTCGCAGCTCGGCGGCCGCCTGGAACGCGACGCGGAGCGCCTGCGCACCGCGTCGCAGGGCCTGGCGGAGACCACGGCGGCGATCGTGGAGCTGGAGGAACGCATCCAGGCGACGCGCCGGGATGCGATCGCGTCGAGCCGCGCGCGCATGGAGGAGAGCATCACGCGGCTGCTGGCCGCCTTCGAACGCCAGGCGGCGGATGCGACGGGCATCGCCAACGACGCGCGCGAGCAGGCGGTGCGGGCCATGCTCTGGACCGGCGGGACGATCGTGCTGCTGCTGCTGTTCTCGAGCGCGCTGACCGCGCGCGCCATCGTCCGGCCGCTGGCCCGGGTGCGCGACGCGATCGGCGCCATCGCCGGCGGCGATGCCTCGCAGCCCGTGCCGGACCGCGACCGCCGCGACGAGATCGGCCAGATCGCGGCGGCGGTGGAGAGCCTGCGCGCCACCGTGGCCCGCGCCTTCTCCCAGCAGCAGATGATCGAGCAGCTGGCGACCGGCGTGATCACCGCCGATCCGCGCGACGACTTCCGCATCACCTACCTCAACCCGGCGGCACGGGCGCTGATGCAGCGGGTGGAGCACGCGCTGCCCTGCAAGGCGGACGAGCTGCTGGGCAGGTCGGTCGACGTCTTCCACGCCCAGCCGGAGCGCCAGCGGGCGCTGATGGCCGACCCGTCGCGGCTGCCGCACGCCACGCGCATCCGCATCGGCGACGAGGTGCTGGACATCGCCGTCTCCGCGATCATGGACGCGAAGGGCGGCTATGTCGGCCCGATGATGACCTGGACGCTGGCGACGCGGCAGGCACGTCTGGCCGACAGCTTCGAGGCCGAGGTCGGCGGCGTGGTCGACGCCGTGGCCGCGGCGGCCGGGCAGGTGCAGGCCAGCGCCCGCACCGTCGCCGGCGCCGCCGAGACCTCGGGCCGCGAGGCGGACGCGGTCGCGGACGTGAGCATGCGCGCCGGCCACGACGTGCAGGCGGTGGCCGCCAGCGTCGAGGAACTCGCCGCCTCCGTCGCCGAGATCAGCCGCCAGGTCGCCGAGGGCGCCGCCGTCGCCCGGGCGGCCTCGGACCAGGCCCGCGCCACCGACGGCACGGTGCAGGGGCTGGCCGAGGCGGCGAGCCGGATCGGCGACGTGGTGCGGCTGATCGGCGACATCGCCGGGCAGACCAACCTGCTGGCGCTGAACGCCACCATCGAGGCCGCCCGTGCGGGCGAGGCCGGGAAGGGCTTCGCGGTCGTCGCCGGCGAGGTGAAGACGCTCGCCGGCCAGACGGCCAAGGCCACCGAGGAGATCGGCAGCCAGATCGGCGCCATCCAGGCCGCCACGGGAGAGGCGGTGACCGCGCTGCGTTCCATCGGCGCCACCATCGAGCGGCTGAACGCCGTGACCGGCGCCATCGCCGCCGCCGTCGAGGAGCAGGGCGCGGCCACGCAGGAGATCGCCCGCAGCGCCGCCGAGGTCGCCAACGGCACCGCCACCGCGGCGGGACGCATCGGCGATGTGCGGCGCGCGGCGCAGGAGACCGGGCAGGCCGCGAGCGGCATGCTCGGGGCGGCGACCGAGCTGACCGGGCGTGCCGGCGCGCTGCGGGAACGCACCGCCGATTTCCTTGCCAGCATCCGCCAGGGGTAGGGAAGCCTCTGGAGGTCTGCGCTCGAACGGGAGCCTGAGCAGGCTTGCATCTCAGGGCCTTGAGTCGCACGACGTGCGGGCCAGGCCACGAAAGCCTGCTTGGCGCCAGGGGCAGCGGACATCGATGCCCCTACCCAGCCGGCGCCGCGCCGCCTAACCTTCTCCCACACGATCGATGCGGGGGAAGCGGGCGATGCCGGCAGCGGTTCCGACGGCACAGGTGGCGGGCGTCTATCATCGCAGGGTCGGCGACATCGTCGTCACCGCCATCTCGGACGGCTACCTCGATGGGTCGATGGCGGTGATCCAGAACATCGCGGAGGCGGAGGCGGCGCAGCTGCTGCGCGACGCCTTCCGCCCGGTGCCGCGCCGCACCGCGGTGAACTGCTTCCTGATCCACGCGGGCGGCAGGCTCGCCCTGGTGGACAATGGCTGCGGCAGCGCCATGGCAGCCACGGGCGGACGGTTGTTCGAGAACCTGGGCGCCGCCGGCATCCGCACCACCGACATCGACACCGTGCTGCAGACCCATCTGCATCCGGACCATTCGAACGGCCTCTCCGACGCCGCGGGCCACCGGCGCTTCCCCAATGCCGATCTGGTGCTGCATGCGGCGGAGCTGGCCTTCTGGCACGACGACGCGGCCATGGCGAAGGCCGACGAGACCTCCCGCGCGCGCAACTTCCAGGCGGCGCGCGACCAGGTGGCGCCCTATCGCCGCGCCGGCGCGGTGCGGACCTTCGAGGCCGGCGAGGTGTTTCCGGGCGTCGCCGCCATGCCCTTCCCCGGCCACACGCCCGGGCATACCGGCTACCTCATCGCCTCGGGCGGCGACACGCTGCTGATCTGGGGCGACATCATCCATGTCCCCGAGATCCAGATCCCCCGCCCCGAGGTGACGATGGCCTTCGACATCGACCCGGGTCAGGCGCAGGCGACGCGGCGCCGGGTCTTCGACATGGTGGCGACGGACAAGCTCGCCTGGGCCGGGATGCACATGCACTTCCCCGGCTTCTCCCGCCTGATCCGCCGCGAAGGGGGCGTGACGATGCTGCCGGAGGCGTGGTCCGGGGCGATGTAGCGCCGGGTCTGCGAGATCGGCCGCCCCGGGGGGGCTTGCATGCGGTAAGGGTGGGGAAGGGGGGCGGCGCTCCGCTGCTGCCACGGTGGGATGGAGAGAGGGTCATGGGACACTTCTGGAAGTTTCTGTGCGCCTCGAGTCAGGCGCAGAACCCTTCGGACAAGCCCACCGCCAAGGAGATTGCGGACAAGCTTGGCGCCGGCAATTACGGCAACCCGGATTCCCTCGCCCGGGTGCCGATCGACGCATCGGACCTGACCCTGTTTGCCAACTGGCTGAGCAGAAAGAGTTTCCAGAGCACCGAGAAGGATACTGCATCCGCTGTCTGTGCATTCGTCGAGAACAGGATCGGCGACATTATCCCGATCGCACAGGTTCTTCCGGTGGGCAAAAATGCGGTCGGAACTTTTCTTGCCGAAGCCTTGCGATACTATAACTTCGCACACCATAGTAAGCCACATTGTGAGCAATTTATCAAATGGATCAGCCAGTGCGGCATTCTGATTTCAGGCAATCCAGATGTCTGCGCTGCGAACGCGACCTTCGACACCCTCGGTTACGATATCTTGACCAGCCAGGTGACGATGCAGGTGTGACGGGTCAGAGCGTCATGACGGCCCACAGGTCGTCGCGCCCGGCAGCCCCCTCGCCGCCCGGCCCCGGCCATGCCACGCTCCGCTCACCAACACGACGGAGGACACGGCCATCATGCTCGAACCCGGCCGGGCCAAGCCCAAGCCCACACCCGAGACCAAGCACTTCTGGGACGGCTGCAAGGGCGGCAAGCTGCTGCTGCAGCGCTGCGGCGATACCGGCCGCGCCTATTTCCCGCCGCGCCCCTTCAGCCCCTATACCGGCACGCGCAACGTCAGCACCTTCGAAGCCAGCGGCCGCGCAAGGCTGCACAGCTACGTCATCCACCACCGCCCCGTGCCCGGCTTCACCCCGCCCTACGCCATCGCCGTGGTGCAGCTCGAGGAAGGGCCGCGCATGATGACCAACATCATCGGCTGCCCGCAGACGCCGGAGGCACTGCTGCTCGACATGGACCTCCAGGTCGCCTTCGTCCCGATGGACGAGGAGATCACCCTGCCGCTCTTCAAGCCGGCATCGAAGTAGGGGCACGCGCGATGATCAGGCCCGGAGAGATCGCCGTCGTCGGCGCCGCCGAGACCACGCGGCTCGGCGTCATCCCCGACATGTCGCAGATCATGCTGCACGCCGATGCGGCGCTGAACGCCATGGCGGATGCGGGGCTCAAGCCGTCCGACATCGACGGCGTCGCCTGCGTCGGCCCGATGATGCCGCAGCAGGTGGCGCACTACCTCGGCATCACGCCGAAATGGGTGGACGGCACGGGGGTCGGCGGCTGCTCCTTCATGCTGCATGTGCGCCACGCCGCCGCCGCCATCCATGCCGGCTACGCGAGGACCATCCTGATCACGCACGGGGAGTCCGGGCGAAGCCGCATCAACGCCACGCCGCGCCCGGCCGAGCCCGAGGGCCTGAACGGCCAGTTCGAGGCGCCCTTCGGCCCCTTCGGCCCGCCCACGCTCTTCCCCATCCCGGTGCTGCGCTACATGAAGGAGCGCGGCGTCAGCCACGAGGACCTGGCCATGGTCGCCGTGGTGCAGCGCGAATGGGCGGGCAGGAACCCGCGCGCCATGTTCCGCGACCCGATCACCGTCGAGGACGTGCTGAACAGCCGCATGATCGCCTATCCCTTCCGCATCCTGCAGTGCTGCCTGGTGACGGATGGCGGCGGCGCGCTGATCCTGACCACCGCGGACCGCGCGAAGGACATGCCGCAGAAGCCGGTCTACATCCTCGGCACCGGCGAGAGCGTGGAATCCAACATGGTCTCGCAGATGGAGGATTTCTCCTCCTCGCGCGCCTTCCGCATCGCCGGCCCGACCGCCATCGAGGCCGCCGGCATCGACCGCAACGCCGTCGACCACATGATGATCTACGACGCCTTCGCCCACCTGCCCCTGTATGGGCTGGAGGATCTCGGCTTCTGCAAGCCGGGCGAGGCGGCGGGCTTCATCCGGGAGGGCAACACGCGGCCCGGCGGCAAGCTGCCGCTGAACACCACCGGCGGCGGGCTGTCCTACACCCACACCGGCATGTACGGCATGTTCGCCCTGCAGGAGAGCGTGCGGCAGATGCGCGGCACCGCGCCGGCGCAGGTACCGGGCGCGAAGATCAGCGTCTGCCATGGCGTGGGCGGCATGTTCAGCGCGTCCGGCACGGTGGTGTTCTCGAACCAGGCGCCATGACGTGAGAAGGGGCGGCCGCGCCGCCCCGCGCCCGCGGTGCCGCCGGTCCGCCCGATCGGGCGGACCGCCGGGCGACCGGAACCCTCGCCGCCGAACGGGACGTCGCCCCGGGATGTCGCCCGGGATGTCGCCCGGGATGTCGCCCCGGGGCGGGGCCGGCGCAGGCACCGCTGGACGGCCGGTCGCCGCCGCGCGGATCACGACGCCGTGAGGGCGGGCAGGGCCGCAGGGACCACGCGGCCCTGTTCCCGGTCGAACGGCCCGGGCATGCTGCGCACCGATGGTCGCAGACGCCGCCCTGGGCGCGCTTGGTCGCCTGCCGCTGCTCGCCGGCGTGCCCGACGCCGCGCGGGCGCGCCTCGCCGCCGCCGCGCGCCCGGTGCGCTACCGGGAGGGCGAGGTGGTGTTCCGCCGCGGCGAGCCCGGCACGGACGGCATGCTGCTGGTGCTCGATGGCCTGGTGCGGCTGCACGTCGCCACGCCGGCCGGGCGGGAACTGACCCTCGGCCTGATCGGCGCCGGCGAGACGGTCGGCGAGATCGCGCTCATCGATGGCGGGCCGCGCAGCGCCGATGTCACGGCGCTGACGCCCGTGTCGGGCCTGCTGCTGCGCCATGCCGATGCGGTCGCGGTGATCGAATCCGACCTCGCCGTCGCCCGCGCGCTGCTGCGCACCCTGGCTGCGCGCCTGCGCCGCACCACGGACCAGGTGGAGGCGGTCGGGCTGCGCAGCCTGGCGCAACGCGTCGCCGGCGCGCTGGTGAAGCTTGCGGCAACGGACCCGACGGGGCTGGTGCGGCTCTCGCAGGGCCAGATCGCCGCGCTGGTGGCCGGCACGCGTCCGAAGGTGAACGCCGTGCTCGCCGAGCTGCGCGGCCGCGGGCTGATCGAGCCGGTGCGCGCCGGGCTGCGCCTGCCCCACCCTGCCGCGCTGCGGGCCCTGGCCGAGGCCGAGTGATGCGCGGATTCCCGCGCGCCGGAGCCGCCGCGGGGCTGCTCCTCGCCGCGGCGCTGCTGCTCCTGCCGGGCCCCGCCGAAGGGCTGCGGGACGCGGCGACGGACGCGCTGATGCACGCCATGCCCCGGCCCGCGGCGGAGCAGGGCGCGCCGCCGGTGCTCATCGTCGCGGCGGGGGAGGCGGATCTCGCCGCGCTCGGCCCCTGGCCCTGGCCGCGTGCGCGCTGGGCCGCGCTGGTGCAGCTGCTGGCCGAGGCTGGGGCCGCGGCGGTGGCGATCGACATCGCCTTCATCGAACCGACGCCGGATGACGCGATGCTCTCGGCGGCGCTTGCCGGCGCGCCGGCCGTGGTCGGGCTCGTCGCCGGCAGCGCGCCGCCGCCGCCGGGCTTCGGCAGCGCGGTGCTGGGGCGGCCGGTGCTGGACGACCTGCCCGTCTTGCCCGGGGTCGCGCCGCTGGCCCCGG
>JAIEOP010000509.1 GCA_019750465.1 Acetobacteraceae bacterium | reverse complement strand
ATGCGAACGGGCCGCTGCACATCGGCCACGCGCTGAACAAGATCCTGAAGGACGTGATCAACCGCGCCGCGCAGATGGCCGGGCGGGATGCCGACTATGTCCCGGGCTGGGACTGCCACGGCCTGCCCATCGAGTGGGAGGTCGAGAAGCTCTACGCGCAGAAGGGCAAGGACAAGGACGCGGTGCCGGTGCTGGAATTCCGCGCCGAGTGCCGCGCCTATGCCGAGCACTGGCTCGGCGTGCAGCGCGAGGAGTTCCAGCGCCTCGGCGTGCTCGGCGACTGGGCGGGGCGCTATGCGACCATGGACTTCCCCTCGGAGGCGGTGATCGCCGGCGAGATCGGCAAGTTCCTGACGAACGGCTCGCTCTATCGCGGGCTGCGCCCGGTGATGTGGAGCCCGGTCGAGAAGACCGCGCTGGCCGAGGCCGAGATCGAGTACCACGACCACGTCTCGCCCACGCTGTGGGCGCGGTTCCGGCTGCGGGAGGCCGCGGCGCAGGACCTGGCCGGTGCCTCCGTGGTGATCTGGACGACGACGCCCTGGACCATCCCCGGCAACCGCGCCGTCGCCTACGGGGAGGAGATCGACTACGCGCTGGTGCATGTGGAGGGCGCCGCCGCGGGCAGCCACCTCGTGCCCGGCGAGGTCCTGCTCGTCGCCCTGCCGCTGCTGCCGGGGTTCGAGAGGGACACTGGGCTCGAGGCGCACAGCATCAGGCGGGTGCTCAAGGGCGCGGAGCTCGCCGGCGCCATCGCCGCGCATCCGCTGCGCGGCCGGGCGGAGGCGAAGGGCGGCTACGGCTTCCCCGTGCCCCTGCTGCCCGGCGACTTCGTCACGACGGAGGCCGGCACCGGCTTCGTGCACATCGCCCCCGGCCATGGCGAGGACGACTTCAACCTCGGCCGCGCCCACGACCTGCCGGTCCCCGAGACGGTCGCCGACGACGGTACCTTCACGCAGCACGCGCCGGGCTTCACCGGCATCCACGTGTTCAAGGCGCATGAGGCGATCTATGCCGCCTGCGAGGCCGCCGGCACGCTGGTGGCGAAGGGCCGGCTGACGCACAGCTATCCGCATTCCTGGCGATCGAAGAAACCCGTCATCTTCCGCGCCACCCCGCAATGGTTCATCGCCATGGACGATGGCAACGGGCTGCGCGAGAAGGCGCTGGCGGAGATCGCGCGCACCCACTTCGTGCCCGCGGCCGGGCGCAACCGCCTGCACGCGATGATCGCCGGCAAGCCGGACTGGTGCATCAGCCGCCAGCGCGCCTGGGGCGTGCCGATCCCGGTCTTCGTCTCCAGGCAGTCCGGCGAGCCGCTGCGCGACCCTGCGGTGATGCAGCGCATCGTGGAGGCCTTCCGTACGGAGGGCGCCGATGCCTGGTTCCGCCCGGGCGCGGCCGCCCGCTTCCTCGGCCGGGATCGAAACCTCGCGGACTACGAGCAGGTGAAGGACATCGTGGACGTGTGGTTCGAGAGCGGCTCGACCCATGCTTTCGTGCTGCGTTCGCGTGGGCTGCCCTTCCCCGCGGATCTCTACCTCGAGGGGTCGGACCAGCATCGCGGCTGGTTCAATTCCTCCCTGCTGGAGAGCGTCGGCACCAACGGCGTGGCCCCCTTCAAGGCGGTGCTGACGCACGGCTTCACGCTCGATGAGCAGGGCCGGAAGATGTCGAAGTCGGTCGGCAACGTCACCGCGCCGCAGGCGGTGATGCAGCAGTACGGCGCCGACATCCTGCGCCTCTGGGTGATGAACACCGACATCACCGAGGACCAGCGCATCGGCCCCGAGATCCTGAAGCAGCAGGCGGAGCTGTACCGGCGCATCCGCAACACGCTGCGCTGGCTGCTCGGCAGCCTGGACGGCTTCGCCGAGGAGGAGACCGTCCCCTACGCCGAGCTGCCGGAGCTGGAGCGCTGGGTGCTGCACCGGCTGACCGAGCTGGATGCGCGCATCCGCCGCGCGGTGGAGGACTACGACTGGGCCGGCGTGGTGCCGGACATCCACAATTTCTGCGCCACCGACCTCAGCGCCTTCTACTTCGACATCAGGAAGGACGCGCTGTACTGCGATGCGGCGGACAGCCACCGCCGGCGCAGCGCGCGCACGGTGCTGGACGTGCTGCACCGGTGCCTCTGTGCCTGGCTGGCGCCGGTGCTGGTGTTCACGGCGGAGGAGGCCTGGCTGGCACGGTTCCCGAGCGAGGACGGCAGCGTGCACCTGATCGACTTCCCCTTCGTGCCGGAGGGGTGGAAGGATGCGGCGCTGGCGGACAAGTGGGTGCGGGTGCGGGAGATCCGCCGGGAGGTCACGAAGATGCTGGAGACGCAGCGCGCCGCCGGCGTCATCGGCGCCTCGCTGCAGGCCGCGCCGGTGCTGCACCTGCCGGCCGCGGAAAGGGGGCTGCTCTCGGCCGAGGACTGGACCGAGCTCTGCATCGTTTCCGGCCTGGCCGTGGCGGAGGGCGAGGAGGTGTCGGTGGCGTTCCACCCTGCTCCGGGCAGCAAGTGCGACCGCTGCTGGCGCGTGCTGCCCGAGGTCGGCCTCTCCGCCGCCCACCCCACCCTCTGCCGCCGCTGCGAGGCGGTGGTGGAGGCGCGCGGGTGACGGATCCAGCTCACCCCCCGCGCGCGGGGGAGGGCCGGGGCGGGGGTGGCGCCGCCGGCGACTCCACAGCGACCGCCACCCCCCTCCCGACCTCCGCCCGCAAGCGGGGGGAGGAACGCGGTGTCCACGGCCTTCGCCTCGGCCTGCCCACCGCCGCGCTGCTGCTCGTGCTGGACCAGCTCAGCAAGTGGTGGATCCTGGAGGTCGCCCGGCTGCCCGAGGTGCGGCACATCCCGCTTCTCTCGGCCGGCCCCTTCAGCCTCGACCTGACGATGGTCTGGAACCGCGGGGTGACCTTCGGCCTGCTGTCGGGCGACGGGCCGATGAACCACCTGATCCTGGCCCTGCTCGCCGCGGTGATCGCCGCGCTGCTGCTGCGCTGGATGGCGCGGGCCGAGACGCGCCCGGTGGCCGGTGCGCTGGGGGCGGTGGTCGGCGGCGCGGTCGGCAACGTGATCGACCGCCTGCGCTTCGGCGCGGTGGCGGATTTCGTCGATGCGCATGCCTGGGGCTGGCACTGGTACGTGTTCAACCTCGCCGATGCCGCCATCGTCTGCGGCGTCGGCGTGCTGCTGGCCGACGCGCTGTTCCGTCGCCCGCCCGCGGGCGCGTAATCGCTCTCTCCGCCCGCGGGCGCGTAATCGCTCTCTCCGCCCGCGGGCGCGTAATCGCTCTCTCCGCCTGCGGGCGCGTGATCGCTCTCTCCGCCCGCGGGCGCGTGATCGCGATCTCCACCTGCCGCCGGCGGCGGTCCCTGACCCCGCGCCCCGCCTTGTTCCCGCCACCGCCGCGGCCTAATCACGCGCCATGACGATCCGCCGCGCCCCCGCCGCTGCGCCCCGGCTTGCCGCCCTCGCGGCGGTCACCCTGCTCGGCGCCTGCGGGCCCGACACGGCGCGCAATTTCGGCTTCACCCGCGATCCGCCCGACGAGTTCCAGGTCACCACCCGGGCGCCGCTCTCGATGCCGCCGTCGCTGACCGAGTTGCCGACGCCGCGGCCCGGCGCCACCCGCCCGCAGGAACTGAGCCAGCGCCAGGCCGCGGAGGCCGCGCTGGCCCCGAGCGCGGCGCTCGGCGTCGGCCGCGCCGGGCGGCAGACCAGCGGCGAGACGGCGCTGCTCACCCAGGCCGGACAGCCGGTCGGGGACGATATCCGCCGCCGCGTGGATGAGGAAAACCTGCGGCTGGAGCGCACCGACCGCGGCCTGGTGGACCGGCTGATGTTCTGGCGGGAGCCGCCGCCGCCCGGCATCCCCGTCGATGCCACGCGCGAGTCGCGCCGGCTGCGGGAGAACGCCGCGCTTGGCCGCGACCCGACCGAGGGCGAGACCCCGGTCGTGCAGCCGACCCGCAGCGGCAACCCCATCACGCGCCTGCTGGAAAGCCTGTTCTGAAGAACCTGTTCCGATCCGGGTCAGCGCCCCATGTTGAGGGCATGGCCCCGATCCCCCGCCGCACCGCGCTCCGCGCAGCCGGTGCCCTTCCCGCTGCGCTCGGCCTGCCGGGCGCGCCGCTCGCCGCGCCGGCGACCCTCTCGCCCTCGACCGACCCGCCGGTGACCGACCGGCCGCTGTTCGGCGCGCGGTCCTGGACGCTGCCGAACGGGCTGCCCGTGGTGCTGGCGGAGAGCCGGCGCGTTCCCGTGGTGGCGCACTACCTGTTCTACGGCGCCGGGGGCGGGGAGGACCCGCACCTCCGCTCCGGGGTTGCCCACTTCCTCGAGCACATGATGTTCAAGGGCAGCCCCAACGTGCCGCCCGGCGCCTTCAGCCAGGTGGTGGCGCGGGAGGGCGGGCAGGACAATGCGTTCACGTCGCGCGACGTCACCGCCTATCACCAGCACGTGGAGGCCTCGCGGCTGGCGCTGGTGATGCGCATGGAGGCCGACCGCTTCGCCCGGCCGCTGATCCCGCCCGAGACGGTGGAGCCCGAGCGCGCGGTGGTGCTGGAGGAGCGCCGCCAGCGCACCGACAGCAACCCGCGCGCCCGCTTCATCGAGGCCTTCGACGCCGCCCTCTGGGGCCCGCAGCATTGGCGCGGCCGGCCGATCATCGGCTGGGAGGACGAGATCCGCGCCATCACGCGCGACGACCTGCTCGACTTCCAGGCCCGCCGCTACGCGCCCGGGAATGCCGTGCTCGTCGTCGCCGGCGATGCGCGGGAGGAGGAGGTGCGCCGCCTCGCCGAGGACCTCTACGGCGTCGTTCCGGCGCGGCCCTTCGCCGCGCGCGACCGCGCGCCGCCGCCAGCCGCGGCGCATGAGCCGCGCCTGGTGCGCCGCGACCCGGCGGTGCGCGAGGCGCTGGTGGTCCGCAGCTTCACCGCGCCGAGCCTGACCCATGGCGACGCGGATCGGGCCTGGGCGCTGGAGCTGGTGGCGCACCTGCTCGGCAGCGGCCCAGGCAGCCGGCTGTTCCGCGCCCTGGTGGAGACCGGTCTCGCCACCTCAGCCGGCGCCTCCTACGACGGCGAGGTGGCCGGCGCCGCGGCCTTCAGCGTCTCCGCCACGCTGCGTCCCGGGATCGCGCCGGAGCGGCTGGAAGCGGCGCTCGATGCGGCGATCGCGGCGCTGCTGCAGGACGGCCCGACCGAGGCCGAGCGCGTGCGCTCGCTGCGGCAGATCACCGCCGGCGCGGTGCTGACGCTTGACTCCATCGGCGGCGTGCCGCGCATGCTGGGGGGCGCGCTGGCCATTGGCCTGCCGCTCGAGCTGGTGGAGTTCTGGCCGCGCCGGCTGCACGCCGTGACCCTGCCGCAGATGGCCGAGGCCGCGCGCGCCGTGCTCGGCGGGGCGCCGCACTGCACGGGCTGGCTGCTGCCGGGCGGCGCGGCATGAGCGGCGCATCCCCCCCGCGCCCCGGCTTCTCCCTGCCCATCCAGGAGGTCCATGCCGCCGGCCTCACCGCCTGGCTGGTCGAGGACCATGCCATCCCGGTGGCGGCGCTGAGCTGGTCCTGGCGCGGCGGCGCGGCGCTCGATGCCGCCGGGGCGGAGGGCACGGCTTCCATGGCCGCGGCGCTGCTCACCGAGGGCGCCGGGCCGCTTTCCGCCACCGCCTTCGCCGATGCGCTGCGCGACCAGGCGATCGGGCTGAATTTCGGCGCCGACCGCGACAGCTTCGAGGGCGGCTTCCGTGCCCTGTCGGATGCCCTGCCGGACGCCGTGCGCCTTGGCCGCCTGGCGATGGCGGAGCCCCGCTTCGACCCGGAGGCTGTGGAGCGGGTGCGGGCGCGCGCCATCGCCGCGGCGACGCGCAGCCTGGAGACCCCGCGCGGCCAGGCCGGGCGTGCCTTCTGGGCCTCGGCCTATCCTGGCCACCCGGCCAGCCGGCAATCCGGGGGTACCCCGGAGAGCCTCGCCGGCATCGGCATCCTGGCGCTGCGTGCGGCGCTGGACCGCCAGATCCACCGCGACGGGCTGCTGGTCGCCGCCGCCGGCGCGATCACCCCGGCCCGCCTGGCCGAGGCGATGGAGGAGCTGTTCGGTGGGCTGCCCGCCGGCGCGCCGCCGGTGCTGCCGCCGCTACCACCGTTCCGCGACTTCGGCCGCATCGTGCTGCCGGTGGCCTCGCCGCAATCGAGCGTGGTGTTCGGCCAGGATGGCCTGGCCGCCGCGGACCCGGACTGGGAGGCGGCGCAGGTGGCGCTGCGCATCCTCGCCGGCGGCGGCTTCACCTCCCGGCTCATGCAGGCGGTGCGGGAGCAGCGCGGCCTGGCCTACGGGATCGGCGCCGGCCTGTCCGTGCTGTTCCGCCATGGCGTGATCCTCGGCACCGTGGCGACGGAGAATGCCCGGGTCGCGGAGACGCTGGCCGTCACGCGCGAGGAATGGGCGCGCATGGCCGCCACCGGCGCGACCGAAGCCGAGCTGGCGGATGCGGTCGCCTTCCTCACCGGCTCGCTGCCGCTGCAATTCGCCGACACTCGGCGCACCGCCGAGGGGCTGCTGGCGATGCGGCAGAACGGCCGGCCGATCGGCTGGCTGGCCGACCGGCCGGAGCGGCTGAGGGCGCTGACCACGACGCGCATCGCCGCGGTCTCGGCACGGCTGCTGCGGCCGGAGACGCTGGCGGCGGTGGTGGCGGGGGAACCGGTCGGGCTGTAGGGCGCGGAAGCCGCTCCGACGGTGCGGACGGGCATCGTCGCACGGGCGGCTGGGTCCGGCCGTGCGTGATCCGCCCCCGGTGCGGACGGGGCGGCGGCGCCCCGTCCTTCGCCCCGGTGCGGTCAGCGCCGGTTGCGCGGCGTGGGCTTGCGGTCGTCCTCGATCTCGACTTCGGTGCGGCGCACGGTATCGGAGATGGTCCTGGTGCGGTCGTCGGCTTCCTTCCGCACCACGACCTCCTCGACGACGCGGGCCTGCTTGTCGACCACGGCCTCCTCGGCGGTTTCGGTGGCCTCGATGATGCGTTCCTGGAAGGCGTCCTCGTCGGCCGAGCCGAGCGCGCGGTCAACGGGGCGGCGCTCGACCCGCACATGTTCCTCGTGCAGCGTGACCTGCTCCTGCACCGGGGTCTCGACGACGTAGCTGCGCACCCGGACGCGGCCATGCTCCGTCTCGCGCTTTCCGACGACCAGCTGTTCCTCGACAACCGGGATATGCTCCTCGGTGCCGGTCGATATCGGCCTCGTGGCCGCGCCCATCGCCGCCGCGGCCGTGGCGGTGCCGCCGGTCGCGGCGCTGCCGGTCGCGGCGCTGCCGGCCGCCGAATGGTCGGCGTTCCAGCCCTCGGTGCGCCACTGCGTCTCCTGCGCTTCGAAGTCCTGCGCGCCGGCGGACTCGAGGACGTCGCAGACCGCGACGAATTTCTCGTCCGGCACCTCGGCGTGGAACACGGCGCCGCCACGCCGCGCATGCTCTCGCAGGCCGGCCATGTCCTGCTGCGGCAGGCGCAGCGTGGCCAGGCTGTCGGCATCCTGCGCGCCGACAATCGTGCCACGGACGCCGCCGACCCTGGTGGCCAGCTCGTGGGCGGCGCGTTCGGCCGTGGTGACGCTGTCGAACAGCGCGGTGACGGTACGGGTCATCGGGTTGTCTCTTTCTCGGAGTCGGGTTGGGGGGAGGCGGGCGGCGAGGCGGGCGGCAGGCGCTCGACGATCGCCGTCTCGCGGCGCAGCGTGACCTGCTCCTGGAACGGCACCTGCTCCGTCACGAAGCGCAGCCGGACCTCCTCGCGCAGCACAAGACGCTTCACCACGACCGCCGTTTCTTCGAGGATCGGGATGATCAGCGTGTCGGCCTCCTCGCGCGTGGCGGGCGGCGCCTCGTCTTCCGCCAGCACGCGGCCGATGGCGACGCGCTCCACCTCGACGCGGCGGCCGCGGAGCGTCTCATGCAGCGCCGTCGGCACGCGCTCCGTCGTAACCGCGACGCGTACGCGGCCCGTCTCGACGGCGCGTTTCGTGATGTGCGCCGTCTCCTCGACCACGGGTATCGTCGTGGCCGGCGATGCTGTCTCTTCCGGCATGGCGTCCCCGCGCGATCGGTCCCGCCGCCAACGCGGGGGAGCGGTGCGGGTTCGGCGCGCGGGCTGGACGTACGGGCGGCTGCCGAGGCAGGGTCGCGCGCCGGGCGGCAGCGGCCTGCTGCCCGGCGCGGGCGTCGGCGCTGCCGAAGACCTTCACGGCAGGACACGAGCGAGGAGCCGCAGTATGACGGGTACGATCGGCGAGGCCTGGGCCCGCATCGCCGCACTGGCCGCATCGGCGCGGCCGGACGGCACCACGCCGGGATCGATCCGGCCGCTCTTCGCGGCGGACCCGGACCGCTTCGGGCGCTTCTCCTGGAGCGCCGAGGGGCTGCTGCTGGACCTGTCGAAGACGTCGTTGAGCGACGCGGTGCTGGCGGCGCTGCTCGAACTGGTGCGCGCCGTCGAGCTGGAGGGCCGCCGCGCGGCGATGGTGGCGGGCGAGGCGGTGAACGCCACCGAGGGCCGCGCCGTGCTGCACATGGCGTTGCGCGCGCCGCGCGATGCCGGCTACCGCGTCGCGCCGATGCGCGCGGGCGAGGCGGCGGCGGAGGGCGACGCCTCGGCCGAGGTGCATGCGACGCTGGACCGCATGCGGGCCTTCGCCGGGGCGGTGCATGCCGGCACGATCCGGACGGCGGAGGGCGAGCGCTTCACCGATGTGCTGAACATCGGCATCGGCGGCTCCGACCTCGGCCCGGCGATGGTGGCGCGCGCGCTGTGGACGCCGGCCTCGCCGATGCGCGCGCACACCCTGGCCAATGTCGATGCCCATGCCTGGGAGGAGATCCGGACGCGGCTCGACCCCGCGCGCACGCTCGTGCTGGTGGCGTCGAAGACCTTCACCACGCAGGAGACCATGACCAATGCCGCGCTGGCGCGGGCCTGGCTGTCCGCGGCGGTGGGCGAGAAGCATGTCGGCGCGCATCTCGCGGCGCTGTCCACCAACATGGCGGCCACCGCCGCCTTCGGCATCCCGTCGGAGCGCGTCTTCCCGTTCCGCGACTGGGTCGGCGGGCGGTTCTCGCTGTGGTCCTCGATCGGGCTGAGCCTGGCGCTGGCGCTGGGCTGGGACGCGTTCGCGCGGCTGCTCGCCGGGGCGCACGCCATGGACCGCCATTTCCTCGCGGCGCCGCCCGAGCGCAACCTGCCGGTGCTGCTGGCGCTGGCCGAGGTCTGGCACGTGAACGGGCTGCGGCTGCCGGCGCGCGCCGTGCTGCCCTATGACGAGCGGCTGGCGCGGCTGCCGGCGCACCTGCAGCAGGTGGAGATGGAGAGCCTCGGCAAGCGCGTGACCCTGGCGGGCGGGCCGGTGGGGGGGGCGACCGGGCCGGTGGTGTTCGGCGAGCCGGGCACCAATGCGCAGCACAGCTTCATGCAGCACATCCACCAGGGCACCACGCCGGTGCCCTGCGACATCATCCTCGTCGCCCGGCCCGACCACGGGCATGCCGACAGCCACCGCAAGCTGCTCGCCAATGGCCTTGCGCAGGCCGAGGCGCTGATGCGCGGCAAGGATGCGGACCAGGCGCGGGCGGAGATGCAGGCGGCGGGCATGGCCGAGGCGGAGATCGCGCTGCTGCTGCCGCACCGCGTCTTCCCCGGCGACCGGCCGAGCGCGGCCATCCTGCTGCCGCGCCTGGATGCCTTCACCCTGGGGCAGCTCGTCGCGCTCTACGAGCACAAGGTGTTCTGCCTCGGCGCGCTCTGGGGGATCAACGCCTTCGACCAGTGGGGCGTGGAGCTCGGCAAGCAGCTTGCCGGCGCGATCCTGCCGGAGCTTGAGGCGGGGGCGCCGCGGGCGGGGGCGCATGACAGCTCGACGGAGGGGCTGATGCGGGCGGTGCTGGCGGCGCAGCGGGGCGGCTGAGCCGCCCGTGCCGGTGCCGCCAGGGTTGGCGGGCCACGCAGCGCCTCTGCACAGCGGTGGCCCCGGGCGTGACTTGGCGACGTGCAGCGGCACGTTCCTTCAAGGCGGGCTAGAGCGGGATGCGTTGAGGCAGAATCGCCGCAAACGCTGAATCCCGCGACCCGGCAAAGGCTAGCAGGCTGCGGAAATTCTCCATCGGACACGCAACAAAAGGCATGAAGGAATCCAGAAATGCCGTCGCCTGAATTTTCCTTTCGAACCAGGCGGATCCCGCGAATCAATGTTGCGCTGGCTGCCGTCGAAAATCGAATTTCCGCAACCTGCTAGAGCGTGTTGCGTGAGCGCATGCGAACGCAATACGCTCTAGCGCCCGTCGGCAGCCCAACACGCGCGACAAGGCCCCCGCCCGCTCTGTTCGCCAGCCGCAGCGTCCCGCCCGCCCCCTCCACCGCCCGCCGTGCGATCGCCAAGCCAAGCCCGATGCCGCCCGTCGCCCTGTTGCGGCTTGGCTCCAGGCGCACGAACGGGTCGAGCACCCGGCCCAGGGCCTCGTCCGGGATGCCCGGCCCGCGGTCGGCCACCTCCACCACGGCCTCCGGGCCCTCCTCCCGGACCGAAACCGTCACCTCACCCCCGCCGTGCGAGGCCGCGTTCTCGATGAGGTTGCCGACGGCGCGCCGCACCGCGGTCCGCTTCAGCGGGAGGACGAGCCGTTCGGGCGCCTCCAGCGCGACCGCCGCGCCGCCGTCCGAGGCGGCGTCGCAGAGCGTCCGCACCATGGCGACCAGGTCGGCGGGGCGCGCCGGCTCCTCGTCCCGCCCTTCCCGCAGGTAACCGAGCGTCGCCTCGACCATCCGCTCCATGTCGTCGAGGTCGGCGTCGATCCGCTCGCGCGCCTCGGCGTCGTCGAGGAAGCCCGCGCGCAGGCGCAGGCGGGCCAGCGGGGTGCGCAGGTCGTGGCCGACCGCGGCGAGCGCCTGGACCCGGTCCTCGAGCAGCCGACGGATGCGCTCCTGCATGGCGTTGAAGGCCCGCGCCGCGTCGCGGACCTCCGAGGGACCCTCCTCCGCGAGAAGCGCGGACGGCGCGTCGCGGCCGATGCGGTCCGCGGCCTGCACGAGCGTGCGCAGCGGCCGGGTCAGGCCCCGCACCACGAGCACGGAGACGAGGCCCACCCCGAGCGCCACCCCCACCAGGGAGAACAGGCCGGCGGTGTCGAAGATCGTGCCGTGGCCTGCGCGGAACTGGGGCGCGGCGAAGGAGATCCGGCCGCCCTCCGCGAGCGGCAGGACCCCGACCATCAGGTGCCGCTCCGCGTCGGCCCACCCAAGCCGCACCGCCGCGAGCCCGGGCGTCGCCGCCAGGCGCTCGCGCACCGCCGCCAGCTCGGGATCGCCGGGCCGCTCATCGACCGGGTGCTCCCCGGCCGGGGTCGCGCCGGCCCGCCAATGCAGCTCGAGACCGGGCGTCGAGAGCGTGTGTGCCGCAGCGTCGCGCCCGGCCTCGGGCACGGCGGCCAGCGCCCGCGCCGCCTGTGCCAGCCCCTCGGCGAGCACGCGCTCCCGGGCGGCGCGGTCGGTGCCGCGCAGGCCGACCTCGTGGATCCACACGCTGCCCACGTGGAGGGCAAGCAGGCTGCACAGCAGCACCAGCGTGGTGCGCCCGGCCAGCGTGGCTGGCCAGAGCCGGCGCAGCCACGCCGCCGTCATGCGCGCTCCACCGGCACGGTCAGGATATAGCCCGCGCCGCGCACGGTCTTGATCAGGGAGGGGGAGTCCTCGCCCGGCTCGATCTTGCGGCGCAGCCGGCTGACCTGGACGTCCACCGTCCGATCGAAGGTGTCCCCCACCCGCCGCCGGCCGACTTCCAGGAGCTGGTCGCGCCCGAGCACCCGCTGGGGATGGGTGAGGAAGGCGAGCAGCAGGTCGTACTCCGCCCCCGATAGTTCCACCAGGTCGCCGCCCGGCGAGGTGAGGTCGCGGCTGCCCGTGTCGAGCGTCCACCCACCGAAGCGAAGCAGGCGCCCCGGCGGCGGCGAAGCGTCCGTGTCGGGGCCCGCGCCGCCACCGGGCCGTCCCGCGCGACGCAGCACCGCCCGCAGCCGCGCGATCAGCTCGCGGCGTCCGAAGGGCTTGGCCACGTAGTCGTCGGCGCCGAGCTCCAGGCCCAGCACGCGGTCGGTCTCCTCGCCACGGGCGGTCAGCATGACCACCGGGAGGTGCGGCCGCTCCGCGCGGACCTCGCGCAGCAGGTCGAGCCCCGACGCGCCGGGGAGCATGATGTCGAGCAGGAGCAGGTCCACCGGCGTCGGAGCCGCGGCGAACAGGGTGCGCATCTCCCGCCCGTCGCGCGCCGCCGAGACGGCGAAGCCGTTCTCCCGCAGCAGCCGCGCCGTCAGGTTGCGCATCTCCCCGTCATCCTCGACGAGGAGGATGTGCGGCTCCGGATCGAGAACCGTCCGCGATGGTCCGGTCATCGCGGCAGGCCGGCAGGCGTGAAGCGCGCCTGGGCCGGCGCGGCACCAGGCACGGCGACGACCTGCACGACGACGCGCCGTCCCGGGGTGGCCCGGAAGTCGCCGGCCGCCACCAATGCCGCCCCGTCGGCGCGCGGCGCGAAGGCGAGGCTTTGCTGCTGCCCCTCCGCGAGCACCACCGCGGTCCCGGTGGCCAGTCGGGCGTCGAGCGGCCGGTCCCGGTGGTCGAAGAGAAAGACGGTAAGCTCGCCCTGGTACGGGCCGAGGACCTGCACCTGTCCGCCCTGCGGGCCTGCCGCGCCCGGGGGAAGATGGGCGGCGGCGGCGGTCGGCACGAGGAGGCCGATGGCGACGAGGACCTTGCGGCGTTCGGTCATGGGCATCTCGGAGTGTTCGGTGATCCGGCCCTCGCCCTGCGGCCGGCACAGGGCCGCCGTGGGGCCTGCATTCCCTCAGTCCAGCGCGAACCGTGCCTGCCGGCTCGGCTGGCCGGGCAGGGCGATGCTGGCGACGACGCGCGCGCCCTTCGCCGCGAACTCGCCGCGGGCGATGAGGTAGGCGTCGCCCGGCCCGGGCTCGAAGCGCAGGGTCTGGTTGCGGCCGCCCGCCTGCACGATGGCACTGCCGGAGGCACCCCGCGCGCTGGTCGGCCTGTCCTGCGCGTCGAGCACGTAGAGCCGGAGCTCGCTGTCGCGCGCCACGAGCTCGACATGGGTGTTGCCGAGCTCGCCGATCTTTCCGCCGTTCGGGCCTGCGGCGTGGGCTTGGCCGTGCCCCTGGGCCAGGGCCGGCAGCGGGGCCGCCAGGGCGAGGGCGGCGAGCAGAAGGCGGCGGTGCATGGGATCGTCTCCTGTAGGGTTCAGAAAGTCTCGGGCACGGCGCCGGCCGGGGCGGCGGCGCGGCGCTCCCGCTCGGCCGCGCGCAGGCGTTCCAGCGCCGGCCGGCCGAAGCGGTGGAACAGCAGCGGCGTGACGAAGGCGTCGAGCAGGGTCGCGGTGAGCAGGCCGCCGAGGATGGTGATGGCGACCGGGCTCAGGATCTCCTTGCCCGGCTGGTCGGCGCCGATGGTCAGCGGGATCAGCGCCAGGCCTGCCGCCAGCGCAGTCATGAGAACCGGGGCCAGCCGCTCCCGCGAGCCGCGCAGGATCATCGCCACGCCCCAGCGCTCGCCCTCGTGGAGAACCAGATTCAGATAGTGGCTGACCTTGAGGATGCCGTTGCGCGTGGTGATGCCGGTGAGCGTGACGAAGCCGACCATGGTGGCGACCGACAGCGGCTGCCCGCTGATCCAGAGCGCCGCGACGGCGCCGATCAGCGCGAGCGGCACGTTGCCCATGATCACCAGGGTCAGCGCGGTGGAGCGATACCGCGAGTAGAGCACCACGAAGATCAGCGCGAGCGACACGGTCGAGAGCAGCGCGATGGTGACCGAGGCCTCCTCCTGCGCCTGGAAGGTGCCCTCCAGGCTGACCGCGTAGCCCTGCGGCAGCGGGTACTCGGCCACCACCCGGCGGATGCCGGCCACCACCTGCGCCATGTCGGCGACGCCGTCCGTGTTGGCGGAGACGACGATCCGCCGCCGCGCGCCCTCGCGCAGGATCTGGTTCGGACCGTCCGCATCCTCGACCCGCGCCACCAGCCGCAGGGGCACGCGGCCGGCCGGGGTCTCGATCAGGCTGTCGGCCAGGCGCGCGGTGGTGCGGGCCTCGTCCGGCAGGCGCAGCACCACGTCGTAGCGGCGCGCGCCGTCCACGATCTGGCTCACCACCTGGCCGCCGGTCAGCGACTGCAGCGCCTCGGTCAGGCTGGCGGCCGAGACGCCGTAGAGGGCGGCCCGCTCGTGGTCGATGGCGATCCGCACCTGCGGGATGCGCACCTGCCGCTCCACCTGCAGGTCCGCGGTCCCGGGGACCTGCTCCGCGATGCGCTGGCGCAGCCCCTCCGCCACGGCGCGCAGGGTGTCGAGGTCGTCGCCGAAGATCTTCAGCGCGATCTGCGCCCGGACGCCCGAGAGCAGTTGGTCGAGCCGGTGGGCGATCGGCTGGCCAAGGCTGACATTGGCGGGCAGCGCGGCGAGGCGGTTGCGGATATCCGCCAGCACCTCGGCGCGGGACCGCGCCGAGGGCGCGAGGTCGAGGTCGAGCTCCGAGACGTGCACGCCCTCCGCGTGCTCGTCCAGCTCCGCCCGGCCGGTGCGCCGGCCGACGTGCCGCACCTCCGGCACCTCGGCCGCCAGCTTCTCGGCGACGCGGCCGTAGGCGTTGCTGTCAGCGAGCGAGATGCCCGGCCCGAAGGACAGGCTCACCAGCACCGTTCCCTCATTGAAGGCCGGCAGGAAGGCCCGCGGCAGGAAGGGCAGGCTCGCGCCGGCGCCGGCGACGCCGAGCAGCGCTACCCCGAGCACCAGGCCGGGGCGGCGGAAGGCCGCCGTCAGCGCCCGGTCGTTGCCGCGCTTGAGCCAGGTCAGCAGGCGGCTCTCGTGCTCGGCCAGCCGCTTCATGCGCGGCAGCAGGTAGTAGCACATCACCGGCGTCACCGTGATGGAGACGACGAGGGAGGCCAGGATGGAGACGATGTAGGCGACGCCGAGCGGTGCAAAAAGGCGCCCCTCGATGCCCGAGAGGGCAAACAGCGGCACGAAGACCAGCACGATGATCAGCGTCGCGTAGACGATGCCGGACCGCACCTCTGAGGAGGCGGCGGCGATCACCTCGAGCGCCGTGCGCGGCTCGCCCGCCTCGCGGTTCTCGCGCAGGCGGCGGAACACGTTCTCGACGCCGACAACCGCGTCGTCCACCAGCTCGCCGATCGCGATCGCCAGCCCGCCCAGTGTCATCGTGTTGATGTTCAGCCCAAAGGCCGAGAACACGATGACGGTGAGCAGGATCGAGAGTGGGATCGCCGCCAGCGAGATGAAGGTGGTGCGGAGGTTCAGCAGGAAGGCGAACAGCACGATCGCGACGAC
Organism: Acetobacteraceae bacterium; assembly: GCA_019750465.1. Taxonomy (GTDB): domain Bacteria; phylum Pseudomonadota; class Alphaproteobacteria; order Acetobacterales; family Acetobacteraceae; genus JAIEOP01. The sequence goes on along the minus strand of JAIEOP010000509.1, from coordinate 4,569 downwards.
GACGATCGCCTCCTTCAGCACGGTCTGGAGGTTGGCGATGCTGGTCTCGATGAAGCTCGCCTGGCGGAACTGTACCCGATCCGCGATCACGCCGCGCGGCAAGGTCTTCTGGATCTCGGCCAGCGCCGCTTCGACCTGGCGGGTCAGCGAGATCGTGTCGGCCTGCGGCTGCTTCTGCACGCCCAGGATCACCGCGGGACCGGCATCCGCGCCGGCGTCGCCGCGCTTGACCCGGGCACCGAAATTCACGTCCGCGACCTGGCGCAGCAGGATCGGCTGCCCCTCGCGGAACGCGACCACGGCGTTGCGCAGGTCGTCCAGCCGGGTGGTGCGGCCGATGTTGCGGATCAGGTACTCCCGCCCGCCCTGGTCCACGTAGCCGCCGCCCGAGTTGGTGCCGAACTGGCGCAGCGCCGCGACCAGCGCATCATGCGTCACGTCGAGGGCGTGCATGCGGGCGAGGTCGGGCATGACCCGGAACTGCCGCACCTCGCCGCCGATCGGGATGACCTGCGACACGCCCGGGATGGTCAGCAGGCGCGGCCGGATCACCCAGTCGGCGATGTCGCGCAGCGCCATGGGGGAGACCGAGCCGTCCGGCGGCGCGATCATCGCCACGAGCATGATCTCGCCCATCACCGAGGAGACGGGCGCCATGACGGGCTGGGCGGTGGGCGGCAGGTTGCCACGGATCTGGCCGAGCCGCTCGGCCGCGAGCTGGCGCGCGCGCCAGATGTCGGTGCCCCAGCCGAACTCGACATAGACGATGGACAGGCCGGCCGAGGAGACCGAGCGCACCCTCTGCACGCCGGGCAGGCCGTTCATCCCCGTCTCGATCGGGAAGGAGACGAGCTGCTCCGTCTCCTCCGGCGCCATGCCCTCCGCCTCGGTGATGATCGTCACCGTCGGGCGGTTGAGGTCCGGGAAGACGTCGAAGCCCATGCGGGTCAGCGTCCAGGTCCCGTAGGCCGTGACGATGGCGGCGAAGACCAGCACGAAGAGCCGGTTGCGCAGGCTGAAGCCGACGAGGGCGTTGAACATCAGCGCACCTGCGCGATCATGCCGGCCGCGCGCGTGACCACGCGCGTGCCGGGCTCGATGCCCGCGGTCACCAGCACGCGCGCCCCATCGATCGGCTCGGCGCGCACCTGCAGCGGCACGAAGCGTTCCGGCGCGGCGTGGGCGTAGACCACCGGCGGACCTTCGGCGCTGCGCACCACGGCGTCGGCCGGCAGCACGATGCCCTCCTGCGGCCGCGGCAGGCGCAGCAGCACGGTGACCGGCGCGCCGACGGAGATCCCCTCCGGCGGCGACGGCAGGCGGAAGTTCAGCGGCACGGCGCCCTGCCGTACCGAAAGGCCCCGGCCGACCAGCTCCAGCGGCGCGGTCCGGCCGTCGGGCAGCAGCACGCTGGCGCCGGAGACGGTGCCCTGGGCGGTGCGGTCGAAGGCCAGCGCCTCCACCCAGAGCCGGGTGGGGTCCACGATCTCGAAGACCGGCTGCTGGTTGTCCACGATCCCGCCGATGGCGCCGCGTACCGTCGAGACGACGCCCGAGACCGGCGCGACCAACGGCTCCCGGCCCGAGAGCGAAGGCGCTACCGCCGCCCGCCGCTGCCGGAGGCCCGCCAGCTCCTGCCTCGCCTCCTGGATTTCACGATCCGAGACGCTGCCACGCAGCCCGGCGAGCCGGTTCGCGCGCGCCTCGGCGATGGCGATCTGCTGGTCCAGCTCGGCGATGGATTGCTGCAGCGTGCCCCGCTCGGAGAGGCTGTAGGCCGGCGTGACATAGGCCAGCACCTGCCCCCGCTCGACCCGCTGGCCGAGCACGGGCAGGCCGGAATCGCCTGGCTCCAGCCGCCCGGTCTGGCTGGCCTGGACGCGGCCGCTGGCGTTGGGGTCGGGCACGATGGTGCCGACGAGCTGGATGGCCGTGTCGGCGCGGCCGAGCTCGGCCCGCTGGGTGCGGACCTCCAGCAGGCGCTGCGTCGGCTTCGGCACGAAAACGGCCCCGTCCGGCAGGCGCCGCGGTGGCTCCGGGGCGGGGGCCGGCTGGGACCACGCCGAGCCGGCCGCCAGCAGCGTCAGCAGCGCCGCCGCGGTTGGCGCGGCGACCCGGCGGATCGGGGTCGGCTCGCCGGCGCGGGCGCGTGGCGCCGCGGCCACGGCCGGTGTCGCCGGCATCGGATCCTCTTCCGCCATCGGCGGCAGCGGACGCGGCCGCGAGACGTACCCGAGCAGGAGGCCCGCAACGAACAGCCCCGCGCCGCCGAGCCAGAGCGGGGGCGCCTCCGTCAGCGCCGCCAGCCAGCCGTGCCGGACGGCGCCCTCCTCCGGCGGTGCGGGCACGTCGAAGCTGCCGGCCAGCAGGTCCGATTCCGTGCCTGCGGCGATCGAGAACGTCAGGTCGTAGTCGCCCGGCTTGGCCAGGGCGGGCAGCCGCACCCGGTACACCGCCGGGCCGATCCGCTCCGCCTTCGCCCGCGCGTCGCCGAGCATCACCTCGATCTCCGCCCCGTCCACCGGTTCGTTGGTCGCGGTACGGTCCAGGTAGATCGTGAGCGTCCCGCCCTCGCCGAGGATGCCCACCAGCTCGAACAGATCGGAATCGGCGACCACGCGCGGCATCGCATTGGCCTGCGTCGCGGCTTCCTCGCCATGGTCGTGCCCCGGCCCCGCATGGGCGGCCGGAGGAGTGAGCACCACGGCCACGAGCGACAGTGCCAAGGGAAGCTTGAGTGCGACACGGCGGGAGATACGCATGCTCAAGGCTCCTGCCCCAGGACCTGGTTGATGTCGGAGGCCGCACGACCGGCCTCCGCGCGGGCGCGCCGCCGGCTCAGATCGGCGTCGGCGAGCTGCATCCGCACGCGGACCACCTCGATGAAGGGAAGCTGGCCCGCCCGGTAGGCGGCCTCGTAGAGCCGAGCCTGCTCCGCCAGCGCGGCGTGGCGCGCCTCGGCCAGCCGGGTGAGGTCCAGCGCGGCGGCCCGTGCCTCCCGCGCGCGGTCCACGGCGCCGCGGAGCGTCCGCTCCGTCGTGACGAGCTCGGCCTCCGACGTCACCGTCCCGGCGCGCGCCTCGGCCAGCGCCTCCCGGTAGGTCGGACCGTGGCGCAGCGGCAGGCGTCCATAGACCAGGATGTTTGGCTCCAGCCCCTCGCCGCCCCGGTCACGCTGCGCGCGCAGCTGCGCCCCGAGCTGCGGATTCTCGCGGTCACGCACGGCGGTCAGGCGCTCGTTCGCCCGGCCGGACTCCACGGCGGCGCGGCCGGCGACGAGGCGGGGGTCGTCCGCACGGGGCTCCCTGGCCTCGACGGCCGGCGTCTCCGCCGGCCGGGCGGTCGGCTCGAGGCTCGTCAGCACGCGGAAGGCGATCGCCGCCTCGCGCGCCGCCTGCGTGGCCTCGCGCAGCGCCGCCTCGGCCTCCCGCATGGCGGCGGTGGCAACCAGCAGGTCGGCCCGGGCGACGTTCCCGGCCTCCACGCCGCGGCCGACGTCGCGCTCCAGCGCCCGGGCCTGTGCCAGCCGTCCGCGCTGCGCCTCCTGCGCGGCGGCGGCGACTGCCCAGGTCCAGTAGGCGTCCCGCACCATGCCTGCCAGCAGCAGCCGCGCCCGGGCGACCTGCTGCGTGTTGGCCGCACCCTGCGCCTCGGCGAGACCCCGCAGGGCGCGGGATTCGCCCGGCAGCCAGAGCGGCGCTGTGGCCGCGGCCTGAAGCTGGAGGTAGCCGGGGTTCTGCGAGCCGATGCCCGTGCGCACGCCGCCGCCGACCGAGGGCGCGAGCGGCAGCAGCGCGTCGGCCCGGGCGCGGCGGGCGTCCAGGACGGGACGCTGCGCCTCCAGCGCGCGCAGATCGGCGTTGAGACCGAGCGCCCCCTGGAAGCCCTCCCGGATGCCCGCGGCGCCGGCTGGCGTGGTCGCGCCGAGCCCCAGCGCGGCGGCGAGGACGGGCAGGAGCAACCTCATCGCGGCTCCACCCCGAAGGCCTGGTTGAGGCCCGAGGCGGCGCGGCCGACGGCGACGCGGGCGCGCAGCCGCGCCGCGTCGGCCTCCGCCAGCGCGGTGCGGGCGCGGATCACCTCGATGAGGGGCAGCTCGCCGGCGCGCCAGGCCGCCTCGTATAGGGCCGTCTGCCCTGCGAGCGCCGCGTGCCGGCCGTCAGCCGAGCGCAGCACGGAGGCGGCCGCGTCCTGGGCCTCCCGAGCCCGCGCGACGCCGCCCTCGACGGAGCGGTCCGCTACGATGGAAGCGGCGCTGCCGGCGGTGGTGATCGCCTGCGCGGCCGCCATCCGCTCCCGCTGCAGGGGCGGGCTGCCGAGCGGGATGGTGAACAGCACCGCCAACCGCGTCCCCCAGGGCTCGCCGAACGCGTCGCGCTCATGGCGGAGCTGCAGCGCCACCTCGGGGTTCAGCCGGTCGCGCACCTGGACCAGGCGCTCGGCGGCGCGTCCCGCCTCGACGGTCGCGCGGGCGGCGACGGCGCGGGGATCGGTGCCGTCGCGGGGCCGGGCGGCCTCCGCTTCCGGAGCCCCGTCGCTCGGTTCGCGGCCCGTCAGGGAGCGGAAGGT